>NZ_CP107961.1:337220-674441 GCF_036077095.1 Streptomyces sp. NBC_00376 | reverse complement strand
CCGCAGACACGACGCGCCGCCGCTACGCGGCGGAAGACGACAACGCACTCCGTGCGTTGTTCCCGGACTTCGTCCGGGGTTGCCGGTCCACTCCGTGGCCCGGGCAGTCAACTTCGTTGACTGTGGCCCGGATCGCTCCGCGATCCGGGCGGCGGGCCATGCTCCGCACGGCCCTTGGCTGGCTACGGGTTGGGGTGGCCTTGCTGGGATGTGCGGTGACGGGTCGTGAAGTCCGGGGCTTGCTACCCGTTCTCTGGTCCCTTGAGTCCTTGTCAGGAGGGTTCATGGGTTGACAGGGACGGCTCTGCGCAGATGACAGACTGGAGGTTTGGAAACACTTCTGCAGTCGGTGTGCGTCACTCTTGACGCCCAGCTAGATTAAGGAGTGTGAGCCGACACCCTGCCGCTGTCCCTGGGGGCGATTGTCTGTGTCTTGGTAGTCACTGAAAATGCATGTTGCTGTACAGGGATCCGGGTCTTTTCTGGCTTGGAAATATATCTGAAGCGGTCGATGAGAGGAAGTTTTGGTGACGCTGAAGGAGTTGTTTCCGCATCAGGTGGAGGCGGCCGACGCGGTTCTGAGGGTCTTGCAGACGCCTGCGAGCGGACACCTGCCGGCCGAGGGGCTGCGGACCCAGGTCATCGCCGCGACCGGCTCCGGGAAGACCCTGATCGCCGTCGCGGCCGCCGAGAAACTCGGCGCGCGACATGTCCTGGTCCTGGTACCGACACTGGACCTGCTGACCCAGACCGCGGCCGCGTGGCGGGAAGGAGGCCGTACAGGGGCAATGGTCGGGGTCTGCTCGCTGCGCGCCGACGACTCCGACGGTGTGCCGTGCACGACCGATCCGGGCGAACTCGTCGCCTGGGTAAGGGGTCTGGAGCGGGTGACGGTGTTCGCCACGTATGCCGCCGTCGGCCTCGGCATCCTCCAGCGCGCCCATAGTGCCGGGCTTGGTGCGTTTGACCTGATGGTCGTCGACGAGGCGCACCGCACCAGTGGGTACGCGGGTAAGCCGTGGGCCGCGGTGCACGACCAGGTGCGAATCCCGGCGACCCGCCGTTTGTACATGACCGCCACGGCCCGGATCTGGGAAGCGCCCGAGCATGCTCAGGGCGGTGAGTCCGGTGAGCCGCGGTTGATCGCGAGCATGGATCCGGAGTCGCGGGTGTTCGGGCCGGTGGCGTACAAACTGACGCTCTCACAAGCTGTGAGCCGGGGCCTGGTGGCCCCGTACCAGGTGGTGTGCGTCGACATCTCCGACCCTGAGTTCCATCAGCTGCGCGAGGAAGCCGGGTACGGGTCGGACGCCGCACGTGGAGCACGGCTCGCGGCGCTGCAGACCGGGATCGTGACCGCTGCCGCCCAGGAAAACCTGCGCAAGGTCCTGACGTTCCACAGCCGCGTCAGCGAAGCCGAAGCCATGGCCACAGGAGTCGTCGACGCAGCCCGGAAGCTGTGGGAAGACAACCCCAGGCGGTACCCGGAGCCGGGGCGGGTATGGGCGGACTGGCTGTACGGCGAACACCCGCCCGCCCACCGCCGCGCCGTCCTGGAGGAGTTCGCCTCCAACACCATCACGAGCCAGGACCAGGCGCAGCTGGTCGAGGGTGGTGTCGGGGGGCGCAGCAGGGGTGGGGAGCGTTCAGGGAAGGGGTTGGTGCCGGCGGCGTTGCGCGTGCTCAGTTCAGTGAAGGTACTGGGTGAGGGCGTCGATACGGCAAATTGTGATTCCGTCGCATTCTGCGATGCGCGGGGATCGATGATCGATATCGTGCAAATGGTCGGACGCGCCCTGCGAATCAGCCCCGGTGAGGGAAAGATTGCTTCTTTGATTGTTCCGGTATTCCTCGCACCGGGCGAAACACCGGACGAAATGCTGACCTCGGACGCCTACGGAACCCTCGCCAAGGTCCTCGGGGCGCTGCGGGCACACGACACCGACACGATCGAACACCTCGCCGACCCCCGTATCCGCAGCGGGAGTTGGTACCCGGAGAGTGCCGAGGAAGGCGAGGCGGAAGCTGAGCGGGAAGAGCCGGAGGGCGTGCGGGCGCCGAGTGTGCCCGCGCGGGAGCTGCTGAAGTTCAGCACACCCAGGGATCCGGCACTGCTGGCGCAGTTCGTGAAGCTGCGGGTCATCGAGCCGGAGAACACGTTCTGGCGCCGAGGTATCCAGGCATGCGTGCGGTACGTGAAGGAGACCGGGACGGATCAGCTGCGGGTGCCGTACGACTACGTCACCCCGGAAGGCTGGGCCCCGGCGGGGTTCCCGCTCGGGACCTGGCTCGCCAACCAGCGGAAAACCCACAAGGCCGGACGCCTGGATCCGGGGCGGGCGGAACAGCTCGACGGGCTGGGCATGGTCTGGTCCCATCAGGACGTTGCGTTCGAGGAAGGCCTCACAGCCGCCCGCGCCTGGGCGGCCGTGCACGGGCACCTGTTGCCTCCCGCGACCGCGGTCTGGGAGGGGTATCCGGTCGGGGCCTGGGTCAAGAACCAGCGATTCGCCGCCCGGACCGCGGATGCCAATGCGCAGCGGCGGCAGGCCGGCCTGGCTGTCGAGATCAGTGCGGGTGCGTTGACCGAAGCGCGGCGCGCTGTGTTGGAGGAGATCGATCCGGGGTGGTGCCCGGTATGGGACACGGGGTGGCAACGCTGCTTCCGGCTCGTCCAGAACCTCCTCCAGGATGGCGGGGCCCTGCCGGTGGCGGCCGGGAAGGTGATCGTGCAGGGCGAGGACCTCGGGAGGTGGGTGACGGCGCAGCGGCTCGGGTGGGAACAACTCCTTCCCGCACAGCAATGGCTCCTGGAGAACGTCCTCGGGGTCGACCCCGTCGAGGAGACAGAACGGCCGGTGAAACGGACACAGGACGACATGTGGGCGGTGAACCTCCGCGCCGCACGGCAGTTCCATGCCCGTGAGGGGCATCTTCGGGTGCCCCGGAAGCACGTCGAGCGAGTGGGGGCGGAAGCGGGCTTGGTGGGCCGTCAGAACGGTGATGACGGGGTCGTGGCCGTCAAGCTCGGTACATGGCTCGACAACGTGCGTAAACGGGCCGGGAAGCTCGCCGGGCAGCGACGGGTCGACCTCGACCAGCTCGGCATGCGCTGGTAGGCCTGCTTGTCGGGTGGGGATGCCAGGCACTCGGGCAGGGGTTGGGTGGGACCGAGGGTGACGCTGCGACGAACGCTCTAGGATGGACCGACCGGGGTTGGGATTAGCGCCACGCGTCCTTGGCAACGCAGGTTGTGGGCTCGCGAAGGATCGTCGGCGCGGGAGTTGGAGCGGTCGCGCAGTGCACCTGAACAGCTTTAGCGTGAGTGGTTTCCGCTCGTTGACCGAGGTCGCAGAAATCCCCGTTAGGAAGCCCACGATCCTCGCCGGGCACAACGATGGTGGCAAGAGCGCGCTGCTGGACGCTCTTGCCTTCCTGCTTGGCAAACATGTGTTGGCGGAGGACGACCGCACCTACCTGACCGTCGATGGAGGAGACGTGTCCGCGACGCCGGTGCGGTGTGAGGAGACCAGCGTTGTCGGATCGTTCACTCTGGACACCTGGGAACAGGAGCAATTCAACCTTCCTGAGCAGGTTCGGCTGCGCCGCTGTTCGACAGAAGATCTGGTTCCCCGTCTGGAGATCTGGCAGCCCATTCCGGATGATGAGCGGTTGCGTGACCTGTCGCAGCACCTTGCACCGGCGTTGAAGGACATGGTTAAGGAGTGCGAGCTCTCTCCCGTCTCCATGCGCAAGCCGGACTTGGAACAGGCTCTGCGCACGTACGGGCGTGAGCACGCCACCTCAGAGGGCTGGGTGCCTGCGCATTCCAATCTCGACAAGCGCATGCCGCGGTACCTTCCGTTCGACGGCAAAGTGGCCAAGCCGGATGATGCCGTCAAGACTGCGCTGGTCGGCCGTTTCCAGAGCCACATGGCGGATCCGGAACTCAAGGGCAAGCTCACCATCATCGAGGACGAGGTCCAGGACCGGTTGCGCATTGACGCCAAGTCTCTGTGCGACCACATCCAGACGCGCTGCCCGGACCTGAAGAAGGTCTCTGTCGATCCTGATGTCTCCTTCCAGCAGGGATTCAGGGCTGCGCCGTTGCGCATCGCCCGCCGTGCTGGTGAGGCCGTAGGGCTGGACCGCACCGGGTTGGGCAGCAACCGTCGTATCTCACTGGCCATCTGGGAATGGACCAGCGAGCTGCTGGCCGAGGAAGAAGATACCGCCCCTACTGCGGTGAGCCCCTGTGATGGTGAGGCGTCCGAGCCGCCACCGGTGCAGACGATCGTGGTGTACGACGAGCCGGATACCCACCTCGACTACGCCCATCAGCGCAAGATCATGGAGTTGATCCGGGCACAGAGCGCTGTTCGTAATGTCAGCGTGCTGGTGGCGACGCACTCGATGAATCTCATTGACGGGGTCGAGATCTCCGACGTGGTGCATCTGAAGCTGGAAGACCACCGCACTGTGGTGGAACGGCTCGGGGCGGGGCTTGTGGGCGACGAGATCGATGCGCACTTGGGGAAGATCGCGGCCGCGGTCGGGTTGCGGAATTCTGTGCTGCTGCACGAACGCTGCTTCCTGGCCGTGGAAGGTGAGACCGAGCAGCGTGCCTTCCCTCTGCTGTTCCGGCTGTGCGAAGGGCTGTCATTGCAGGCAGCTGGCATTGCTCTGTGGGCGTGCTTCAACAACGAAGGTGCTCTGCATCTGGCCCGGTACCTCATCAAGCAGGGGCGCACGCTCATGCTGGTGGTCGATGCCGACAGCCGCAATGTGAGCAAGGGCATTTTCAAGACCCCCAAGCTCACCCAGTTCTTCGGTCCCCATGCCCGCCGCTACGTGAGCTTCCTCGGTGAACCGGAGGATGATGCCCCGCAGGAGGAGAAGTTCAACGAGCTCGAAGAGCTCTTCCGCGATGACGTATGGGCCCGTGTCGCCAACAAGATCTGGGCCAAAGCCGACGGTGCCTGGCAGCCTGCCGACTTCGCCGCTCTTCGCGGCCGGGGCAAGTTCAGCGGAGCGGTCCAGGAAATGCTGCAAGCGGACAGCACAAGCGGCCCTGGCGGCAAGCCCGAGATGATGTGCGAGCTGGCCATGGCCCTGGACGACTCGGACGACGTGCCGGAGCAGCTGCGGAGCGTCTTCAAGCATCTCAGAGAGCTAGCATCCTGAGACGTCCTAGCATGGCTAGTCCACCGCCGGAACCGGAACGGCCTTGCCGGCGGCGGGCCAGCATGCGCTTCTTTCGTTGCTCCAGTGTCGGAGCGACCCACTCGTGCCATCCCACCGGCGGCTTCCACCGCTGCATGTGCTCGCGTTCATCGACCCCGCACCAACGGCAACCGCTGGGCGCAGGTATCCGCAGGTCAGACCCCTCAGTGGACATTGCCACTCCTTCCCCTGACCACATTCTGCCCGTCACCACTGACATCACTCCGTGGCCCGATCGCCCTGCTGGAACTAGGAATCGTGACGGACGCGCGGATGCTGAATCTCAACTCTCCGGCAAATCTCCAATGGTCGCTATCGCAGGATCGTCCGATTGGTCGTCTGGCCGGGAGTCCTGCAGCGAAGCCGTTGTTCGCCTGCTGTTGCCATGAGTATCGGGCGCGCCGCTGATGCCGTCCCGGGTGATGGCCTGCCTCACCGGCTCCGGCAGCCTCACCGCACTGGCCGGGCAGCAGCCGACGTCATTGACCACCCCACAAGCTCAAAACGGCGCCGCTGAGAACAGCACACGGAAGCCGAAGGATGCCGGTGGAGAAGCTTTAGCAGATGCGCCTCGTCACTGTCATCGCAATGCCGGATCCCGTCAACGGGCTGCAGATCCCGTGAGAGACCTGGAGCATGTCCGACGACAGAACTGGTGCACGGCACGCGCAGACAGTACGTGCCGTCGAGGTCGGCCGGGTGGCCGCGGTGCAGCGGCTGTTCGGCTTGGAGGTCCGGGGCGAGCTGACGTCCGGCCATGTCCGGCTGGTGGCACAGGCGTTGGGGAAGTCGGAGCGGACGGTGTGGCGGTGGCTGGCCGCGGCCCGGGCGGAGGGCCGCCTGGACCGGATGCCGGCCGGGCGGTTCACGGTGACGGCTGAGGTACGGCAGCTGCTGGCCTTGTGGGGCGGAAACGCTTCCCGGGTCCATGCCGAACTCGTCGAACGTGCCCGCAAGGATCCCGAGCGGCCCGAGGTTCCCTCGCTGGCGACACTGCACCGGGCCATTCGCCGGGACCTGACGGCCGGCGAGCGGGCCGGGCTCAGGCAGGGCGAGAAGGCGCGGCGGGCGCATGACGTGTTCGCCAAGCGTCCGCCCACTCACCGCAACGTGGTCTGGGAGGGCGATCACAAGCGGGTGCCGGTCCAGGTGGACGTTGAGGGCGAGCTGGTCTGTCCGTGGGTGACCTGGTTCATCGACTGCGCGACCAAGGTGATCGTCGGTGTGGCCGTCACCCCGCACGCACCCTCCAGGGACGCGGTCCTGGCCGCGTTGCGGTCCGCGATCGACCGGCGGGCGCCGTACGGGCCTGCGGGCGGGCTGCCGGCCGCGATCCGGGTGGACCGGGGCAAGGAGTTCCTGTGCCGCACGGTCACGGGCGCGATGGGGGCGTTCGCCGTCGCGGTCATCGACCTGCCCGCTTACACCCCGCATCTCAAGGGCACGGTCGAGGCGCTCAACGACGCCGCCGAAGAGATGCACTTCGTGCTCCTGCCCCGCTACACCCACCGGCCCAAACTCACCGGCGGGCGCCCGGCGGACCCCGACGCTCCCGCGCTCACCTTCGCCTCTTTCGTCAGCGGCCTGCTGGATTGGGTGCAGTGGTGGAACAGCGAGCACCGCCCCGATGCCCTGGGCGGCAGGACACCGCTCCAGGCATGGGCGGCCGATCCCACCCCCGTGGCCGATGTGCCGGCCGAGCAGCTCGCCGGTTTCGCCCTCGAGGACGACGGGCGGGAGCGCACCATCACCACTCACGGCGTCCGCTGGCACCGTCGGGACTACATCGCCGACTGGATGGTGGGCCGTACCGGCACCCGCGTCGTGGTCCGGCATCTGCCCCACCACGACGACCTCATCGAGGTCTTCGGCGTCTCCGGGGCCCATCTGGGCAGCGCGTACCTGGCCGACGCAGCCACTGGCGAGCAGGTCCGTGCGCTCAAAGCTGCGCGCACCGCGGCCGCCCGCCGCCTGCGCGCTGATCTCAAGGCCGCCGAGAAGCTCCGGCGGGACCGTTTCAAGGCCCAGACCGTTGCCGCGCCCGCCACGCGCAGCCGGACCCCCACCCACAGCGAAGCGGCTGGCGAGCTCGACGAGACCGGCCGAAGCGGGCGCAGGACGCTGGCCCGCCCCGACCTCATCCCTCACGCTCCCGCGCCCGAGCACTGGGCCAGGCCCATCGAACCCTCATCCACCGAGCAGGAAAAGGACCGTCACGGTGACACGAACTGACCTGGCCTACGGGCGTCTGCCTGCGATGCGTGACGATCATTTCCTCGGCCTCGAAGACGCCCAGCTGGTCGGCACGGAATCACTGCTGACCACCAAGGACAACATCGAAGCGGTCATCAAGGCCAAGGCCATGATGTGCGCGTACGGGCCGGCCGGCTACGGCAAGACCATGGCCGTGAACTCCGCCCTGCGCGAGCTGGCACCGCGGGCGACCTACCGGCTCGAGCTACGGGCCGGACCCACCCCGCGCGACATCCGGCACGGCCTGTTCAAGGCGCTGCGGCTGCCCGGTGAACCACCGAGGCGGCCCAGCGAGTTCGATGCCCTCCTCAAAGAGGCTCTCGCCGAACAGTTCCGGGTCCTGGTCTGCGACGAGGCACAGTGGATGAGCCGGACCGGATTCGAGTTCTGGCGCCACCTGTGGGACGACAAGCACACCGACATCGCGGTCATCTTCGCCGGCGGCGACAACTGCTATCGCGTACTGCGGCGCGAGCCGATGCTGGCCTCGCGGATCTACATCTGGCAGGAGTTCACCCGTCTGCCCAAGAACCAGATCCGCAAGGTCATCCCCGCCTTCCACCCCATATGGGCCACCTGCGAGCCCTCGCTGATCGACATGGTCGACCAGGAAGCCGCCCACGGCAGCTTCCGTAACTGGGCCAACATCACCGCCCACCTGGTCTCCGGCATGGACAAGACCGGCACCGAGCACGTCACCGAAGAGCTCATCCACTGGGTCTACAGCAAGATCGGCGGCATGTGAGCGGCAGCAACATCCCGGCCACGCGCAGCGCAGCCTCACGAGGCCGAAGGCACACAGCAGCCCGAGCGGTCCGTATCGTCATCGACGCCGACGACCACCCCGCATGGACGGCTGCCGCCCTGGACGCACACTCCCCCGAGAACGGACGCGTCACCCTCCACCCCTCCCCCGGCTCGTCCGCCCCGCCCGCTCTGGCCCAGGACATCCTGTGCGCGCTCGGCAAACAGCTCCCGCCCCACGATATGAACGCGCCCCGGCACCGCGCCTCGTGGGCAGACAAGGTGGGCCCCGCCTGGACCGCAGCCGCTTCCTGGATCAACGCCCATCGGACCGGACACGTCATCGTCCTGCGCGCCCACACCCTCACCCCGACACGATGGGAACAGCTCGACACACTGCGAGCCCGTACCGGGATCCACCTCATCCTCATCTGGCACCGCGAACCGGACACCCGTCTCACCGAACGCGCAGCCAGGCTGAGCACCGGCTACCAGAGGACCGACGACTTCGACGCGGCCCGAGACAGGCTCCGAGAGAAAGGCCCTGTACGCCCGGGCACGAGGCCGCACGCAGACGGCCCCGACACCCACACCCGAGACAGCGGACACGAACTCATCCAGCAGGTACAGCAGATCGGGCACCCGCTCCACGCAGGACTCCTCGCCGCCCAACTCCTCAGCAACACAGACCAGCCCGAACAACTAGCCGCCGCCCGGCTCGCAGACCTCGCACCCGACGCCACCGCCCTCGCCCTCCCCCGCCGGCCGTACCGGCCGACAAGCACACGCCGCTGGCACCCCGTCCCCACATGGGCGCAGCCCCTGCTGATCGCCGCACGGGCCTGGCACTACCTCAACGCTCACCACCACCCCAGCAGGCACCTGTTCCGGCACACCAACTTCCACCACCACAACCAACTCACCGACATCGCCGCAGCATCAGGAATCACCCCCGCCATCAACATCCTGACCGGCGACCCCGCATGGCCGACCCCTGCTGCCACACCACCCCACTGACCAGCACGAACACCCCACCCCTGATAGCGATCAGCAGCAAACCGACCACCACGCCCCGCAAAAACGACAGTCACCCATCGGCATCCACTGTCAGAACCCAGCACCCCTCACCACCAGCTCAGACACCCCACTAACCCACTGACAAAACAATGACGAACACCCACCGACAAAACGACACCTATCACCACTCAATGACCAGCCAACCCTCACTGCTTGTCCAGCACCAGCACCCGGCCACCACTGCTCAACACCCGATAGAAACACCCGGGTCGGCCCGGCCCACAACGCCCAAGACCGGACATCAAACTGAGAACCATCCCGGACACGGAAGCGAGAACTCCCACGAAGTTGGACCACCGGAAATGTCGCCCGTGCGCCGGCCAGATCCGTGTTCAGGCCAAAGCTTTCGCGCCGGAGACCAGTTGACAGCAGGGGGTACGCGGGCGTGTGGGGCAGTGCGGGGCGCACCAGCTCCACTCGTATCGCTGGTTTAGCCATAAAAAATAACAAATCAGGATGTTGGGTTCCTACCGTGTGATGTGTCGCTCCCCTGCTGAGCAAGGAGTAGCTAGTGGCCAACAGCTTCCAACTCGACCAGATCCCGCATGGCTTCGCGTTCACCGAGGCTGGTGGGCTCATCCACTACAAGCACACGATCATCCTGACCGTGCCTCCGCCCAACGCGGGCCCCTGGGGCGACACATGGCTCAGCTTCGGCTGCGCCTACGCAGACGTCAGGCTCGGCGTGAGCATCTACACCAGCGGCTCCTGGAGCGGCGTGCAGCCCCGCAACGTCCCCGACAACGGCGACCGCCTCGCCGAGAAGCTGCCACCCGGCACCCGGAAGGTCCTCATCGGCCGCATGAAAACGGCTACCGCCGACTCGGCGGACGACGTGCCGGTCAGCTGGCTCCTGGAATACCTCGGAACCTGACCTGCTCCGATGGCGCCCCGGCCTACCCCACTCCGGGGTCAGGCCGGGGCGCCGTTGCACACGGTCACCCGCATCTTCCACCGGCCTGCCGAGGAGCACGGGGCGGACGTCCGCGCAGGCACTGCAGCGCGGGGCGTAGATGGTGCCGCGCCCGGCGCTGCCGGAGCCACCGCACTCGGCACGCCTGACGTCGGCAGCCCAGACCGGCCCAACAGGCCAGGGGTGCGAGCACCGGCGCGCGCGGCCCCGCCGACGCGCGAGAAGGGACTGGCCGGCCGCCGATCCCCGAAGCGCTCCGCCCGCCCCGCCCCCACCCTCTCCATTTCGGTAGTCGGGCGGCAGGGGGTGCGCAGAGGGGATGTCAGCACCCCGACCACACCTATACATCTGGCGGGCGCAGGGTTGAAACCGTGCCAGATAGGCGAGGGTCGAGCCGCTCCTGGTGCTCAGATGCAGGCCGGACGCGTCGGCGAGACGGTGCAGAGGTCCGAAGGGGATCCAGTGCCGGTCGAAGAACTCGCCCACGACCAGCCGTCCTGCGGGGGTGAGCACCCGTACTGCCTCATCGAGCACCCGTTGTGGTTCCGGGATCTCGCCCAGTGCGGTCACCAGATACATGGCGTCGAAGGTGTCGTCGTCGAAGGGCAGCTCGCGGGCATCCGCATGGGTGGGCACGATGTTGGGTACTGCGCGCTGCCCCGCGCGGTGCATCACGTGGCGGAGCATCTCGGGTTGGATGTCGAGGATGTCGAGCTGCCCGTCGGGCCCGAGTTACGGTGCGATGTGCAGCGACTGCAGTCCGGTGCCGGGCCCCACTTCGAGGATCCGCTCGCCCGGGCTCGGGGTGAGCACCGCGTCGAGCCGGGCGGATGTGAGGAACGGCAACGGTAGGTCCAGCAGGCTGCGTTGGGCGTAGGGGTACGGCGCCTTGTCGCCGAACCACCAGGCGCCTGCGGCGGCAGCGGCACTGAGGGCGCAGGCCCAGCGCAGGCGCGGTGCGGTCAGGACAGCAGAGCCCATGGTGTTCTCCAGTTCTGTGGTATCCGTGGTTGCAGCCCGGGTCGGTGTGGCGGGTTTCATGGGGTGCGGGGCAGCGCTCGAACCGCCAGGCGGACGCATACCGTTGCGAACGGAAGTTCTGCGAACAACGCCATGACCAACGCCGCGCGCAGTTCGCTCCCGCTGGCCGCGGTCATCGTGTCGAACCAGGCGTCGACGGTGAGCAGGGCGGCCGTCGCGGCGGCGGCGGGTGCCAGTCGCCGATCCCCGCGGGTGGCCAGCAGACCTGTGGTGATCAGGCCGACCGCCTCCAGCGCGTCCAGACCCACCCAGGCGGCGGACCAGTGCGAGGCACGGAAGGTGGTCGGCAGGCTGGTGGCCAACACGACGAGCCACGGCAGCAGCGCCACCCCGCAGCCGGCCAGGACAAGACCCCGCCGTCGGCCTGGAAGGCGGTCCGGACGACGGCGCTGCGGGCTGGGGAGCGATCCCGTGCGCGGGCCGTGCGGCCTGAGTATGCCGCGCTCGGCGTCCGGCTCCGGGAACAGTTCGATGATTTCCTGCATGCCCTTCAGCCTGAGCCGCACAGCGATCACAGTCAGTAATGCCGGGTGCCGTTCTCAGGGTGGTGCCAGCTTCACCATCGATCCGGATGCACGGTGCATGGCATAGCCCTCACCTGGCGTTTTACCGTCGAGCCATGACGATTCCCCGGGCGCTGCGGCGCAGAGTTGTTCGGGTCCGGCGGGACACCGGTTTCTTGGCGGCCGGGATTCCGCTGCACCTTGCGCTGGTGCCGTTGTGGAGCTGGATGGCGAGTGTCGCGAAGTACAGGGCGTGGCCGTGGCTCCCGCTCCCGTTTGTGCTGATCTTGCTCGGTGTGCTTGCGCTCACCGCTGTGCAGCGACGCCGTTACCGGGTGCTGCTGGGAGTGGAGATCCTCCGGCTGCCGGCCGCGCGCGAGCAAGGGTGGCTGAGGCGCGCTCTGCGGTGGCTATCCGTGGCCCAGACCTGGCGGCAGGCCGGATACCACCTGCTTGTCGGTCCGCTCCTGGCTGTGGTGGAGCTGGGGGTGCTCGCTGCGTGGGTCGCGGGCCTTGCTGGCGTCACCGTCAACGGGTGGGCCTGGATGTTGCCGGTGCAGGTTCGCCTGGACTATGTCGACTACGCGACCCAAGCGGTGTACTACACCGCGGCCGGCGTGCTGCTGCTGTGCGCCGCACCCTGGCTGACCGGGCCGGTGACCCGCGCCGAGACCCGGATCGCGCTCGCGCTGCTCGGGACCAGCCGCTCCCAGCAGCTTCAGCAGCGTGTCGAGCACCTATCCGAGAGCCGCACCGACCTGATCGACGCCGTCGATACCGAACGCCGCCGCATCGAACGCGACCTGCACGACGGCACCCAGCAGCGCCTAGTCTCCCTCGCGGTCAACCTGGGCCTGGCCAAGGCCACCCTCACCAACCTGCCGGACGAGGCCCGCACCGTGATCGACGAGGCGCACCGCGAGGCGAAGGAGGCCATCGCCGAACTCAACGACCTGGTGCGCGGCCTGCACCCGGCCGTCCTCGAAGACCGCGGGCTGGACGCGGCGCTGTCCGGGCTGGCCGCCCGGGTACCGATCCCGGTACGGCTGCGAGTCGACCTCGAGGAGCGAGCGGCGCCCACCGTGGAGTCGGTCGCCTACTTCGTGGTCTCCGAGGCGCTCACCAACGTCACCAAGCACGCCCGCGCCACCCGCGTGGACGTCACTGTCAAACAGATCGGGAGAATGCTGCGTGTGAACATCACCGACGACGGGATCGGCGGCGCCGACACCTCCACCGGCAGCGGACTGAGCGGGCTGGCCAAACGGGTCGGTTCCGTTGACGGCACCTTCCACATCAGCAGCCCGGTCGGGGGCCTGACCACCATCGCCGTGGAGCTGCCATGCGAGCCGTGATCGCCGAGGACTCACTGCTGCTGCGCGTCGGGCTCGTCAAGGTCCTGGAAATGGCCGGCTTCGAGATCGCCGCCGAAGTCGGCGACGCCGAAGCCCTGCTTGCGGCCGTCGAGGAACACCGGCCCGGGCTGGCCCTGGTCGATGTCCGCATGCCACCCGGCTTCACCGACGAAGGCGTGCGCGCCGCGCTGGTGATCCGTAAGCAATGGCCGCAGACCGCGGTGGTACTGCTCTCGCAGTACGTCGAGGAGCGGTATGCGGCCGACCTGCTGACGGCCAACACCAGCGGCGTCGGCTACCTGCTCAAGCAACGCGTCGCCGACGTGGAGGAGTTCGTGGCTTCCGTTCGGCGGGTTGCAGCCGGGGGCACGGCACTGGATCCACAGGTGGTCGCCCAGCTGCTCGTGCGCCGCCGCAGTGACCCGCTCGATCGGCTGACGCCACGCGAACGGGAGGTACTCGCCCTGATGGCCGAGGGACGCTCCAACACCGGGATCGCCGAGGCCCTGGTCGTCAGTGACAGCGCAGTGGCCAAGCACATCAACAACATCCTCGCCAAACTCGACCTGCCCGCAGCCGACGCCGACCACCGGCGCGTTCTCGCCGTCCTGAGATTCCTCGGCGCTTCCCCGACCTAACCGACCTGCCGCCCGCACCCCTACCGCCGTTCGGCCCAACAGACCGGCAAGCCAACAAACGACGTCTCGCGGACACCGAGCCACGTGGAAAGCGGTCCCGCGGGTGGCTCTCATTCTCATTGCCCCGGTGGCTCCGAAACACCCTGTCGAAAACACGCTGCTGCTGCCCGGCTCGACAGGTGCCGCGTCGCGTCGATTGCTGCGGCCATGGACTCGAATCCGGCGGCGTGCGCCTTGGCCTCCAGGGCGTTGCGGCGGGCCTGTCGGGCTACGGGAAGGGACTGGCGGGCGCTGGCGGCTCGTGCTGCCTGTACGGCGGGGAGGTCATCGGTGCCGGCACGGGCCTCGGCGGAGCGGCGGGCCAGTTCCTGCTGGGAGGGGGTGGCGGCGCGCATCCGTGCGACGAACTCCGGGTCCTTGGACATCGCGGCGGTAGTGGTCCGGGCCAGGGTGGCGCGGACATCGGTGGCCATGAGCGCGGTGGTAGCCGGGAGGCGGTGCTCGGCGCGGTAATCGGTGGCTGTCGTCTGATGAGCGTGGGCAAGGTGAGGGCCGAGGGAGCGGAAGCGGTGTCCGCAGGACAGGCACGTGACAAGTCCGTCGGGGTCGGCACCGGACGGGCGTCGGGATCCGGTGCCGCCCTGGCCGGTGACAGCGCGCAGGGCGTCCAGATTTCACAGCAGTGCCCGCCCCTTGACGCGGCAGGCCACCGGATCGGGCCAACGTCCCCGTTGCTGCTGCATGACGGCTTTGAGGCTGCCTCGGGCGTAGCCGAGGAGCGGTTCTGCCTCCCGCCGGGTGACCAGGCGGGAGGCAGAACCGGGGGTGTCGGTGCTCACCGGCGGCCGTCGCGCCTAGGGACCCTAGGAAAGCAATGAGCAGCAACGAGGAGATCCGGGCGTTCGTGCGGGCCGCGACCGCCGCCGCGGGCAGCCCCCCGCGAGCGGGTCGCCGCCCTCGCCCGCACCTACCTCGACTTCGCCGCCCGTAACCCGGCGGTCTACGACGCCCTCTTCCAGCTCGACAGCGGCCTCGCATACGCACAGGAAGAAACCCCGGAACCCCTCAAGAACGCCTTCGCTCCGCTGCTGGAGTGCCTCGGCGAGTTCGCCGGGGACGGCGTCGAACCGGGGCTGTTCACCGAGGTGTTCTGGGCGTCCCTGCACGGAGTGGCGACCCTGACCCGCTCGGGACGGCTGCCACCGGAAGACACCGAACTGAGGGTGAAACTGCTGGTGGACCGACTCGCCATCGCCTGACACACCCTGGCCGAGACCACGCAGCCGCGACGGCTGCACCGTCCGACGGAACGCTGTTCCATCCGGAACACAGAAGCCCCGGCGACAAAGCCGGTTGAGATGGTGCCCTCGGTGAGGAAGGGTCTGCGACCATGGAGTACTTCTGCTACCACCGAGACCGGCCAAGCTCCCTCGCATTGCGCGAGGAACTGCTGGAGGAGCACTGGTCCTACATGGACCGCTACACGAAGCAGCTGATCGCCCGCGGCCCAACCTTCACCGACGACGGCGAAACCCTCACCGGGAGCATGCATATCGTCGACCTGCCCGACCCAGCCGCCGCCCGCACATTCGCCTTCGACGAGCCCAACTACCAGGCCGGCGCATACCGGGACGTACTGCTGCGCCGATGGCGCAACCTGCTGGGGCGCACCATGTGGGACTTTCCCGGCGGCCGAAGCGGCGGCAACCGGTACCTGGTGCTCGGCCTCGGCGAAGGCCCGGCCGCAGACCTCACCCCACCGCCCGACCAGAACGAACTGATCGCCTACGGACCGCTGCTGTCCGACGACGGCGACACATGGCTCGGCACCGCCGCACTGCTCCGGGCCCCGAACCCGGACACGGCACGCGCCCTCCTGACCCCGGACCGGTACGCGGCCATCGAGGTCCACGCCTGGGAGTTCGGCGGGCGCCGATGAACCACGAAGGCACCGGGCCGATGCCATCTCCGGAGCACAGCGACCTGGGACAGGAGCGGTGACGGTGGCGATGCGGACGGTTCCATTGGTGGGCGGGCCGGTGGAGTTACGGGGTGCGCTGGACCTGGAGACCACAGCGGCAGGGGTGATGCCGCGCCGGTTGCCCGCGTGGACCAAGGAGCAGTACCAGGACCCGTCGGTCTACGGGGTGACCGTGATGCCTTCAGGGGTGCGGCTGGTGTTCCGCACCGACGCGCGCGCATTGGAGTTCGAGCTACTCACCTCCACCGGCCAACTCGCCGCCGACCCCCGCCCCCGCCCTACCGGGATGCTGGAGCTGCTGGTGGACGGTGCCCTGGCCGGGCGCCAGCAGGCGCCGGTGGGCAACGTACTGCGGATGGCAGGCCCCGGGACCGTACAGCGACTCGTCCCGGGCAAGCCCGGGACCGTACGGTTCGCTGGACTGCCAGCCGGTATGAAGAACGTCGAGCTGTGGCTCCCGCAGCAGACCCCCACAGAATTGGTGGCGCTGAGCGCCGATGGCGACGTGCTGGCACCGCTGCCGGACGGACGGCGCCGCTGGGTGCACCATGGCAGTTCCATCAGCCACTGCATCGAGGCCGACGGCCCGACCGGGACCTGGCCGGTGGTGGCAGCCGCGCTCGGAGGGGTGGAGGTGATCAACCTCAGTCAGGCGGGCAACGCACTGCTGGATCCCTACGTCGCCCGGACGATCCGCGACACGCCCGCCGACCTGATCAGCCTGAAGGTGGGCATCAACATCGTGAGCCTTTCCGCCTTCCGGCTGCGGACGTTCGGACCGGCGGTACACGGATTCCTGGACACGATCCGGGACGGTCACCCAGACACCCCGCTGCTGTTGATCTCCCCGGTGAGCTGTCCGGCCCTTGAGCAGGTGCCCGGCCCGACCGAGACCGGACCGGACGGGAGGATCGCTGCCCTGGGCGACCCGGCCGATGTGGCCGGCGGCGCACTGTCGCTGACGGTGGTCCGTGCCGAGCTGGCCCGGATCGCTGCGGCACGACAGGCGTCTGATCCCCACCTCCACCATCTCGACGGACGAGCGCTGATCGGACCGGACGAGGTAGACGACCTGCCCGACGGCCTTCACCCTACCGCCGCCGCGTACCGCCGAATGGGTGAGCGCTTCGCTGCCCACGCCTTCGCGACCGACGGTCCCTTCTGCTGAGCTGTTCCTGACCCCCGGTGTCGAAATGCGCTTCGAACTGGGCCGCCGGCCTGGGCATTCGCCGGACGGCAGGCACCGCGAGGAGGCCGGCGGCCAGGGGGCGTTCGCCAACTGGCGCCGCTGCGCGAGCTTCTGCCGCCACTCCGGTGCGCAGGGGGCGCCTGGCTGCGGGCTGCACTTCGATCGCGATGGAACAGGATCGGGTGCGAGTGGGGTAGCCCGCACTGGGCTGGACGGAGAGGCGCCTATGCGCCGCCCCGAGGGTCGTCGCCGTCGTCGTCTTGTTGGAACTGGCGCCACTCTTCGAGCGTCGGCGTCAGCAGGGTGCCGATCAGGTCTCCGATCCACATCCCCCAACCGAATCGACGACTGCCCCTTCGACAAGGCACCGCACGTGGCCGGCGCACGGTGGGTACTGCCCCGCCTCGTCGGCGAGGTCTGCTACGCGACCAGAACCCGAGCGGGAATGCCGCGACACCCTCCATGGCACCAGGGACACCAGCGAGCGCGCGAGGAGCGTATCGGGATGCCAGCAGCCCAACTTCCAGGTGAGGTAGGCGACATCCCGGTGCACGTCCGGCCAGTCCTGCGACGTCGGCTGCCACCAGCTCCGGAAGCGCCGACCGGCTCGCCAGGTACCGAAGGTACGCCGCGACCGGCTCATGCCCCGCCGCCACAGCCACCGCCGCACGAACTTGCCGCGCCGACACCGCCGTCGTTGGCCCAGCCGGAGGTAGCGGCGGAGCCCGTACCGGCAACCCGCTCCGGTTCAAGGACGCGAACGCCCGCCTCGGCGACGCAGCGCTCGCACAGCGCCCCGAACTCGGGCCACTGCTCCGGTCCCCTCCGCCCGTCCGCCACACCGAGCCAGACCGCCACCGGCACATGCACGGCCAGGGCGATCACGAACCAGAGCCCGTCCGAGCCCGGCTGGCGGGCGTAGAAACCGATGCCGAGGACGAGGACGGCGAGCAGACCGCACACCGCGGCCCACCCTTCCCTTGCGCCGGGCACGTCGCGCGTCCGACGAACGGGGAGGTTGCGCCGTGCTGTCCGCCGCAACTGGGAGCGGAAGGCCGGGAAGCGGGACGATGCTCTCGCCTCCTCCAGAGAGCCGCTCCCTCCGGCGTCGTCAACGGCCGTCTGCAGTGACGCCAGCAGGGGGTGCGTTTCCGGTCCTGCTTCCGGGATCGCCCGGCGCCGGCCGCGGAAGGAGCGGGGCCCGGCGGAGAGCAGCAGCATCCCGGCCTGTGTCGCGGCCCGCTCTCCCTCAAGGTGATACATGGCGAGAACGGGCTTCGCGTCACCGGTCTCGAAGAAGCGTCCGATAGCCTGCCGGTCGCGCCGGAGCACGTACCGGAGACGGAGCAGCGAGAACGCCATGAACGTCGTGAAGGCGCCCACCCAGACCGCCGCGAAGGCCCAGAAGGTCGGTAAGTCTGTCAAAAAGCCTGGCATCCGTTGCCCCCGCTGTCCCTCACCGATCCATCCGGTCCTCAGGGTTGCCGAGCGAGCGGTGTCCCTGGCTTCCAGAGTGGCAGGAACGACTCCCGCCGCACAGATGCCCGCCAGATCCGCTTACGGTCAGCCGCGCACGTGCGACCAGGTCCTGGCCTCCGTGCACAACAAGGCGTTCGCCCGCCGTACCGCTTCGTGAACAACAACGACATCGTCGCCCATCTGCTTTCCGAGCCGGCCTGCCACCACGTCGACGCCCGGGGACCGGGCAGCAGCTCGCCGGCGGTGGGAGCACGCGCCGGCAGCTGAGCGGTGTAGTCATCCACGACCCCCTCGACGAGGCGCAGTTCCCCGCACAGGCGGTCGTCCTGGGGGTGGGCGTCCACGAACCGGACGACGTGGTCCGCCTCCTGTACGACCTCGGCTGCAAGAGGGCGGCGGCGCTCGTCGTACGGTCACACTTCACTGCGACCGTGGAAATCCGGCGGGCCGCCGACGAGTCCGGCGTCGCACTGCTCGGACTCGCCCGCAAAGCCTCCTGGGCGCAGGTCGCCGCCATGCTCCGCACTCTGCTCGTCGAGGGAGACATCGGAGACATCTCACCGCAGACGCTGGGCGGCATGCTGTCGGGCGACCTATTCGCGCTGGCCAACGCCGTGGCCGCGCTGCTGGACGCGCCGGTCACCATCGAGGACCGCAGCTCACGGGTGCTCGCCTTCTCCGGCCGCCAGGACGAGGCCGACCAGTCCCGCGTGGAGACGATCCTGGGCCGCCGGGTACCGGAGGGCTTCACCCTCGGCCTGGCGCGCAACGGCGTCTTCGAGCGACTCCATCGCGGCCATGCGCCCGTTTACGTCGATCCGCTCCACGACGAGACGATGACCGTTCCCCGCGTGGCGCTGGCGGTGCGGGCCGGAGACGAGATCCTCGGCTCGATCTGGGCGGCGGTGACCGGGCCCTTGTCCCAAGAGCGCACGCAGGCGCTGATCGACGCCAGCAAGGTCGTCGCGCTCCACATGTTGCGTCTGCGTGCGGGCGCCGATGTCGAACGCCGCCTGCGCGCCGACCTGGTGAGCACCACGCTCGAAGGCGGCGCGGGGGCACCGGAGGCGATTGCGCGGCTCGGGCTGGTGGGGCAGCCCGCAATCGTGCTGGCCCTGGGTCTGTTCGGCGGTTCGGACGCCGATCCGTCGACGGAGAACGGTCCGCGCCGGGTCGCGGATCGCCAGCGGGTCGCGGACGCGCTTGCCATGCACCTGAGTGCGGTCCAGACGCGTTCGGCCGTGGCGCTGGTGGGCGACGTGACCTACGGCATCGTGCCGATGCCGGGGAGCCGGGCGGACTGCCTGGAGCGGTCGATCCGCGTTGCGTCGACCTTCTTGGAGCGCACCGGGCAGCGCGTGGATGCGGCGATCGGAATCGGCCCTCTCGCACTCGACGGCTCCGGACTCAGCAGCTCGCGCGACGGCGCGGACCGGGCGCTGCGGGTGCTGCTCGCCAACGGGGGCGCCCGGCGGGTGGCCACGGCGGAGGACGTCCACGTCGACGCGCTCATGCTGGACCTCGCCGATCTGGCCGCCGCGCGCGGTGACGTGGCGACCGGGCCGGTCGCCCGTCTGCTCAACTATGACGCCCGGCACCAGTCGCAGCTCGTCCACACGCTGTCGTGCTGGCTGGACGCGTTCGGTGACGTGGGTGCCGCGTCCGCCATGGCGTACGTGCACCCCAACACCTTCCAGTAGCGACTGCGCCGGGTCGCAGAGGTCGGTGAGATCAACCTCGACGACCCTGGCGCGCGGTTCGCGGCAATGCTGCAACTCCGGCTCCACCCGCCCGGCACCATGAGGAGAAGCACCGCAACGAGTCAACATTCGTCCGCACCGCTCGAACACCACCTGAAGATTCGTGGAACTCCACGAATCGGCTGCGCCACCTGATGTCCAGGATGAGCCGTCAACCCCGACGCAGCCGTACGGAGGTAACCATGACCGCAGTGGTCACCGAGGACACCTGGACATCTGAGCGGATCAACCGGACAGCGACGATCACGATGGTGGTCATGCTGTGCGCCTGGTCGATCGACTACATCGACCGGTTCTCCATCAGCATGGCTCTGCCGTCGATCGGAGAGGAGTTCCACCTCGGCAAGACCGCGCAGGGCTCGTTGGTCACCGTCTTCGCGCTGGTCTACATGATCTGCCAGATACCGGCTGGCTACCTGGCCGATCGGTATGGCTCTCGCAAACCGATGCTGATCACGCTCGTGCTGTGGTCGTTGTTCACCGCTTTGACCGGGATGGCCGGCACCTTCGGTCTGCTCCTGCTGTTCCGTGGCCTGTTCGGTGCTTGTCAGGGCGCGTTCCCGGCGGCGTCGTTCAAAGCCATCGCGGAACGGACGACACCGGAGAGACGGGGGACCGCCACGAGCGTGATGTTGTCCGCCAGCGGGATCGCCGGCCTTGCACCCCTGCTCGTCGCCCCCCTGCTGACAGCCATAGGCTGGCGGCACACCTTCCTCTGGATGGCGGGTTGTGGCGCGGCCATCGGCATCGGGCTGTGGGCGCTCCTGCCCAAGGCGTTGCCGGACCGGCTCAGCCGGCTGCCGCAGGCGGCGGTGACGATGCCCGAAGTCTCGCGTGCCCAAGTGCTGAAGTCCCCGGGCGTGTGGAAGTTCGCGGTGCTGTTCTGCGCGATGAACATGCTCAGCTACGGCCTGGTCACCTGGGTGCCCAGCTATCTGCTCGAGGCCAGACACCTGTCGCTGAACGAGACCGGCGTGCTGTCGGCGATCCCGAGTCTGGTGGGCTTCGCGACGACCATCTTCGGCGGCTGGCTGTTCGACCGGTACTTCCATGACAAGGCCAGGTGGTACCTGGTGTCCATCGCGACGGTGACCTCGGTCCTGCTCGTCCTGATGGTGTCGGCGGGCAGCGCGGCGACATTCACGGTCTACGAGACGTTGGCCGTCGGAGTGTTCGGGATGGCGACGATGTGCGTCTTCGGCCTTCCGCTGCGGGTGCTTCCCACGGCGGTGGCCGGACTCGGTTCCGGGATGACGAACTTCGGAGGCCAGGTCGCCGGCGTCATCGCGCCGCTGGCGATGGGCTGGCTGGCGGACGCGTTCTCCTACACCGCGGCGTTCGGCTTCCTCATCGGCACCACGCTGCTCACCGCGGTGATCGCGTTCTGGGTCCCACAGCGCGCCGAACAGTTCAACTTCCCGTCGACCGGCACCAAGTAGTCGGCCGGCGCACCAGCAGACAGATCCGGTGCGGACAGAAAGTCCGCACCGGACAGACAGAAGGGATCACCCCATGGTCACCGAATCGGAACTGGTCGCGACAATCACCGCCCGGGCGGCGGAAGTCGGCGTCCAGGTCTGGCTGCACGCGGCCGATCTGAACGGCCCGCGACAGGTGGGCATCGACGCCGAGGAGCCGGTGGTCACCGCGTCCGTGTTCAAGGTTCCCGTAGCAGTGGAACTTGCCCGGCAGGCGGCCGACGGTGAATTCGACCTCGCCGAGCGGATCGCGGTGGCACCGGGACATCCGACCGCCAGCCCGTACGGCCTTGCGACGTTCCGCCACGACGTCACAATGTCCTGGTACGACCTGGCCGTCCTGATGATCGGCATCAGCGACAACGTCGCCACAGACCTGATCCTCGGGAAGGTGGGAAAGGCCGCGGTCGCCAGGACGCTGCGGCGGCTCGGCCTCCCGCACACGGCCGTCCCGCACGACTGCGGGGAGCTGTTGCGCACGATCGGCGAGGACCTCGGGATCGACTACCAGGACGACGAACGGATCCTGGCCGCGTTGCCGGCCGAACAACTCGCCAGGCTGCGTGCGTTGACACCCGAAGAGACCTGCCGGACCACCGCCGCGGAAAGCACTCGGTTGCTGGGCCTGATCTGGCGTGATGAGGCAGCGCCCGCGGCGGCGTGCGCCGACGTCCGGCGCTGGCTGGAACTGCAGGTGTGGCCGCACCGGCTGCGCTCCGGCTTCGCGGACGACGACGTCAGGATCAGCGGCAAGACCGGAACGCTGCCCTCGCTGCGCAACGAGATCGGCGTGGTGGAGTACCCGGACGGCGGCCGGTACGCAGTCGGTGTCTTCACCAGGGCTGTCGATGCCCGATCGAGAGTTCCCGAGCGTGACGCCTTCATCGGGTTCGCCGCCGCCCAGGCGGTGGACTGGCTTCGGCGGTAACCCGTACCGGAGGCCGGGGCCACCGCCGCCGGCGGACCGGTCGAGGCGTTCAGATTCGTGTACCCGGATGGATCTGCCTCCCCGGATTCGTCGCGTGAGACGAACGGACCGTCCGGCAAAGCTCCTAGGGTCGCCAGCAGCGAGGCTAGGAGGCGAAGCATGCGGACACTATTGCGGGGCGGTCGCGTCATCGACCCGGCTACGGGCTTTGACGGCACGGCTGACGTGCTGGTCTCCGACGACGAGGTCATCGCCGTCGGACCAGGGCTGCCGACTGCCGACGACCAGGTCGACATTGATGTCGCGGGGTACATCGTCGGACCCGGGTTCATCGATCTGCACAGCCACGTGCACTCCATCGCGGGCCAGCGGCTGCAGGCGATGGACGGCGTCACGACGGCGCTCGACCTGGAAGCCGGGATGATGCCCGTCGAACGGGCCTACGCCGAGGCGGCCGCGGCGGGACGCCCGCTGCACTACGGCTTCTCGGCCTCCTGGGGTTCAGCGCGGGCCAAGGTGCTCGCCGGCATCGAACCGGACGCGAACATCAACACCGGACTCGCCGTGCTCGGCAATCCGGCCTGGCAGCGGACCTCGTCGAAGGCCGAACTGGCCGCCTGGCTGTCCCTTGTGGAGGGTGAGCTGGCGGCGGGCGCGCTGGGCGTCGGCGTGCTGCTCGGGTACGCCCCGGCCAGCGATCCGGCCGAGTTCCTGGCGTTGGCGAAGCTGGCCAAGCAGGCCGAAGCGCCCACGTACACGCATGTCCGCGAGCTGGTCGAGATGGACCCGGCCACGCCGGTCGACGGGTCGCAGGAGATCGCGATCGTCGCGGCCGAGACCGGTGCCGCGATGCACCACTGTCACGTCAACAGCACGTCCGGACGGCACGTCGACCGGGTGCTCGCCACGCTGGAATCGAGCCGTTCCGCCGGGTCGCGGGTGACGGTCGAGGCCTATCCCTACGGTGCGGGCAGCACCGGCATCGGCGCGGCCTTCCTTTCGCCCGAACGGCTCAAGATGAAGGGCCTCGACCCGACGCGCGTGCTGATGCTGGAGACCGGCGAGCGGATCGCCGACGAGGCCCGGCTGCTGCAGGTCCGCGCCGAGGACCCAGGTGCGCCGTGCATCCTCGAGTTCCTCGACGAGGAGAAACCGAAGGACCGGGCCCTGCTGCACCAGACGCTCGCCTTCCCGGATTCGATCGTCGCGAGCGACGCCATGCCGGTGTACTGGCGAAACGCCGGCAACGAATCCACCCAATGGCCGCTGCCCCCTGGGGGTACGACGCACCCGCGCACGGCGGGCACGTTCTCCAAGTCGCTGCGGCTGATGGTGCGCGAGGCCGGGGTCTGGACCTGGCTGGAGGCGTTCCGGCGCTGCTCCTACTTGCCCGCGCGGGTGCTCGACGAGGTCGCGCCCGGCGCGCGGACCAAGGGCAGGCTGAACGTCGGCGCGGACGCGGACATCGTCGTACTCGACCCCGCCACCATCACCGACACGGCCACGTACTTCGATTCGACCCGGCCCTCGGTCGGCGTCCGGCACCTGTTCGTCGCGGGAACCCCGGTGGTCCGCGACGGGCAGCTGCTCACCGACGCGTACCCTGGCCGGCCGCTGCGGGGGGAGCCACGATGACGGAATTCAGCTTGGAAGCTTTGCTCACCGACATCGAGATGTTGGTGTGCTGCGAATCCCCGTCGTCCGACCTCGACGCGGTGGCGCACAGCGCTGAGGTGCTGGCGGACCTCGGCAAGGCGTTGCTCGGCGTGGAGCCGGAGCGGATCGTCCTCGACGGCCGGACGCATCTGCGCTGGCGGTTCGGCGACGGCCCGGCACGCGTGCTGCTGCTCGGCCACCACGACACCGTCTGGCCGATGGGTTCCCTGGAAACGCACCCGTTTTCCGTGGCAGACGGGGTCTTGCGGGGGCCGGGCTGCTTCGACATGAAGGCGGGCGTCGTGATGGCGCTGCATGCGGCCGCGGCATTGCCGCACCGGGCCGGATTGTCCATCTTGGTCACTGGCGACGAGGAGCTGGGCTCCCCGTCGTCGCGAGCGCTGATCGAGGAAGAGGCGCGCGGCTGCGAGGCGACGTTCGTGCTGGAGGCTTCGGCGGACGGCGGCGCGATCAAGACCCGGCGCAAAGGCGTTTCCCACTACCGGATCGAGGTGACCGGCCGCGCCGCGCACGCCGGGCTCGAACCGGAGAAGGGGATCAATGCCGGGATCGAGATCGCGCACCAGGTGCTCGCGGTCGCCGCGCTCGCCGATCCGGAGTGCGGGACCAGCGTGGTGCCGACCGTGCTTTCGGCTGGCACGACGGTCAATACCGTGCCAGCGGCGGCCGTGGTCGACGTCGACGTGCGGGTGTGGGACGAGGAGGAACAGCTCCGCGTCGACCGGGCGGTGCGGGCGTTGCAGCCCGTGCTGGCGGACGCACAGGTGCGGATCAGCGGCGGGATCAACCGTCCGCCGCTGGACGCCGCCTCTTCGGCCGCGTTGTTCGGGCTGGCGCGGGAATTGTCCGCGGAAATGGGTCTGCGAAAACCGACCGAGGCGGCCGTCGGCGGTGCTTCGGACGGCAACTACACCGCGGGTCTGGGAGTGCCGACTCTCGACGGTCTCGGCGCGGTCGGCGGCGGGGCGCACTCGGATCACGAACATGTCCTGATCGAAGAATTGCCGTGGCGGACCACATTGCTGTTCGCGCTGGTGGAAAACGTGTTGGCGAAGGGGAGTCCGTCGATTCCGGTGAATCCGGCGGACAATTCTGGTCGAGCCCGACGGTGACTCTCCAGGGCGAGCGGGGAAAGGATCATCCCGTGACAAATCTTGCGATGAACACGGAACGGCCGGTCCCATCGGAGACCTGCGACGAGGCGGTCGC
This sequence comes from Streptomyces sp. NBC_00376, assembly GCF_036077095.1. NCBI lineage: Bacteria > Bacillati > Actinomycetota > Actinomycetes > Kitasatosporales > Streptomycetaceae > Streptomyces > Streptomyces sp. NBC_00376. The sequence goes on along the minus strand of NZ_CP107961.1, from coordinate 648,993 downwards.
GGCCGCGCGGGCGGCGGCCGCCGCGTCGGGGGTCGAGGTACGGGAGATCACCGAGATCGCCGAACTGGCCACGGTCGGAGTGCTCTTCGAGACGATCTGGCGGTCGGCCCGGCCGGTGACCACGGAGCTGCTGCGCGCGTTGTCGGCAGCCGGGAATTACGTGGCCGGCGCGTTTGCCGGCGGCGAGCTGCTCGGCGCGTGCGTCGGATTTTTCGGCAATCCCGGAAAGGGCAGTCTGCACAGTCACATCGCCGGAGTCGCCAAGGCCGGTGCGGGCCGTGGAATCGGGTATGCGCTGAAATTGCACCAGCGCGGCTGGGCATTGTCGCAGGACGTCTCGGGGATCAAGTGGACGTTCGATCCACTGGTGCGCCGCAACGCCTATTTCAACCTCGGCAAACTCGGTGCGCTCCCGGTGCTGTACCTGCGCGACTTCTACGGCCCGATGGCGGACGGCATCAACGGTTCGGGCGACACCGACCGGCTGATGGTGTCCTGGGACCTGGCCGGCACGGCAGTGCGGGCCGCCGCGTTCGGCGAGCCCGTCCGGACCGACGCGAAATCCCTGCTCGAGCGGGGCGCTGCCGTGGCGCTCTCGGTGGACGCCAACGGCGGCCCGGCGACGGGCTCAGCAGATGCCCCGGTGGTGGTCGTCGCCGTCCCGGCCGACATCGAAGGCCTGCGCGGCACCGACCCCGGCAAAGCAGCCGATTGGCGGGCCGCGCTGCGCGAAACGCTCGGCGGACTGATGTCCGCGGGGGGCCGGGTGACCGGCTTCGACCGGGCCGGCTTTTACGTGATTTCCAAGGAGGAGCAGTGAAACTCAGCGGTGTGGAACTGCGCCGGGTGCAGATGCCGCTCGTCGCCCCGTTCCGGACTTCGTTCGGCACCCAGTCCGTGCGCGAACTCCTGCTGCTGCGGGCGGTGACGCCGGCGGGCGAGGGCTGGGGCGAGTGCGTGACGATGGCCGGCCCGCTGTACTCGTCGGAGTACAACGACGGCGCCGAGCACGTGCTGCGCCACTACCTCGTCCCGGCGCTGCTGGCCGCAAAGGACGTGACCGCGGCGAAGGTGACGCCGCTGCTGGCCCAGTTCAAGGGCCACCGGATGGCGAAGGGCGCGCTGGAGATGGCGGTGCTCGACGCCGAACTCCGCGCGAGCGAGCGATCCTTCGCGGCCGAGCTGGGGTCGGTCCGGGATACCGTGCCGTGCGGTGTTTCGGTCGGGATCATGGACACGATCCCGCAGTTGCTCGACGTCGTGGGCGGGTACCTGGACGACGGCTACGTGCGGATCAAGCTGAAGATCGAACCGGGCTGGGACGTCGAGCCGGTGCGCGCGGTCCGCGAACGCTTCGGCGAGGACGTGTTGCTGCAGGTGGATGCCAACACCGCCTACACCCTGGGCGATGCGCCGCAGCTGGCCCGCCTCGATCCGTTCGGCCTGTTGCTGATCGAGCAGCCACTGGAAGAGGAGGACGTCCTCGGCCACGCCGAACTGGCGCGCCGGATCAAGACGCCGATCTGCCTGGACGAATCGATCGTGTCGGCGCGCGCGGCGGCGGACGCGATCAAGCTGGGCGCAGTCCAGATCGTAAACATCAAGCCGGGTCGGGTCGGCGGTTACCTCGAAGCGCGGCGGGTGCACGACGTGTGCGCGGCGCACGCGGTTCCGGTGTGGTGCGGCGGGATGATCGAGACCGGCCTCGGCCGGGCGGCGAACGTCGCGCTGGCCTCGCTGCCGGGCTTCACGCTTCCCGGGGACACCTCCGCGTCCGACCGGTTCTACCAGACCGACATCACCGAGCCGTTCGTGCTGTCCGACGGGCACCTGCCGGTGCCGACCGGTCCGGGCCTCGGCGTGGCGCCGATTCCGGAGCTGCTCGACGAGGTGACCACCGCGAAGGTGTGGATCGGTTCGTAGCCTGGCACGAATTCCGGGGATAGATTCGGCCGAATCGAACCACCCGGTTCGACCCAGGCCGGATCTACCTTCGGGGAGTGCTGACACCCGTGCCGAGCAAGCCGAACACGAGTCTGGGTCGCGTCCTCGAAGCCCTCGGGGACGTGCTCCTCGAGCCAGTCGCCGTCGGGCCGGACACCCGGCGGCAACTCGGCGGCGTGGTGATCCACGATCCGCACGACGACGCCGAGTTCCCCGCCAAGGCGGTCGTCCTCGGGGTCGGCGTGCGCGAACCCGACGAGATCGCGAAGCTTCTGCGCACCATCGGCGAACGAGGGGCCGCCGCGCTGGTCGTGCGGTCGCCGGTCTCCGCGTCGACGGAACTGGTGCGGGCGGCCAACTCCACCGGGGTCGCGCTGCTCGGGCTGGCCAGCGGTGCGTCGTGGACGCAGCTCGCCGCGATGCTCCGCACATTGCTCGCCGAGGGCGACGTCGGCGATGTTTCCCCGCAGACGCTCGGCGGAATGCCGTCCGGCGATCTGTTCGCGCTCGCCAACGCGATCGCCGCGCTGCTGAACGCGCCGGTCACCATCGAGGACCGCAACTCGCGCGTGCTCGCGTTCTCCGGCCGCCAGGACGAGGCCGATCCTTCCCGCGTCGAAACGATTCTCGGCCGTCAGGTGCCCGAACGGTTCACCCGCGAACTGGAGAAGGAAGGCGTTTTCGAACGCCTTTACCGGGACCACGGGCCGGTTTACGTCTACCCGGACGGCTACGACGAGAACATCGCCATGCCTCGGGTCGCGGTCGCGGTCCGAGCCGGCGACGAGGTCCTCGGCTCGATCTGGGCCGCAGTCGACAACGAGCTCAGCGAAGAACGTACCGCGGCGATGGTCGACAGCTCGAAGATCGTTGCACTGCATATGCTTCGGCTGCGCGCGGGTGCCGATGTCGAGCGCCGGTTGCGGGCCGATCTGGTGAGCACCGCGCTCGAAGGCGGCTCCGGCGCGCCGGAAGCCATCGCGCGTCTCGGGTTGCTGGGGCAGCCCACCATCGTGCTCGCCATGGGACTCCTTGAGGTCCCCGACGACGACCTCCGGCTCGTCGCGGAACGCCAGCGAGTCGCCGACGCGTTCGCCATGCACCTCAGCGCCGTCCAGCCCCGGTCGGCGGTAGCGCTTGTCGGCGATGTCGCGTACGGCATCGTCCCGATGCCCGGGAACCACGGCGATTGCCGCGAACGCTCGGTGCGCGTCGCGTCGACCTTCCTGGAACGCACCGGCCGCCGGGGCGCCGCCGTAATCGGCGTCGGACCGCTCGCGCTCGACGGCTCGGGCCTGCGTGCCTCCCGCGACGGTGCCGACCGCGCGTTGCGCGTGTTGCTCACCAACGGCGGCACAAAGCGAGTGATCACCGCCGAGGACGCGCACATCGAAGCGTTGATGCTCGAATTGGCGGACCTTTGCGCGGCACGCGGCTATGGCGCGACCGGGCCGATCGCGCGGCTGCTGGCCTACGACACGAAACACCAATCGCAGCTCGTGCACACGCTGCGGTGCTGGCTCGATTCTTTCGGTGACATCGGCGCCGCGTCGGCCGCCGCGTACGTGCATCCGAGCACATTCCGGTACCGGTTGCGCCGGCTCGCCGAGGTCGGCGGAATCGATCTCGACGACCCGGGAGACCGGTTCGCGGCGATGGTGCAGCTGCATTTGCTGCCGCGGGAGGGGAAAGCCGTTCCGGCTGAAGAGGCCTGAACGCCGTTCGGGTTGAAGAGGTTGACCGCCGTCCCGGTTGCTCCCCGGACGCGTTCCCGGGTCCCCGAGCGCGACGCATTCATCGGTTTCGCCGCGGCGATGGCAGTGGAGTCGCTGCGCACGGCCTGATTCGTCCGGGCGGAGGAACTTTCCCCGCGCTCTCCTCGGTCCGGACGAACAAGTGACGCAGGCCACGGACCTAGCATTCCGGAAACGCCATCCTCACCCGGGCAGAAGGTGCACATGTCGAAAATTTCTGAAATCGAGACTTGGCTCCAGGAGAACTTCGCCGCCCTGCTGGCCGAGCATCAGGTTCCCGGCGCCGCGATCGCGGTGCTCGCCGACGGCGAGGTGATCGACCACGCGGCGGGCGTCCTGAACAAGGCCACCGGGGTACAGTCCACTGTGGACTCGCTGTTCCAGATCGGGTCGATCACCAAGGTGTGGACGACCACCCTGATCATGCAGCTGGTCGACGAGGGCCGCCTCGACCTCGACCGGCCGGTGCGCGACTACCTGCCGGAGTTCGCGCTCGGCGACGACAAGGTCGCGGCCGCGATCACCGTCCGGCAGCTGACCTGCCACACCGCCGGCTTCGAGGGCGACATCTTCACCGACACCGGGCCTGGCGACGACGCGGTGGAGAAGCTCATCGCGACACTGTCCGATGCGCCGCAGCTCTTCCCGCCGGGCGAGCGGTTCTCCTACAACAACGCCGGCTACTGCGTACTCGGCCGCATCATCGAGGTGCTGCGCGGCAAGTGCTGGGACGACTGCGTGCGCGACCACCTCTTCGTGCCGCTCGGCCTGACCCACGCCGCAACTGGTCCCTACGACGCGATCCGCTACCGCGCCGCGATCGGCCACGTCGCCCCGAAGTCGGGCGAGGAACCGGTGCCCGCGCCGATCTGGGCGCTCACCCGCTCGAACGCCCCGGCCGGTTCGACGCTCACGATGCGCCCGCGGGACCTGCTGACCTTCGTCCGAATGCACCTGAACGACGGCAAGGCCGACGACGGCACCCGGCTGCTGTCGCCGGAGTCGCTGGCCGCGATGCGCGAGCCGCAGGTGGAGGTGCCCGCGCTCGGCATCATGGCCGGCCACTGGGGTCTCGGTTGGATGCTCTTCGGCTGGGAGGGCGACGAGGTGATCGGCCACGACGGCGGCACCATCGGCCAGTCGGCTTTCCTGCGCGTGGTGCCGGAGCGCAACGTCGCGGTCGCGTTGCTGACCAACGGCGGGCAGCCGCTGCACGTCTACCGACAGGTCCTCGGCAAGCTGCTTGACGAACTCGCCGGCGTCAAGCTCCCGGCACTGCCGGAGCCGAACCCCGCGGCCGCCCCGGCCGATCTGTCCCGGTACGTGGGCGAATACTCGTCGATGGTCGCCGATACCGTCGTTACCGCGGAAGACGGCAAGCTGTGGATAGAGCGCACCCCGAAGGGGATCTTCGCCGAGCTCGGCGGCGCGCCCCCGGCAAAGGAGGAACTGCTGCCCTACCTCGGCGACTCGTTCGTCGCCAACGTCCCGCAGGTCCCGGGTGTCTATATGGCACACGCGTTCGTCGGCGACGACGGCACGGGCCGCGCCCAGTTCCTCCACACCGGACGCGCCGACCGGCGGAGGTCCCAGTGAGCGAGATCCGCGAACAGATCGAAGCCGTCTTCGCCGAAGCCGGCGCGGAAGGGTTCCTGCACGCTCGCGAAGTTGGCGTGCCGGACGGACCCGACGTGTCGGCGGGTGGCGACGACCCGGTGGTGCTGGCGTCGGTGTTCAAGATTCCGGTGGCCGTCGCCTACGCCCGCGAAGTCGCGGCGGGACGGCTCGACGAGACCGAGCAGACGTTGGTGACCGCGCGGTACCGGATCGGCGGTATCGGCACTGCGGGCTGCGCCGACGACGTCGAGATGAGTTGGCGCGACCTCGCGCACTTCATGCTCACGATGAGCGACAACGCCGCGACCGACCTGGTGTTCCACCGCGTGGGCCAGGAAGCGGTGGACCGGGTGCTGGCCGACCTCGGACTGGTCCGCACCCGGCTGATCGGTTGCTGCGAGGACCTGTTCGCATCCGTCGTGGCGGACCTCGGCGGGAACTCGGGCTCCGACCTCGAAGCGCTGCTGGGCGAGGCCACGCCGGAGCAGATGCTGAAGCTCTCGGTGCGCGACCCGGAACGTACGACGTCGTCGACGCCGCGCGAGATGACGGCGCTGCTCGACGCGATCTGGACCGATCGGGCAGGTGAACCCGAAGCCTGCGAACGGGTCCGCAAGATCATGGCCCAGCAGGTCTGGCCGCACCGGCTGTCGTCCGGATTCCCGTCCGGAGTGCGGATCGCGGCGAAGACCGGGACGCTGCCCGGCGTCCGCAACGAAGCGGGAGTGGTGACCTTGGGGGACGGTCGCCAGTTCGCGGTCGCGGTGTTCACCCGCGCCCACTCCCTCGAAGACCGCCTTCCCGCGGTCGACGCGTCCATCGGCGCCGCCGCCCGGCTGGCTGTCGACCACCTCCACGCGCAGAGCGCGACCCGCTAGGCGTGATCGTGTCAAGCCGTCTGCGTGACTGGCGGGGCGGAGGTGAATGTCACGCAGCATCGCCCACAGCACGTCGACCCGGCGGTGGGCGAGCGCGAGCAACGCCTGGGCGTGGATCGGACACTCGGTGTGTTTCTTGAGGCAGTAGTCCCTCGACGGGCCCGGTCGCATCATTGCGGACTGCGTGGACGTGTGGAACAGCCGGCGCAGGCGCCGGTTGTCACGCTTGGGTCGCTGGTAGTTGCCGGTTCGGCGGCTGTAGTCGCGGGGCACCGGCGCCGGGCCCGCGTGGGAGGCCAGGCGCCGGCGTCGCGGTAGCCGGACAGGTCACCGACGATGTCTGTCCACCGCCCACCGCACCTCGTCGGCCTTCTGCCCGGCGGTGTCGGTCAGCGTCAGGACCTGGGCCTCGTCGTTGATCACCTTCGTCGAGAACAGCGTCTCGCCGTCGGCGTTCACCGCCACCGCCCAGTGGTGGCCCTTGCCGGCGTCGCTGCCGACCCGTATCCGGGTGTGACGCCGGGTCAACCGTGTTGCTCCGTTCCTCCGTGACCAGCACTTCCGCGGCCCGGGGAACCCTGTGCCGACAGGTCCTCGACCGGCGATGCCCGCAGTTCTCCATCAGCAGTCAAAGCGTCCCGGAGGACCGGGCGGCCATTCCCCTGGAGCCATCAACGGCAAACACCCCATCAGCCACACCCGGTCCTCCCGGACCGCCCAACGTTCTTAAGGAAACCCCATGAAAACTGCTCGGCTCACCGCCGCGATGGCGTACGTGGTGGCCTTGACCGTGAGCGCGTGCGGGGGATCAGCGCAATCCGGGCAGGACCCGACCGCGCATCAGAAACTGACCGACGGCAAAACCTTCACCTATGCCATCTCCTCGGATCCGGGAACGCTCGACCCGGCGATCACCGTGCTTTCGATCGCCCGCGGCGTCGACCAGTTCCTCTATGACGGCCTGATCAACCTCGACACGAAGGGGCAGCCGCAGGCGGCGATCGCGGAGAAGTGGGAAGCCTCCACGACCACCGCGTCCTTCACCCTGCGCAAGGGCATCACCTGCGCCGACGGCAGCCCGCTGACCGCGAAGGACGTGGCCGGGAGCATCAACTTCGTCGGCGACCCGGCGAACAAGTCGCCGATCGCGGGCGTCACGGTGAAGGCGGGCACGAAGGCGGTCGCCGACGAGGCCGCGGGCACGGTCAAGGTCACCAGCGGGGGGCCGGACGCGTTCCTGCTCCGCAATCTCGTCAACGTGCCGATCGTCTGCGCGAAGGGGCTGGCCGACCGCAAGACGCTGGCCAAGGGCGAGAACGGCACCGGCATGTTCACTGTGTCCGAGATCGTCCCGAACGACCACTACACGCTGACCCGGCGCAAGGACTACACGTGGGGTCCCGGCCAGTTCGACTCGAAGCAGCCGGGCCTGCCGGACAAGGTGGTCATCCGGGTCATCCCGAACATGACGACGACGTCGAACCTGCTGCTGTCCGGCGAGGTCAACGCCGCCTCGGTCATCGGGCAGGATCAGCAGCGGCTGCGGGCGCAGCGGCTGTTCCACAGCGACCTCACCGTTCCGTTCGGGGAGCTGTTCTTCAATCAGGCGCCCGGCCGGTTCGGCGCCGACCGGGCGATGCGCCGCGCGCTGGTCCAGGCGCTCGACCTCGCCCAGGTCGGGAAGGTGCTGACCCGGGGCAGCAGCGCCCCGGTCAAGGGCATGGTCACCGGCAATCCCCCGCCGTGCGACGGCGATTCGGTCACCGGGAAGGTCCCCGGCTTCGACGTCGCCGCGGCCAAGGCCGCGCTCGACGCGGCAGGCTGGAAGCCGGGGCCGGACGGCATCCGGGTGAAGGACGGGAAGCGCCTCGCCCTCACCGCCGTCTACGGCACGCAGTTGGGCCCGACCATGGCCCCTGGCGCCGAGCTGATGCAGCAGGGCTGGAAGAACGCCGGCATCGACGTCACGCTCAAGGGGGTCGACAGTCCGGGCCTCAGCCAGGCACTGTTCGCCACCGGCGAGTGGGACATCTCGATGGCGCCGCTCGGCCTGACCCTGCCGAGCCAGCTGATCCCGTTCGCTTCCGGCGCAGAGCCCCCGCAGGGCACGAACTTCGCGCACATCAAGAACGCCACGTACGACTCGCTGGTCGCCAAGGCGGCTTCGCAGCCCGGGACAGCGGGCTGCAGGGACTGGCTGTCCGCTGAATCGGCGCTGTTCGAGAGGCAGGACGTCGTGCAGTTCGCGAACTCGGCGATTCCGACCTTCGGGAACAAAGTCCGGTTCGAGATCGCGAACAGCTTCCTGAAGCCGTCCTCCATCCGGATGTACTCGTGATGACCGGCGCGATCGCCGTCGCGGGACCGAAGGTCAACCCCTGGCTGGCTTTCGGCGCCCGCCGCCTCGGGCGGTTCGTCGTGTCGCTGTGGGCGCTGGTGACGATGGCGTTCCTGATGATCCATCTCATCCCGGGTGACCCGGTGCGCGCGGCGCTCGGCCTGACCGCGCCGATCGACCTGGTGAACGCCCGCCGCGCCGCGCTCGGGCTGGACCGTCCGCTGTGGCAGCAGTACCTGGACTACGTCGGCGGGCTGTTCCACGGCGACTTCGGCACGTCGATGCTGAGCGGGCAACCGGTCGGCGACACCATCGCCACCCGGCTGCCCGCGACCTTGCAGCTGGCGTTGCCCGCCTTCGTGGTGGTCGTCGCGCTCGCGATCCCGCTCGGCTTGACCTTCGCCGTGCTGACCCGCGGCGGCCGCCGCCGCGGCAGCGAGCTGGCCTTCACCTCGACGGCCGTGCTGCTCGCCGCGATCCCGGAGTTCCTGGTCGCGGTGGTGCTGGTGGCGTTTTTCGCGGTGCAGCTCGGCTGGTTCCCCGTGGCCGGGCACAACGGCGCGGGCTCGCTGGTTCTCCCGATCGTCGCGCTGGCGCTCGGCCCGACGTCGACGCTCTCCCGGATTGTCCGGGTGGAGACGCTTTCCGTACTGGGCAACGATTTCATCCGCACCGCGCGAGCGAAGCGGCTGCCTGCCCGGCTGGTCTACCTGCGGCACGCGCTGCCGAGCGCGCTCACCGCGACGCTGACGCTCGGCGGGCTCATGCTCACCACCATGGTCGCGGGCACCGTGCTGGTGGAGAACGTCTTCGCCTGGCCGGGCCTCGGCTCGACGATCTCGCAGTCCATCCTGCAGAAGGACTACCCGCTGGTGCAGGGGATCGTGCTCGTGTACGGCATCGGCGTGCTGCTGGTGAACCTCGTGGTGGACCTGCTGCTGGCCGTCCTCGATCCGCGTTCGACGATCCGGGAGAACTGAGATGGCAAAACGGCGCGGAGCGCAGTGGCTCGCGGCCCTGCGCACTCCTTTGGGCGGGTTCGCGGCCGCCCTGCTCCTGCTGGTGTTCGCGGTCGCGGTGCTGGGCCCGGTCCTGTGGAAGGACGCGGCTTCGGCGGTCGACACGAACGCGATCGGCCAGGGTCCGTCTGCGCAACATTGGGTCGGCACCGACGAACTGGGTCGCGACATTTTCTACCGGGTGCTGGTGGCGACCCGGCTTTCGGTGCTGCTGGCGCTGGTCGCCATGGTGATCGGCGTAGCGACGGGACTCGTGCTGGGCATGCTGCCGACGGTGCTGCCGCGCCCGCTCGGCAGGCTGCTGGCGTCGGCGGTGAACATCGCGGTCGCGTTCCCCGGGCTGCTGCTGGTGCTGTTCTTCGCGGTGATCTTCGGCGTGGGCACGCGAGGCGCGGTCATGGCGATCGGATTCGCACTGGCTCCGCAGTTCGCGCGGCTGACGCAGACCTTGTCCGCGTCGGTTGCCGGCCGGGACTTCGTGCTGGCGGCGCGGGTCGCGGGAGTGGGCCGGATCCGGTTGCTGTTCCGGCACGTCCTGCCGAACATCGGCGAGCCGCTGGCGATCAACGCCACCATCGGCGCGGGCGGTGCCCTGCTGGCCTTTTCCGGGCTGTCCTTCCTCGGCATCGGCGTGCAGGCCCCCGACTACGACTGGGGACGGCTGCTCAACGAGGGCCTCAACGGCATTTACGTCAACCCGGCGGCGGCGCTCGCACCCGGCGTCGCGGTGGTCGTCGCGGGGCTCGCGTTCAACCTGTTCGGTGAGACGGTCGCCGGGGTGATCGGCGTCCGGACCCGGCTGCCGCGGCCGGCCCCTCGGCCGGTCCGAAAGTCCACAGTGGAGCCGGCAGTGGCGAAGGACGACACCGTTCTGGTGGTCGAGAACCTGGAAGTCGCCTTCCCGCAGCCGTCCGGCTGGACGGTGCCGGTGCGCGGCGTGAGCTTCACCGTGCGGGCGGGCGAGGCGATCGGCGTCGTCGGCGAATCGGGTTCGGGCAAGAGCTTGACCGGACTCGCGGTGTCGAGGCTGATCGAAGCGCCTGGCTCGGTGACCGCCGACCGGCTGGAATTCGCCGGTACGCCGGTGCTCACCACGCCGGAACGCGAACTGCGGCCGCTGCTCGGCACGTCGCTGGCGATGGTGTTCCAGGACCCGATGACGTCGTTCAACCCGGCCCGCCGGATCGGCAAGCAGCTCGCGGAGGTTTCCGAACAGCACCAAGGGCTTTCGCGGACCCAGGCGCTCGCGCGGGCGGTCGACCGGCTGCGCGCCGTGCGCATCCCGGCGGCGCAGCGGCGGGCGCGACAGTACCCGCACGAGTTCTCCGGCGGCATGCGCCAGCGCGCGATGATCGGCATGGGCCTGATGGGCGACCCGAGGCTGATCATCGCGGACGAGCCGACGACGGCGCTGGACGTGACCGTGCAGCGGCAGCTGCTCCGGCTGCTGGCGCAGACGCGCGCCGAACGGGACACCGCGATCATCCTGATCAGCCACGACATCGCGGTCGTTTCCCAGACGTGCGAACGGATCCTTGTGATGTACGCAGGGCGGATCGTGGAGGACCTGCCTGCCGCCGGTCCGCAGATCCGGCCGCAGCACCCGTACACGCGGGCGCTGCTGGCCACGACGCTCGACCTGGACACCGACCCGGACGCGCCGCTCGCGGTGATCCCGGGCCGCCCTCCGGAACCACACCGGATGCCGGCCGGCTGCGCGTTCGCGAACCGCTGCCCGGTGGCGACGGACCAGTGCCGCACGGAGGACCCGGAACTGACCGTGATCGTGCCGGAGCATCGGGTGGCGTGCTGGCATCCGGATGGGGCGATGCCAAAAGCAGTGAGTGCCGTCGTCGTGTCGGGAGGCGCGGAATGAGCGAGCTGGTTTTCGACTCCGTCAGCGTGCGGTACGGCGGACGGCGCGGACTGACCGCGGTGGACGGGGTTTCCCTCACCGTTCCCACGGGCAAGGTCGTCGGCCTGGTCGGCGAGTCCGGTTCGGGCAAATCGACGCTCGCTCGGGCAGCGGTCGGGTTGTCGCCGGTGAGCGCGGGCCGGGTGCTGCTCGGTGGAGTGGATGTGCGGAAGCTGCCGCGCCGCCGCCCGCTGCAGATGGTGTTCCAGGATCCGTATTCGTCGCTCAACCCGAGAATGACCATCGGCGAGTCGATCACCGAAGCGATGCCGCGGGACAGCAAGGCGGCTCGGCGGGCGGAAGTGGCGCGGCTGCTGGAACTGGTGAATCTTGATCCGGACCGCGCCGGACAGCTGCCCGGGGAGATGTCCGGCGGGCAGCGGCAGCGCGTGGCGCTCGCCCGCGCGCTCGCCGGGCGGCCGCAGGCGCTGATCGCCGACGAGATCACCTCCGCGCTCGACGTTTCGGTGCAGGGCGCGGTGCTCAATCTGGTGCGGTCGGTGCAGCGGCAGCTCGGCCTGTCGATGCTGTTCATCTCGCACAACCTCGCCGTCGTGCGCCATCTCAGCGACATCGTCGCGGTGATGTACCTCGGCCGGATCGTCGAAGCCGGCCCGGCGGAGCAGGTGCTCACCGATCCGCAGCATCCCTACACCCGCGACCTGCTCGACGCCGCCCCGTCGGCGCACAAGTCGCTGTTCGACCTCGAGCCGAGCGCGACCGTGGACGCCGATCCGCCGGACCCGCACTACCCGCCCGCCGGATGCCGGTACCATCCGCGCTGCCCGGTCGGCCCGCTCGTGCGCACCGACCGCGACATCTGTCTTCGCGCCGATCCGGCCAAGGACGCCGCACCCCGACGACACGCCGCGGCCTGCCACTTCAGTGAATCCGAGGGCCACGAGCCCGCGATCTCCAGAGGAGCCAGCGTATGACCCGCCGTCTCGGCATCGAAGACCTGTACAGCCTCGCCGTGCCCAGCCAGCCCGCGCTTTCGCCGGACGGCAGCCGGATCGTCTACGTGCTCAGGACCGCGGACCGGGAGGAGGACCGCAACGTCGACGCGCTCTGGACGGTGGCCACGGAGTCGGGCGAGGCCCGGCAGCTCACCCGTGGAAACGCTGACGCAGCACCGAAGTGGGCTCCGGACGGCGCCCGGCTCGCGTTCCTGCGCGCCCAGGACGGTCCGCCACAGGTGTGGTTCCTCCCGGCGGCCGGCGGCGAAGCCGAGCAGATCACCACGCTCCCGCTCGGCGCGGGCGCACCGGTGTGGAGCCCGGACGGCAGCAAGATCGCCTTCTGCGCGGCGACCGATCTCGCCGCGACCGTCGAGGCCCCCGCGGCGAACGCGCCGATCGTGGCCGAGCGGCTGAACTACAAGTCCGACGGTCCCGGCCTGCTGAAGACTCTTCGCAGCCACCTGCACGTCCTCGACGTCGCCACTGGCGAAGTCCGGCAGCTCACCTTCGGCGACTGGCACGCGGGCGAACCCGCGTGGTCGCCCGACGGCACGCACGTGGCGTTCACCGCGGCACAGGACGACGACGCCGACCTCACCTTCCGGTCCGCCTCTTACATCCTCGACGTCACCGAGCGGAACTCCGAGCCGAAGCTGGTCGGTTCCGCCGAGGGCATGGCGGGCACCGTCGGCTGGACGGCCGACGGCACGGCGCTGCTGGTGGTCGGCCGCACCGACACGGCCACCGGGCACCTCGGCCTGATGCGCGTCCCGCTGGACTGCGGCGAACCGGTCAACCTGGCCGCTTCCCTCGACCGCAACGTGATGCCCGGCGGCCCCGGTTATCCGGGCGTGCTGCCGCAGCTCACCGCGGCGGGCGACGTCGTGTTGTTCGCGATCCGCGACCGCGGGTGCAGCCATCTGTACGAAGCGGACTTGGCCGGTGGGGAGCCGCGCGCGGTGCTGACCGGCGCCGACAACGTGGTGTCCGGAATGAGCCTGGTCGGCGACCAGGCGGCCATCGTGCTGGCCACGGCCGATTCGTTTGGCGAGATCGCGGTGCTCGACCGCGCCACGGGTTCGCTCGACGTGCGCACACAGCACGGTGCGGCAGTGTCCGAAGCGGAACTGTTCTCCGGTGAGGCGCGGGAGTTCACCATCAGCGACGGCACAGTCGTTCAAGGCTGGCTCATCCGCGACCCCGAGCGCACTGGCGCGCAGCCGCTGCTGATCGACATCCACGGCGGTCCGCACAACGCCTGGAACGGTGCCGCGGACTCGATTCACCTCTACCACCAGGCGCTTGCCGAGCGCGGCTGGGCGGTGCTGCTGCTCAACCCGCGTGCCAGCGACGGCTACGGCGAAGCGTTCTACGCCGCCACGGTCGGCGCGTGGGGCCACGCGGACGCTGCGGATTTCCTGGAGCCGATCGACCAGCTCGTCGCCGAGGGCCTCGCCGACCCGGACCGGCTCGCCGTCACCGGGTACAGCTACGGCGGCTTCATGACCTGCTACCTGACGAGCCGGGACGACCGCTTCGCCGCCGCCGTCGCCGGTGGTGTGGTCAGCGATCTGACCAGCTTGGTCGGGACCTCCGACGGCGGACATTTCCTGGCGGTCAACGAGTTCTCCGGCGTCTCGACGAGGAACTACGAGAGGTCGTCCCCGCACTCGCAGGTCGATCAGGTCCGCACGCCGACGCTGATTCTGCAGGGCGCCGAGGACATCCGGTGCCCGGTCGGGCAGGCGGAGCAGTGGTTCACTGCGCTGCGCGAACGCGATGTGCCGTCGCGGCTGGTGCTGTACCCCGGCGGCGCGCATCTGTTCATTTTGGACGGTCCGCCGTCGCACCGCGTCGACTACAACCGGCGCGTCGTCGAGTGGGTCGAGCAGTACGCGGGTGCGGTCGACGGGGTTTCGCGGGTGCCGATCGAGGCCGCGCACTGGAGCCGTCGGCTGGCGGAGCTGGCGCGCAAGCACCGTGTTCCCGGCGCGTCGCTGGGGATTCTGCGCGTCGAGACCGGCGAGGAGGTGCTCGCGACCCACGGCGTGCTGAGCACGACCACCGGAGTCGAAGTCACCGAGGACTCGCTGTTCCAGATCGGCTCGATTTCCAAGGTATGGACGTCCACGGTGGTGATGCAGCTGGTCGACGAGGATCTGCTCGACCTCGACGCGCCGATCACCGACGTGCTGCCCGAACTGCGGCTGGCCAGTCCCGAGGTGGCCAAGCGGGTCACCATGCGGCACCTGCTGACCCACACCAGCGGCATCGACGGCGACATCTTCACCGACACCGGCCGAGGCGACGACTGTGTCGAGAAGTATGTGGACCTGCTGGAAGACGCCGCGCAGAATCACCCGCTCGGTGTCACGTTCTCGTACTGCAACTCGGGTTTCGTCCTCATGGGGCGGGTGATCGAGAAACTCACCGGGAAGACCTGGGACGCCGCCATGCGGGACAAGCTGTTCGCTCCGCTCGGGCTCACGCACACCGTCACGCTGCCGGAAGAGACGTTGCTGTTCCGCGCCGCGGTCGGCCACATCGCCCTGGACGACGCCGATCCGGAGCCGGTGTCGACCTGGCAGTTGCCGCGCTCGGCCGGTCCGGCCGGCCTGATCACTGCCCGGAGCGCGGACGTGCTCGCGTTCGCCCGACTGCACCTCACCGGCGGTCTGACCGCGGACGGCTCGCGGATCCTGTCACAAGAATCGGCCGCGGCGATGGCGGAGAAGCAGGCTGAGGTGCCGAACCCGCACGCCCTCGGCGATTCGTGGGGCCTCGGTTGGATCCGCGACGACTGGAACGGCCGCCGCGTGATCGGCCACGACGGCAACACGATCGGCCAGTCCGCGTTCCTGCGGCTGCTGCCGGACCAGGGCCTCGCGGTCACGCTGCTGACGAATGGCGGGCACGCACGCGACCTGTATGTGGAGCTGTACCAGGAAATCTTCGCCGAACTCGCCGACGTGGCCATGCCGCGCCCGCTCGAACCGCCGGCGACCCCGGTCACGGTGGACGCGAGCCGGCACCTCGGCGTTTACGAACGGGCCGGCGTCCATGCTGAGGTGTCGGAGGGCCCGAACGGGTTGCGCCTGGTGCACACCACCACCGGCGCGCTGGCGGAACTCATGCCGAAGAAGACACAGGAGTTCGACCTGGTGCCGATCTCGGACACGCTGTTCCTGTACCGCGAACCGGGCGGGAAGTTCTGGACTCCGGTGATGTTCTACACACTGCCGACGGGAGAGCCGTACGTGCACTACGGGGTGCGAGCCACTCCGAAGGTGTCCTGAACCCGAATGGAGGGGCGGCTGCGGATGCGGTCGCTCCTCCATTCGGGTTCAGGACACCTTCTCGATCAACGCGAAAACGGACCTTGACCCCGGATTTTGGACACCGGAGAGACTTGGATCTTGATGGTCCAGGAGAACGGAGTCCCTGTGGGGATGAAGCACTATCCCGCCGATTTCAAGGCGGACGCGGTCACGTTGTACCGGTCGAGGCCGGGAGCGACAATCAAGTCGGTCGCCGCTGATCTCGGGGTGAACACCGAGACGCTGAGGAACTGGATCCGAGCCGCGGACGGGCGCCGGCCCGGCGCTCACTCCGCACCGCCGACCGCTGCCCGAACCGAAGGCAACGACGTTCAGGCGGAGCTGACCGCAGCACGCAAGAGGATCCGCGAACTCGAGGAAGAACGCGACATCCTCCGTAAGGCGGCCCGGTATTTCGCGACGGAGACGCGCTGGTGAACCGCTACCAGTTCGTTGAGGATCACCAGCGCCGTCACGGCGTGAAGCGGCTCTGCGACATCCTCGGCCTGGCCCGCTCGAGCTTCTACTACTGGCGCCGCACCGCAGCCGCAAGAGCGGCCCGGCAGGCCGTCGAGGCCGGGCTCGCGGCCCGAATACGCAAGGTCCACCAGGACTCCAACGGGACCTACGGAGTTCCGAGGATCACCGCCGAGCTCCGTGACGGGGACGGCCCGGCTATCAACCACAAACGCGTCGCGAGGATCATGCGGACCATCGGGCTCGAGGGAGTCCGGTTGCGCCGCCGGCACCGCACCACCGTCGCGGACCAGGCCGCGGCGAAGGCGCCAGATCTGATCGGGCGTGACTTCACCGCGGCTGTGGTGAACACGAAGTACGTCGGGGACATCACATACCTGCCGGTCAGCGGCGCGAAGCCGCTCTACCTCGCAACCGTCATCGACCTCGCCTCACGCCGGCTGGCCGGGTGGGCGATCGCCGACCACATGCGGACCGAGCTCGTCACCGACGCCCTGGCGGCCGCCGAGCGGACCCGCGGGAGCCTGGCAGGAGCGATCATGCACACCGACCACGGCTCGCAATATACGAGTAGGGCCTTCGCCGAGATCTGCAGGTCAGCAGGGGTCCAGCAGAGTATGGGCGCGATCGGGTCCAGCGCGGACAACGCCGCCGCGGAAAGCTTCAACGCAGCCTTCAAGAGAGAAACACTCAAAGGCCGAAAGGCCTGGCCGAGCGAGCGCGAGGCCAGGCTCGACGCCTTCCGCCGGCTGACCCGATACAACACCCGACGCAGGCACTCCCGCCTCGGCCAAAGATCCCCGATCGCCTACGAGAACGGCCTCCAACCCGCAGCAACTACCCTGGCCCAAGCCGCATAGACGTGTTCACAATCCGGGGTCAAGGCCCTCGTCGAGCTGCCCCCGACATCACGTCGCAGCATGGGCAGGCTGTGCGGTGGCGGCGCACTGGGCATATCCCGGGATCCGCTGCGGCGCAGCCACCCAACGGGACGTCGCCTCAGCGCACGGCCCGTGGAAAGGGGCGGCGTGGCAGTCGGGCCACCACCGTCCCCCGCGACAACGAAACGACCCGCTGGGCAAAGCCCCGGAGTGTCGCAAAAATCATTCTAAAGAGCGAATGGGCTGATCCGGCGAAAAGAGCAGAGAAAACGGTCAGGAACGCGGTCTTCTGCCGATACCAGGAAAGAATGAATTCCACCTACACCTGTGACAACTGAGGATCAAGATGCGCAGAAGTATCGCGGCTGCTTCACTCGTAACCGGCCTGGTGGCGGCTCTGGCCTACCCCCTACCGGCATCGGCCGATCAGAGCGGAACCACTCCGGTGACGCTCTCGGTCACCACCGGCACCATCGACATCACCGTGCCGACGGGGCCTGTGAGCCTGGGCACCGTCGCTGCCAGCAGCACCCCCCAGACGGTCAGCGCGCAACTTGGAAACGTCACCGTGACAGACAACCGGGGTGGCACGACCGGCTGGGTCGTCACCGCGAACGGCGTCGACTTCACAGGACCCCAGAACATCTCGGTCTCCGCCCCCGGCTCCAGCAGCTACAACACCCCATCCGCCACCGTCACCGGCACCGCCACCGTCAACGCCAGCAACCTGAATCCCCTGTACCCGCCAGGCCCCGTTCAGACCGCTACCGGCGTGTCCGGCATCAACACCGCCGTCTGGAACCCGACCATCTCCGTCACGATCCCGGCGGACGCCCTGGCCGGCACCTACAGCTCGACGATCACCCATTCCGTGGCCTGATCCAGCACACCGAAATCACTGGGGGGTTCTCCACCTTGCGCAGTTTCGTTCCTGTTTTGGCTCTGGTGGCCGCGGCACTCATCGCGGCCACCGGCGCTGCCTCACCTGCGACCAACGCAGCGGCGCCGCCACGTTCGTCGGACTCCGGCCCAGGAAGCGTCGGCGTACGCCTCGTCGACATCCCGGCCGACCTGGCCGACGATCCACGAGCACGGCACTACATCATCGACAACCTGAGGCCGGGCACGACCGTGCACCGCCGCATCGAGGTGCTGAACACCACCGATTCCACCTTGCACGTCGAGGTGTATCCGGCCGCCGCCAGGATCACCCACGGCTCGTTCGTGGGGGCAGCCGGCAGGAAGCGGAACGAGCTTTCGTCCTGGACAAGGCTGAGGCACAGGACGCTCGATGTTCCCGCCCACAACACCGTCCGCGACACTGTGACGATCGCGGTGCCCAGGGACGCGGCGCCGGGTGAGAGCTATGCCGTGGTCTGGGCGCAAGTCAGGGGCGGTCGAGGCGGTGGTGTCGCCCTGGTGAGCCGCACCGGCATCCGGATGTATCTCTCAGTCGGGGGCCACAACCCCCCGGCCCCGAACTTCACCGCGCGCACGATGACGGCTGAACGCGGCCCGGACGGGCGCGCGATCGTGCGTGCCCAGATCATCAACACCGGGGGCCGCGCTCTGGACCTGTCCGGCACCCTGAAGCTTTCCTCGGTGTCGGGAAGCCTGAGCGCGGGCCCCTACCAGGTACAGCTGGGCACGAGCTTGGCACCCCATCAGTCCGAGCCGGTGAAGATTCCGGTAACCGACCAAGTAGCCGACGGCCCTTGGCGCGCCACCCTGGAACTGAGAAGCGGACTGCTCGTCAAGAAGTTCCACGCGGAGATCAAATTCCCGCACACCTCGGGCATCTCCCCGGCAGCCGCCGTGGACGCCGAAGCATCCGGCGGTGGCGCGCTCAAAACGCTGGTCGCGGGGATCCTCCTATTGAGCACCGCTCTTCTGATCGCCAGCGCCCGCATCCGCCGCCGACACGGTAGAAGAACCGCTGACGCGTAACGCCCCTGCCCCGACGCCATCGCGAAGTCACACCGCAGCGCCGAGCGGCCGACGTTGAGGCGATCATGCGAAGGACCAGCTCAACGACATTGCTCGCCGCCGCCCTTCTGGGCTCCGCGACCCAGCCGGCGAACGCCGCACCCATGACCACAAACACGGCTGTGACCAGGGATTTCAACAGCTGTGGGTACTTCCCGAAAACCACAGTCATGCTGCGGACGGGCCCCAGCACGCAGCGCTCGGCCATCGGGTAACTCACCCCTGACGATGCTGTGACCGCCATCAAAGCATCAGGGGCAGCTGCCTTTCGGCCGGCCCGCGCGGCACGTGCGACTCAGCAGGCGGGAACGGCTGCCCGCGAGTCGCCACCTGACCGGTACCGTGTCCACCGGCCGGGTTCGGTTCACCACCGGTGATCAGTTCTTCACCCCGGCCCCCTGTACCCCGGATCAGCGCTCTGGCCCGGGGTACAGCCGTGTCTCCAGCAGCAACGCCTAGCGGCAGGTGGCGGCGTTGGCCGGGGGCATCCATTCGGCCGGGTCACGGTCGGCTTTGGACTGGTTGGCGCTGTCGTTGACCGCGAGGAGAGAGCGTTCGTCGTCGAGGTCGCTGGCATAGGCCTGGCGTTCGGCCGGGGTCCAGGCCGCGGCGCCGGAGTCCCAGGCTTCGCCGAGGGGGACCATGTGGTCGATGTCGACGTCGTCCTTGGTGGTCTGAGTGGTCTCGTCGTACCAGGACCGCCATTCGCCCGTGCCGGCGGTGATGGTGCAGCGGCCGGTGATCTGCGGCGCTGTGGTGGCGTCCCTGAGCAGCACCTCGTTGCGGGTGTGTTGCAGCCGTCCCGGTCGGCGTCGATCCAGTGCTTGAACTGCTCGCGGGAGTACCCGGCGCGGGGCCCTTCGGCCTCGACGGGAAGGGAGGCGATCAGCTCCGACAGCGGGGCGGTCATCACGTCGCCCGGCGAGGCCGCGGCAGGGCCGGATGGCAGGAGCAGGAGGGCGGGTGCGGCGGCGAACGAAGTAACGGCGGCAAGTGCTGTGCGCAGGAGTTTCATGCCGGATCTACGCGCCAGGGGCGGGCCGGGTGACGGTCTGCCCTTCCGGTTCATCCGAGCGTGCGCCCCGCCCCGGACCGGGACCGTTCCGGGGCATGTGCGGTGGCCCGGCGGCTGCGCTGGATGCCCCGGGTGGCGTCCATGGAACGGGAAGGCTCTGGAGTACGGCGAACCTCCACCTGCTGATCAACAACCAGACCGCGACGAAGACCAACCGTGTCAGCAAGCCCCTCGTCGTGCGAGGAGTTGGTGGGCGGGGAGGGCCCTGCCCACCGTGCGGCTGCCGCGGTGCGCATCCGGTGCTTTTCCGCCGGGGCGCAGCGCGCCCCGGCGGCAGGCGGCGATCAGACGGTGGTGGCGAGCCAGCCGATCTTCTCCGTGGTGTGCTTGCCGTCGCTCATGACGCTCGTGTTCACGCGTACCTCGTTCAGCCGGATCAGGAAGCCTGACTCGGTGACGTCGTGGACGCGGATGCCGGGGGTGTCCGGGCCGTTGAAGGTCTGGGTCAGCGGCAGCACGATGACCTCCGACCCGGGCGGGAACGGGGTCGGGAAGGTGACGCGGGTGAAGGTGGAGGTGTTGCCTCCCGTCGTCTCGACCGCGTTGTCGGAGCGGAGTTCGATCTTGCCGGTCTGCATCATGGTCATGGTCTGCTCCCTGAGGTCTGTCGGCTGCCGTCCGGCAACCGGCGCCAGTCTGACCCAAGTTGGAGCAGATGATTCCGCTTTCATTACAACGAGTGATCGGCTTTCGGCCGTCACTCCCACGGGGCGGGCGCCGCCCCTGTCTGGCTCCTGCGAATGCCGCGTAGCCCATGGCACCGCCCCGGCAATACCGTCCGCTCGCCCACCGCAACCGCCCATCAGTCGAGATTTGTCCGCAAATCGACGATTTGCAGGGTCGTTAATGTCGCCCAAAATAGGCGGTTTGTCGTGCCGGTGGGGCGTCCGTGGTCTGGCCGGGCTCGTTGGTCAGGGTGTCTGTGCGCTCCAGGTGGTGGCGCGGACGTCGATGATGGTGAGGCCGGCGGCCAGGGCTGCGGTGACGCCTTCGTCGGTGTTCTCGAAGGCCAGGCACCGGGCGGGTTCGGTGGCGAGTTCCGCGGCGGCCAGCAGGTAGCACTCGGGGTCCGGCTTGAGGCGCTCGACGTGTTCGCGGGCGACGACGGTCTGGAACAGGGCGGCCAGGCCGATGGCGGCCAGGCCGGCGTCGACCACGCGGCCGTCGTTGGCCGAGGCCACGGCCGCGGGCACGGTTGTGGCGAGGTGGCGTGCCACGGCCGTGACGCGCGGAATCTCCCGCACCTGGTGGCTGTGGGTGAGCCAGTGCCTGCGGGCGATCGTCACGAACTCCCCGTCGGTGCAGGGAAGCCGCAGGTTCAGGTCGGTGTACAGGCGCTGGCGGAGCAGGGCGATGTCGGCCAGCGGCGCGTCCTGCAGCCACGGTTCGGGGACGGTGAGGCCCAGGTCGGCGAGGGTGGCGCGGGCGGCGTCGGTATTGAGGGTGCTGGTGTCGGCCAGGGTGCCGTCGAAGTCGAAGACGACCACGGCCGGGCGAAGGGTCGTCAGCAGAAGGCGGTCGGCCGGGGCCGGGGCCGACAGGTGGCGGCCGGTAGTGGGATACACGGAGGTCACGGGCGCGGCCCCCGGTGCTGGTCGGCGGTGAGGGTGTCGCGCAGGCCACGGGCGGCCAGGGCACGGATCTGGGGGCGGGTGGCGGTGAGGAAGGGCCTCGGCCCGTACATGAGGGGCCGGTCCCTCCAGGTGCCGTCGTCGGTCTGGGTGTTGATGAGGAAGCGCACGGCCTTGTCCACGGCGGGGGCGGATTTCGGGAGGTAGCGGCGGTGTGCGGTGAGGGCGGTGAGGGCGAGGCCGGTGGCGGCGGGGCTGGAGTACGGTTCGCCGTCGATGCGTGGCCAGCCGCCGTCGGGCCGCTGCTGCGCGAGGAGGGTGTCGACGGTGGCGGGGTGCGGGGCGTGGGGGTGGGCGGTGGTGCTGATCTCGGCCGCGCCGTAGGCAGCAGGGACGTACCAGTCACTGGGCCAGTACCCGCTCCTGCCGTGGTCGGCGAGCCACCGTCGCGCCGGGGCGGTGTCAATGCCGGACAAAACGGCGAAGTCGATGCCGGCGACCATGTGTGCGACGACATCGGGAGCGGGGGTGTCGTCGTGCGAGAGCCAGGTCGTCCACAGCCCCTCGGGGGTCTGGTGGCGGCGCGCGTAGCCGGAGGCCGCGGCACGCACCTGGTCGGCCCACGGGGTGCCGGCCAGCACGAGGAGGGTGTTGCCGGTGGTGTCGTTGTCCGAGTCCAGGGCCGCGGCGCAGCCCCACCCGCCGTCGCCGTTCTGGTCCTGCGCGAGGAACGCCAGGGCGTCGGGCAGCGCGGCTTGGTCGAAGTGGTGGTGTCCGCGTAGGGCGCGGACCATCAGGCCGGTGTCCCAGGTCTCACTGACCATGAACCGCCACGTGCCGTCCGGGTGCTGGCCGGCCAGCAGGTTCTCCCGGGCCCGCAACGTTGCCCGGTGCCCGGGCGCCACGCGGTTCAGGGCCAGGTGCAGCATCCCGGTGACCAGCGGCATCCCGTAGAACGAGCCGTCCGGGCCCTGGGCACGGCCCAGTGCCTCGATGCCGGCGGCCGGCACCGGCAGCCCGAGAACGCTGCGGGCGATCGCTTGGAAAGCCAGCAGCATGGTTCGCTGCCAGGGCTTGAGCCGCTGCCCGTACTCGGCCGCGAGCGCCTGCCCGACCTGATCGAGCAGCCGGCGCGCATCGGCCCCCTCGCAGCCCGCCGCGCAGGCCAGGGCGTGCAGGTAGAGCGCCCGCCTGGCCCGCGGCCCGTCCGAGACGTCCAGGTCCACGAACGCGGCACCGGCGCCGGTGGTGGCCACCGCGACGAGCCAGCCGTCAGCGGCCTCCGCGAACCGGTCGTGCCGCTGCACCTGTGCACCGGCCAGCCAGCGCGCGGCACGCGCCCGCGCCGCCTGCGCGCCCTCCACCCCCGTCAGGGAGCAGGCGACGACAGCGTTCTCCAGAATGCGCGGCTCCGTGAACACGCGCCAGGCGCCGTCAAGTCCCTGGGTGCTGGCGGCGAACTCCGAGGCCATCCGCAGAGAGCGTGCTGCCGCCGCGGCGGCACCGCCAGGCGTGGGCCGGGACGGATGACCCGCAACGGCGGCCCCGGGTGAACTGATGGTGCTGCGTGACATCCGCGCCCCTCCGTGAACGTAGCCCGCTTGCCTCATCGCGCCTGGCGGTGGGCAGAAGCAGCGACGCGCCCGTGACCGGTCGCCGGGACGTACGGTGCCTCTAGACCGGTTGTTGTCGCCGCGATCAACGACCGGCCCCCTCGGCGGGACACGGCCCCGCACCGCCGTTCAGGAGTCGCGCGGAAACCCTTGCCGGCCCACCCTCGTCCCCCACCGCCAGGACCAGATGACGCGGTCTGAGCCGGGGGCCGGTGAACCCCAGCACCAGGGCGTCGACCGTGTCCGCGTGCCGAACCGTCACCCACCGGCGCTGTCCCGACGGATAGCCGGCACTGCCGCGGTTGCAGACGACGCCCTCGATGCCCTGCTCCCGCAGGGCGTCGTACCAGAGCGCGGCGACGTCCCGGTCGTCGGTGGCTGGGGTGGCCTGGATCGGCGGCCCGACATCGGCGAGGAGCTCCAGGAGGAGGGCGCGGCGCTCGGTGTACGGCAGGCGTCGGCAGTCACCGATCGCCGGGTCTGGGTGCTGCAGAACGTCCCGGCAGATGTAGGAGGCCGGGTCGCCAGGGCGCGGGCCCGGGTCGTGGATGACGCGGCCCGTGACTGCGCCGCGGCGAAGTCGAGCCGACCGTCCCGCCAGATCACGGCCTCGCCGTCCAAGACCGTGCCTGGCCTGAGTGTCATGCCGACAACGGCCAGGTCCATCCAGTGCTGGGTGACAACTCTGCCGGACCGGGCGTACAGCACGACGGTCTCGTCGGCACGGCGCAGCACTGTTCTGTGGCCGTCCTTCTCCAGACTTCGATGTGTCTCATGAGACACATCGGGCACCGGAGCCATGGTCATCGCGACGCTGAGACCGGTCACCGCCGGGGCCAAGTCCTGTCGGTGCATCTCGGCGGGGAACGCAGGTTTCTCGAGGCGCAGCCGAAGATCGATGTCGTACACCCTCCCTCCGGGAGAGTCATGTCGCTACATTCGCGCTGTCTTGTGAGGCTTCTTCCTTGGAGTGCGGCTTCAGGACGCCCCGCCCACGCGTACGGTCTATCTCGCGCCATTCCGGACGCAGTCCAGCCAGATTCGTGGTGAGGAAGTACGCGGCGCCGCAGGCGAGCAGCACCGGCACGAGTCCGACACCGGTCACCGCCGCCCCGGCGAGCAGCCCGCCGAGAGGGATACCTGCCCAGGACAGCGAGTCACCGAGCGCGTTGACGCGGCCCAGCATCCGGCGCGGCACCCGCTCGACGAGGACGGCCCCCAGCACTGGGTTGACGAAGCCGGCACCGAACCCACTGACCGCGAAGACGGCCAGTACCACCCCCAACGGAGCATCGAAGGCGAGGATCAGGAACCTCGGTGCGCCGGCCAGTAGGAACCCGGTGAGAACCACTACCCGCCGCCGCAGCCGGTGCGCGACCACTGCGGCGATCAGGCTCCCGCCGACCGCTGCGGCCCCCATCACGCTACCCATGAGGCCGATCGCGGTTGGCCCGTTGCCGGACTCCCTGGCCCAGACGGGCACGAGCACCGAGGTGAACGCCGCGTCCAGCAGGTTGGTGATCCCCACCATGACGATGACAGTGAGCAGCAGCGGCTCGCCGCGCAGGAAGGTGAAGCCCTCGCCGAACCGCCGCCAGTAGCCCGGTCCTGTTCCCCTGGCCGGCGAGGGGGCTTCCTCGACCGCGTGCCCCATGCCGCGAGGCAGCGCGAGTTTGATGATCACCGATCCGAGGGCGAAGCAGCCCGCGTTGACGGCGAGTCCGGTCAGGGGACCGAGCAGCGCCACCAGGGATCCGCCGACGGCCAGGCCGATGGTAGAGGCGAGCCGCTCGATCACACCGGCCAGACCGGTGGCCCGCTCCAGCGGTATCCGGCCGCGCTCAGCCGCCTCCGGGACCATCACCTCCTTGGCCAGGTCGCCGGGTCCCCGGGCCGCGCCGATCAGCGCGACCAGAACCAGCAGAAGGGGAAAGGACAGCAGGTCCAGGGCGTGGAGCAGGGGAACCGCGGCGGCGGCGGTCGCGCTGGCCAGATCGGTGGTCCAGGAAACGGCACGCGGGCCGATCCGGTCCACCAGCGGCCCGGTGAACGCCTTGACCACCACGTAGGGCGCCATCTCGCAGAAGGCGACCAGTCCGGTCTGGGTGGCGCTGCCGGTTGTGACGAGGACGAACCAGGGCAGTGCCACAACGGAGATCCGCGTGCCGGTCAGCGACACAACCATGGCCGCCAGCACCCCGCTCAGCGGCCGTAAGGACCTCTTGCCGGGTATGCCGCCGGCCTCCGAGGCGTCGTCGGTCATGACGTCGGGCTTCCTTCCTCTTCCTGAGGGCCTGAAGGGAGCGACGACGCGGCAGGCGTATCCAGTTCGGGCAGGATCTGCGTGATCACGGCGACCCGTTCGGCTCCCTCGGGGGCACTCGCCGCCGTCTCCGGTGCGTCTCGCCGATAGCGCGCGATGACGTCCGCCAACTCCCGGTACAGGGCAGCGGCTTCCTCTGGCGTGAGCCGCAAGGCCCAGTCGCTCATGTCGAAGGTGTTCCGCCATGCGCAGGGCATCGTCTGAAGCCCGTTCAGGGTCTGCTGCGTACGCAGGGTGTAGGTGGCGGCGACGGACTGCTGGTAGGCCAGTGCGGCCTCGGGCTCCCGCTCGGCCAGCTCCGGATCGTTGAACCAGGTAGTCCGGTGCACCGACCGCCACCAGCGCTCACGCGCGTTTCCGCGTTCGGTGTCCTCCTCGACGAAACCGGCCGCACCCAGCTGCCGGAGGTGGTAACTGGCCGTACCGGAGTTCACACCCAGCCGCTCCGCGAGGCGGGTCGCTGTCGACGGGCCGTACTTCCGCAACAGCCCGACCAACTGCACGCGCACCGGATGCGCGAGGGCTCGCAGCCCCTTGGCATCCAGAACAGCCGAGTCAGCTTCGGTTTGCGGGCCGTCCGGCCTCACTTTTGGGTCAGTCATACCGCGCACTCTAGACCGCAAAGACTTGTTCGCGAAGACTTCTTTGCGAACAAATCTTTGCGGTCTAGTCGGCCTTCGCTGTGCCACTGCTCAGACACGTCCTCGCGTCATCGGCGACGAACGTGCCTCGTCTACGGAGGTGCGCCGCCTGAGACACCCTGGGGCTGAGACGCCTTGTACAGGTCGCATAACGCCGTCCAGCCCCGTACCGGCGGGCAGCTGGGCGAGCGCGGCCTGCTGGATCTCCAGGAAGGCGCCCGTCAGGTCGGCATCACGGCGCGAGCGCAGGACCGCCACCCCGGCCTCATGGACCTCGAGTCGGCACCGGAACCCGTCCCACTTCGGTTCAGCCGCGTGGCCGGGATGAGACATCTTCAGATGTCTGGAGAACCGTCGCACTTGGGCTCGTACCACCAGCCCGGACCCTCGGGCAGGACCGGGACGGCCTGGGCCAGCGCCACCTTGGTCGGGAACTCCACGGAACCGATCCTGCGAGCCCGGCGGCCGCGGAGCGCGTCGGGCGGTCCGTACGGCCCTACCCGTCGGCCAGGCCCGTCTCGGGTTTGCAGATCTGGCAGGGCTCGATGTCCGGCTCTGCGAGCGCGATCAATGCGTCCTCACGGATGATGAAACCGAACTGGGCGTTGTACAGGCCGCAGCCCCCGCGGTGCAGCAGCGCCGTATCGCCCGACCGTTTCGGCTGGATCCTCCAGGACCGCTCGGGCCGCGCCCGCTCCTTGCGCCGCCGTTCCTGCTCCTCCTAGGCCTCAAGTTCCCGCACGCGGTTCCGGGCCTTCCGTAGTTGCCACTCCAGCCACTCGACCAAGGCCCGGTTCTTGTCCAGGTCGGATATCCCGCCGGGGCCGGACACGGCTACGCCTCGTCCTCGGCCGGCTCGTGGGCGTGCTTGAGCGCCATGCGGGCCCCGACACGGTCGCCGGTTTCCACGGAGTCCCAGAAGGGGTGGGTGGACACGGTGGTGCTGAGTTCCAGGAGCCGGGCGCGGAAGCGGGTGACTTCCGCGGCCTGGTCCTCGGTGTATCCCGGGCTGTCCGGCTTCGAGGAGATGTGGTTGCTGTGGAGTTGCTTGTCGTTCTCCCAGCCGGGCATCGGCTCGGCCGACCACGGGAGGCTCTTGGCGTACTGCTCGCAGGCGGCGCGGGTCTCGTGAAGGGCGAGCTGGGCATCGCGCAGGTCGTGGGGAAGTCGTACTTGAGCACGCACCAATGCCACGCCTGTTCGATATCGGATGCGAATGACGCACCGAACCATCACAAAACAATGCATTCAGGGACGCCTGTGGACCAGTTCTCTGACGAGTCGGACTACTTGGCTTGAGCGCCCGTCCCGGATGT
Organism: Streptomyces sp. NBC_00376; assembly: GCF_036077095.1. NCBI lineage: Bacteria > Bacillati > Actinomycetota > Actinomycetes > Kitasatosporales > Streptomycetaceae > Streptomyces > Streptomyces sp. NBC_00376. The sequence goes on along the minus strand of NZ_CP107961.1, from coordinate 621,369 downwards.
CCTCCGATCACCCCGGACCCGGCGAGCGCAGCGATGTTGATCTCGCGGACGGGTTCGCCGTCCGGCCTCCTCACCAGCGGATCCCCAGCTCGTCGAGAGCTGCGGTCTGCTGGGGTGTGAGGCGCCCCTGGTTACGGCGGGTGCGCTGCACGCTGAGCCAGGCGTCGAGGCGTCGGCCTTTGACGACGGTGGGTGCGGGTGGGGTGAGGTGGCGTGGAACTGGCGGGCGTCGTCGAGCCGGTTCTGCCACGCGTGTTCGGTCCGTACGTCGGCCATGCCGCGGCCGGGGGTCCAGTCGATGCCGAGTTCGTCCAGGGCCGAGGCCCGGTCCGGGGCTAGGGTGCCGCGCCGGTGAGCGGAGCGCTGCCGGGTCAGCCATACAGTCAGGTCGGTGCCTTCGATGACGGTGCCGGCCGAGGGCCGCAGGTGGCCGCGTTCTCCGCGGTAGCGGCGGGCGGCTTCGAGAACACCCCCGCAACCTGCCCCGGAGCACCGGCACCTGAGGGATCGATACATCCCGCACTTCCCGTGGGCCAGCGATGAGCCCGGTGGTGGCATCGGCTTCGAGGTGAGGTCACCACCGGGCGGGAGCGGCCCCACATGAGAGTAGACGGCCTGTCACCGCCTCGGCCCCACCCAGCCGGAGCACATGATCGGGCGCGGCAGCAGGTTGCACAGGAATTCGGCGACAACGCGGGCCCATCTCGACTGCGCCCGCGCCCGGAGGGGAACACGTATGCATCAGCTCGCCGGGCGGTGAACCACTGCTGCCTGAGCGCTACGAGCTGGAGCCGGAATGGGGCGGTTCATCCCGTGGGGCCAGGCCCATGTGGATGGCCAAGGCTGTGGCGAGGGAGGCGACGGTGGGGTGCTGCCAGACGAAGTTGCTGGCCAGGCGGACATCGAGGTCGGTATCGAGGCGGATGCGCAGTTCCGTGGCAAGGAGCGAGTCGAAACCGAGGGACTTGAGGGGGGTATGCGGGTCAAGCGTGCTGCTGCCGGTACGCAGGATGGCACGGATGTGGTCAGCCAGGTAGCTCTCCAGGGCAGTCTGACGGGCGATGCCAGCGGGCAGGGCCTCGAGTCGGCACCGGATGCCGCCCTGGGGGCGTTTCAGGGTATTGTCCCCGTCCGTGACGGGTTCGGCGCTTTCGGACGGAGCTGGAGCGAGGAGCTCGAAGAGGCTGGAGTACGCGGCGGCGCTGGGGATCCAGGTCTGAGCCGGACCCGGGATGACTGCCGTCTGGACCCGCTGGTGGGCAAGGAGGGAGTGCAGAGCCTCTAGTCCCTTGCGGGTGGGGATCGTCTCGTAGCCGCGTTCGGCGAAGTCGACAGCCTGCCCCGTTTCGCCCCAGGGGCCCCAGTCGACGGCCAGTGTGGGCGAGCCGTTGCGGGTGCGCCAGGTGGCGAACGCGTCGAGCCAGGCGTTGGCTGCCGCGTATGTTCCTTGCCCGGCGTTGCCCAGAAGGGAACTCATCGACGAGTACAGAACAAACCAGTCCAGCGAGTGGGTCGCGGTGGCCTGGTGGAGGTTCCAGGCACCGGTGACCTTGGGGGCCCATACCCGCTTGAGCTGGTGGTCCCGGACGGTGGCCAGTGCCGCGTCGTCAAGGACCATGGCGCAGTGCACGATTCCGCGCAGGGGCACACCCCCGGTGGTGGCGGCGGTGACCAGTCGCTGGGCGGTGTCGGGCCGGGAGATGTCGCCGAGGACGACCGTGGTGCTGGAGGCGAGTTCGTTGATGTCCCGTGCGGTTTCGAGTGAGGGGCACCGGCGGCCGTTGAGAATGATGCGGCTGGCTCCTTGTTCAGCCAGCCAGCGGGCGGTGGCCAGTCCCAGGCCTCCCAGACCACCGGTGATGATATAGGCGCCGTCGGTGCGGACGACGGGTGGTCCGTCGGGCAGCACGGCCGTGGTCTCTCCCCGGTCGGGGACGGTTAGAACGATCTTGCCGATGTGACCGGCACGGGCCATCAGGTGGAAGGCGTCTGCTGCTCGGTCGAGCGGGTACTCGGTACACAGGAGCGGTTTGAGCCGCTGGGCGGCGATTTGGCCCATGGCCTCGCGGAAGACTGTGGCGAATAGCTCCGGGCGCCGCTGTTGTAGTTCGATGAGGTCGACGGTGCTGAAAGTGATGTTGTGGCGCAGGGGGGCGAGCCTGAGGGGCGCGTCAGCCAGGATGTCGCGTACGCCGAGTTCGATGAACCTGCCGAACGGGCGCAGGCTTTCAAGGCCGGCTCGGACGGCGGGGCCTGATAGGGAGTTGAGGACGACATCGACTCCCTGGCCGTCGGTGGCTTGGCGGGTCTGTTCGGCGAAGTCCAGGGTGCGCGAGTCCATGACACAGCGGATTCCCATGCCGCGCAGGTGGTGCCGTTTCTCTTCGCTGCCGGCCGTCGCCAGGATGTCCGCGCCCAGCAGGCGGGCGACGGCGATTGCGGCCAGGCCGGTGCCTCCGGTAGCGGAGTGGATGAGTACGCGTTCGCCCGGGGCGAGCTGGGCGACGTGCCGCAGCGCGTACCAGGCGGTGAGGTAAGCCGTGGGCAGTCCTGCTGCAGTGGTGGGTGAGAGGGTGGGTGGCAGGGGGGTGACGGCTGCGGCGGGGAGGGTGATGAAGGAGCCGAAGGCGCCGCCCTCGAGCTGGACGGCGAGCACGTTGTCTTTGGGGCGGAGGTGGTGCACGCCGGGTCCTACGGCGCTGATTTCGCCTGCGCACTCGAAGCCGATGCGGTAGGGGGTGTCCGGCTTGGAGCCGAGCATGCCGAGGGTGGTCAGGACATCGCGGAAGTTGAGGCCTGTGGCGTCGACACGTACTTCGACTTCGCCTTCGCCGGGCTGGCGGCGGCCGGTCGCGGCGAGTTCGAGACTGTCGAGATTGCCGAGCTGTCCGACGCGCAGGCGGAACCCGTCCTGTCCGAATCGGACGGTTCGGGTGGCGCAGGCGGTGCGTTCGGTGGGGGTGATGGGGGCGCGGTTAATGCGGGCAATGTGTCGGGTGTCACCGCGTAGTGCGACCTCGTCTTCGGGTGCGTCGGCGAGGAGTTCGACGGCAAGGGCTCGCAGCCCGTTCTCGCCGGGGTCGGTGTCGATGAGGGTCGGTCGCATGTGGGGCTGCTCGACGGCCATGACGCGTGCCACGCCGCGCACGGTGCTGTGGGCCGGGTGGCCGGACTCGTCTTCGGTGACGGCGTAGGCGTGCCGGGTGACGGCGTACAGGCGCCATGCTCCGCGGTGCTCGTCGGCAGCCTGGGCGAAAGCAAGCAGTCGCCGTGCTCGCTGCTGTGCGCCTTGGACGGGGTCGGTGTGGGGGGCGGTCGGTGCGCGGAAGAGCAGGACTACGGCGCGCCAGGGGTTTGTTGGGGTGGTCAGGTGTTGGCCGAAGGTGTCGGCTAGGGGCAATACCGGTGATTTAGGTGCTCTTCTGGCGTCTGCTGGCGGGTTTGGTGGGCGGGATGAGTGTGATTGCTGCTGCGGGTGGTCGGGGTGGGTTGCGGTGGTGGGTGTGTTTGAGGTGCCAGTTGGCCATCTTGCGTTTGATGACACGGGGGTTGGAGCGTTGCCTGCGGGGTGGCAGGAGTCGTTCCAGCAGCTCACGGATGGCGTGGGTCAGGGCTCGACTGAGTCGTGAGGGGGGAAAGTGCCGCCTGGTCGGTGACGTGGCGGCGAGCGATGCGAAGGGTGCGGGTGAAGGACAGTCTGTCGGGGTCGAGGCCGGCCTGGTGAGCGGTGTGGTGCATGACGTCCCGGAGTGCGTGGTGGACAAGAAGGAAACCGTAGATTTCCTGCTCGACGCCATCGGGGTACTGGGAGCGGAGGACGAGGCGGTGTCCGCCCTGATGGGTCTTGATCTCGTCCAGGGTGTTCTCGATCTCCCAGCGTTGATGGTAGAGGCCCGCCAGGTCGGCCGCAGGGGCCTCCTGCGGGTTGCAGATGGTCGTGATCAGCCGGTAGACCGTGTCGGCGTCCTCGCGGCCGAGGGTGTACTCGATGACGCGGACCCGGACCGGGTCCCGGTGCTTGCGGTCGCCTGCCGCAACGATCTCGGACAGGTAGGAGCCGTCGTCGAAGGCTTCGAGGACCGGGAGCACGATGTTCTTCCGGACGCGCCACAACAGGTCCGCGCCCGTGTCCGAGGCGGCCCGCCACAGCTCGAAGCCGGTGATGCCGCGGTCGGCCATCAGCAGCATTCCCGGCTCGAGCCGGCCCAGCAGGCCGGGAATCAACTGCTGTTCATGAACCGACAGCGGGCCGGTCGCCGCGGCGAACACCGCGTGTGTCCCGCACTCCACCAGCGCAGCGACCCTCACCTGCGGGTAGGCACTGCGCTGCTGTCCCCGGCCCGAGCCGGGCCGGCCGAAGAAATCGCTGTTCGCCCCGGTGTCCGGCACATCGAAGACCGTGCCGTCCACCGCAACCAGACGCCACTGCCGATACCAGGCACCAGTAGTGTCCGGGGCGGCCACCGGCCGGCACACTCGCGCGAACAGCACCTTCAACGGCTCCGGCCCCAATCGCCGGCGGGCCCGGCCGATCGCCGCTGTCGTGGGCACCTGCCACGGTTTCTCCCACCGCCGCACCCGCTCCAGCCCCTGCGTCAGCAGTCGGGCCACCTCCTCATAGCCCTGCCCGGAGAACAGACACATCGCGAGCACGAAATAGACCACCACCCGGGCCGGCAACAGCCGCGACCGCTGTTCCAGACGCCCACACCCAACAACCACCTCATCCACCAACTCGGGCGGAAACACCCGCGTCAGCACACCCAGAGCGATCCGGTCCGACAACCGCTCACCCGACGACTTCACCTGTCCAGGCCTTGGCACACCACACCCAACGACCCACCACCAACAAAGTCACCGGTATTGCGGCTAGGGGTGCAAGTTCCTCCGCGTCCGAGGGGTATTCCCGTACCTCCGTCTGGGCGCCGGCGGCGCGTAGGAGCGTGGCCAGGTGTTCGCCCTGGCCGTCCCCTTCGTCCATGATGAGCCAGTTTCCGGGTGGGGTCGTTGTCGTGCGGGGGGAGGGTGTTCGGTGCCAGCCGTGTTGCATGAACCACTGGTCGACGGCGTTGTCTTGGGTGGGTTCGCGGCGGGTGAACCGCACGCCGTCAAGGGCGAGTAGGGGCTGGCCTTGGGCGTTCAGGACACGGACGTCTCCGGCGAGCGTCGTACCGTTGTTTTCGGTTACCCGTGCGTGGGCGTGGGCGGCCTGGGTGGGGTCTCCGAGGATCCGCAGGGCGCGGACCTGGAGCGGCAGGATTGGTGCAGGGGTGCTCTCGAAGCCGATTCCCGCTACCAGTAGTTGGAGGCACAGGTCGAGGAGGACGGGGTGGATGCTGAGGGCGGGTTCGGGAGTGCGCGCGGTGGGCGGTAGCTGGATGTCGGCCCAGAAGCTGTCCCGGTGGCTCGTCGTGTGCAACGTGGTGATGCCGGTGAAGGCGGGGCCGTGTTCGAGCCCGCAGGCACGCAGGGCGGCGTAGAGCCTGGCGGGGTCGAGGGGGACGGGGTGCCTGTCGCTGAGGCTGGGCACGGATGTGGGGCGGGCGTCGTGGGGTGCGGGCCCGCGGCGGGCAATGGCTGCGGCGTGCAGTTGCCAGGAGCCGTCCGGGTTTCGGGAGTGGACCTCGCAGGCGGCCTGCTCGCCGTTGGTGAGTGTGACGGTGGTGCTCATCTGGGTGTCGTCGTCCAGGCGCAGGAGGTCTTGGAAGGTGATGTCGGTGAGGCCGATGTCCGTGGGCACGCTGGTGAGTGCGGCGTGGGCTGTGGTGTGGAGGAGGGCGCAGAAGCCGGCGCCGGGGAGGATGGGGGTGCCGTGGACGTGGTGGTCGTTGAGCCAGGGAAGGTGGAGGGCTGGCGCGGCGGCGCTCCAGGTGTGGCGGACCTGGTCGCCGGGGGTCTCGGTGTGTCGGCCGGGCAGGGCGTCCACATGGGCTGGTGTGGTCCGGCCGACGGCCCAGTGGTGGGTGCGGTCGAAGGTGATGGTGGGGGCGTCCACCAGGTTGTCTTCGCCGTACAGGTGGGTCCAGTCGACGGTGCCGCCGTTGCAGTGGAGGGTGGCCAGCTGGGCCCGGAAGGTGGTGGGTTCGTCCTGGGCGCGGCGCAATGTAGGCAGGACCACGGCGTCGGGTACCAGTTCGGTCAGGCTGTCGGTGAGGGATTGGGTGACCACGGGGTGGGGCGAGATCTCGATGTAGATCTGGTGGCGGTCCTGGGCGGCGGCGACGACGGCGGGGTGGAAGCGGACGGGGCGGCGCAGGTTGTCGCACCAGTAGGCGGCGTCGAGGAGGGAGGTGTGGCGGGGGTCTTCGGTCACGGTGGAGTAGAAGGGGATCCGGGGTGGGCGGGGGGTCAGGCTGGAGAGTGCCTGGTGCAGATCGGGCAGGAGGGAGTCGACGTGAGGGCTGTGGGAGGCGACGTCGACGGCGATGAGAGCGGCGGGAATGCCGAGCTGGTCCCATTGGCTGGTCAGGTGGGTGATCTGGTCGGCGTCGCCGGAGATGATGGTGGTGTCGGGCGCGGCCAGAACTGCCACGGAGACGGCGTCGGCCCCGGCGTCGGCGAGGGTGGCTTCCACGGTGGTCTGGGCCAGGCCGACGCTGGCCATCGCTCCTGTCCCGGCAATTCGCTCCAGTAGTGCCGAGCGGTGGCAGATGACGCGGACGCCGTCGGCGAGGGTGAGGGCTCCGGCCACGACTGCGGCTGCGGCCTCCCCCATGGAGTGGCCGATGACGGCGGCGGGTCGGACGCCATGTGCCTGCCATGTCGCGGCGAGGGCGATCTGCAGGGCGAAGAGGACTGGTTGGACCTTTGGACATCCTGTGATGGGTTCGCCGGCCCGGATCAGTCCCAGGACGGAGAATCCTGCCTCGTTGCGGATGAGTGCGTCCACTTCGTTCAGGGCTTTGGCGAAGGCCTTGTCGTGGGCGAGGAGTTCGCGGCCCATGCCGGGCCATTGGGAGCCCTGTCCGGAGAACACCCATACGGGTTGGCGGGGGGCGGTGACGTCGGTTGTGCCTGGGATGAGGGCTGGGTGCGGCAGGCCGTCGGCGAACAGTCGGAGCGCGTCGACCGTTTCGGTGCGGGAACGGGCGAGGACCGCGAGGCGTCCTCGCCCGGGGCTGCGGCGTAGGGCCAAGGTGTGGGCGGTGTCCCGCAGCGGGGTGTTGGCGCCGTCGTTGTCCAGCCAGTCGGCCAGGCGGCGGGCGGCGTCCGGAAGGGCTTGGTGGGATCCGGCCGCGACGAGGATCACCTCGGCCGGGGAGGGACGAGGTTTGCGGGGGGCGGGCAGGCTGGGACGGCGGGGGGTTGGAGGTTGCTGCAGGATGACGTGGGCGTTGGTGCCGGAGAAGCCGAATGAGGAGACTGCGGCCAGTCTGACCGGTTGGTTGCCGGGCCACGGGGTGCAGTCGACCGGGACGAAGAAGCGGGTGGTGTCTGCGGCGATGGCCGGGTTCCATCGGGTGAAGTGGAGGTTGGGTGGGATGGTCCCGTGCTGAAGGCACAGCACGGTCTTGATCAGCCCGGTGATGCCTGCGGCGGGTTCCAGGTGGCCGAGGATGGTCTTGACCGAGCCCAGGGCGCATGGGGAGAGGCCGTTGCCGTAAACGGCGGCCAGGCTGGCGAACTCGACGGGGTCACCGACGGGGGTGCCCGTGCCGTGGGCTTCGACCAGCGAGATGCGGGCGGGGTCGACACCGGCCCGGTCGAGTGCTGTGCGGTAGAGGGTCTGCTGGGCGGTGAGGGAGGGGGCGGCGAGGCCGTCGGAGCGTCCGTCCTGGTTTACGGCGGATCCGCGGACGACGGCGAGGATACGGTCGCCGTCTTTGCGGGCATCGGCCAGGCGTTTGAGGACGACGGCGCCGCAGCCCTCGCCGCGGACGAATCCGTCTGCGGCGGCGTCGAAGGTGTGGCAGTGTCCGGTCGGGGACAGCATGCCCATCCTGGCGAAGGAGCGGGTGATGCGCGGGGCGAGCATGAGGGTGACGCCGGCGGCCAGGGCGAGATCGCAGTCATTGCGGTGCAGTGACTCGCAGGCCAGGTGGAACGCGACCAGGGAGGACGAGCAGGCGGTGTCGACGGCGAGACTGGGGCCGTGCAGGCCGAGGAGGTAGGAGAGGCGGCCGGCGGCGACGCAGTGCCCGTTTGTCAGGATGGAGCCTTCGAGTTCCTGGGGCTGGCCGGCCAGCTGGTCCATGTAGTCGTTGTAGCTCAGCCCCGTGAAGACGCCTGTCGGGGAGCCGGCGAGCCGCTCGGGTGGCAGCCCGGCATGTTCGAGGGCCTCCCAGGCGACCTCCAGCAGCAGCCGGTGCTGGGGATCGAGTACGTCGGCCTCGCGTCCGGAAACCCCGAAGAAGTCCGCGTCGAACCGTGAGATGTCCTTCAGGTAACCACCTCGATGGAAGACGGGTTGGGCGTGGGAGGGCAGCCCGTCCTCGGGGTTGGTCATCTCGCGGCCGGGTGGTGGAGTGCTCACTGCTTCGCGGCCCTTGACCAGCAGACGCCACAAGGCGGCCGGGGAGTCGGCGTCTCCGGGAAGTCGGCAGCCCATGCCGATGACGGCGATGGGCGGGTTCACTTGGTGACGGGGGTGCGTGCGGTGGGCCACGGGGTTCTCCTTGACGTTCGCGGGTGGCGGCGGTGTATGCGGCTCGGGACGAAGGAGGTGTGCCAGGCGGTAGAGGGCAAAGTGCGCACCGGTGTGTACGTGCGTGCGTGTGGGCCGTCCGGGCCGGGGCGGTGGGGGGTGTGAGAGGCGGTGGAGCGGGGGCTGGGCCGTCGCCTCCCCTAGGGCGACGGCCTGTGAACAATGAGACGGCTGAGGGAACAGCGGCTCAGACGTCGGGGCTTCCCAGCAGGATCGCGCTTTTCACACCCCCGACTTGGTAGTTGAAGCTGAAGGCGTAGTCGAAGTCGAGGCGGCGGGGTGCTGTTCCTGGAACCGGATCGAAGGTCAGCTGTTGCGCCGGCTGTTCGCAGTTGGCGGTGGGGCACACCTGGCCGTGGTTCATCATGAGCAGGGTCAGGGCCACGCCGAGACAGCCGGCCGGGGCGCCGTTGTGACCGAAGCAGCCTTCCTGCGAAGTCATGAGCAGGTCGCTCGACGTGGGACCGTACAGTTCCTTGATGGCGTTCGCCTCGAATGCTGTGACGACGACGTTGCCGTCGCTGCCGCCGTGGATGTAGGGCACCTGGGTGATCTCCCAGGTGTCACCGAGGCATCGCCGCACTGCGGAGACCAGTGCCTTTCCGCTCTCGTCGCTGGCCAGTGGATTGGCCAGCCCGTCGCGGGTGGTTGCCTGCGACAGGACTTGTCCGTAGGGGCGGGCGTCCCGGCGGAAGGCGTGTTCCCTGCTCTCCATGACGATGGTCGCTGACCCCTCGCCGTGGTTGATGCATTCTGCGCGCCGGTCGTAGGGGCGCATCAGGGCGTCGAACGACGGCAGGAGGCTGGGCATGTCCTGGGACCGCATGGTGTCGTAGGCCCTCTGGGCCCCGCTCAGCAGACGCTGGATGTTGCGGATGAGCGTGACGCTGAAGACGTCGACTCCGGTCACGACGGCGACATCGACCTCACCGGCGGCGATGAGGCGCTGTGCGTTGCCGATCTGAAGGGCAGATGACGCGCAGCCGCAGGAGACGGTGAAGTTCGTGGCCTTGGACCGCGTGAGTGCGCCCTGGACCAGTGCAACATCCGAGGGGGTGATGGCTTGTTCCGCCGCGACGAACATCTCCAGCGCGTCCGCGACTGGGTAGGTCGCGGGGTCGGCCCTGAGGACGGCGAGATAGCTGTCGACGTTGGCGTCCACGCCGCCGCGGCCCACCAGGATGGCGGCTTCTTCCAGATCGTGCTGGGTCTCGAGGCCGGCGTCCGCGCACGCCTGCGCCAGCGACACCAGTCCGAAGCGGTGGGCATCTGTGTAGTGGCGTGAGAAGAACTCGGGAATCCCGGGCACGCGTTCATCGAAGGTTTCGTCCGGCAGGTCCACGCTGCCGTAGTAGACGCCGTTCTTGATGAGGCAGGACGTTCCGGTGGACGCGACGTTCCAGAGATCGTCCGCGGTGAACACCGGGGACCCTGGACCGGGAAGGCACAGCCCGATGCCGGTGACCACAGCATCCCGGGCTCGGCCTCCGGTCCGCCGCGTCATGAGTCACCTGCAGCAGATGCTGATGGATTGATCATGGAATTTTCCCTTCAGGATCACGGGATGGCCCTATTCGGCCACATATGTGCGACCGCACCAGCGATAGACGGGCAGCTGCTCACCTTCATAGAGGGAGTAACTTCCCGAGAAATCGAAATGTTCATAGGCGTTGCCGCAAAGGATCTTCACTTTGGTTTGGGTCTCCAGAGACTGGACGTACCATACGACAGGAATGGGAATCCATTCCGGGCCCCCGGAAAGCTTGACTCGAATACGGTCGGACAATTCCATCTCCAATGTCGGTCGGCAGTAGAGGGCGACTGATCGACGCCATTTCACACTCCGCGCATGCACACCACACCCCAGAGCGCTTCACCTGGAACGCGGCACGAAATCGCCGGCCCCTCACTCGCGAGCACTTGACAGAAAAGGCGAGAATCAGAAACCGGAATCCATTCAGCAGGCGCGACACAGGGAATTGAAGAAGGAAGCGACCAGTACAGTGACCATGCAGTGGGAAAAAGTGCATCACTTTTCAGGCATACATGTATGCCCGCGCCGTGAGCGCGGAGAGGAAGCAAATAGCCGGCCTCGCCTCGTGGTTCGCTGGCTTCAGAGGTCCGGGCCGCGGGGGCTCCGGCTGCACATGGAGAGAACCAGCGAATTCTCGCCGGCCGCTCCGGCGGCCCACCGCCGCCTGAGCGGCGGTGGGCCGCCGGCCTGCGCACCGGCCTCCAGGCCGGGACCTGAAGGCCGGGCAATGGCCGGGCCAGCTGAGGCGGGATGAGAACGCCTGGTCACAGACGCCCGCCTGGGCGCCGGTCAGGTCGCGCTGGCCAGCGCCTGGCTGATCGACGAAGCGGTCGCCTGCTCGGAGCTCAGAGCCGAACTGGCGGCCCCGAGCAGGTTGTACACGCTGGCGGCCGCGTTGGTCGCGGAAGCCATGAGGACATTAGCCCCCACCACCGGCAGCTGCCCGGCGCAGTCGCCGAGCGCGGAGACGAGCGAGGTGGAGGTGCTCAGGTTGCTGGAGAAGGCGGCCTTGGTGTCGTTGGTCTGGTCGGCGGCAATGGCGGCGCTGTTGGACGCCTGCGCGGCCTGCAGGTCGCTGACACACGCGGAAGCGGCCACAGCGGCGGGAGCCGCTGCGGCCAGGGGGGCGAAGCCCACTACGGCGCCCGCCGCCAGAGCGGCGGCGACAGTGACGGTGGCAATACGGGAACGGAACATACTGGCACTCCCTACAAATGACGTACGCGCTCATTGGCAGCGACGTCGGCTGAGCGGGGCCCTTCTCTTCCCAAAGGGACGGTCTGTTCTGCGAGCAAGAACACCGTCTGGCCGCCGCACACTTCAATGTGACGGGAGCGAGGACCGGAACGGGTAGCAGCCACGTCCCCGGGAAGGGATGGGCGACCCGCCGGTTCCAATCCAGTAAGCGGGACGAATTAGTGACACCTCAAGAGAGGAAGCCACCAATCACCCGATTGGAGTACCGTGCAAAGCGGAAATCAAACGCAACAACATTCACTGTCGTAACAGTGTGCACACCCCCTTTCCTGCCTCCGCAGAATTCAGGCCACAACAAAGCCGCATAACCCCGCCGAAATAACGATTCGGCACTTTGCGGCAACCCCGCCAGAGGAACCCTGTCAGATACCAGATGTTCACGGTTGCGGACCCGGCAGCAATGAGAAACCGGGACTTAAGGCGCCAGAAATCCGCCACGTGGCCGACGGCCGAAACACCCACCCCGCCCATTCGTCCATTTCTAAACTAGACAGAATCCATAAATTTAATCGCATCGCATTAGGCCATTCGGGTACTGTCCCGCTGGCACCTATTGCCGTCATATGCAGACCCGACGCATAACGGTTGTGTCCAACGGTTGGCCGCCCGACCTCTCCGGGGAAGTGGCTATCCAACCGATCAAGTGTCTGATTCGCGCCAGCCGCTGAACGGTTGGTTACCGCTATGGGCGCCCCGTGAGAGGTATTGGACGCGTCAGCCGGCGCCACCCGGCGTCGGCTGACGTTCAGGATCCAGCACCCGGTCGAGCGCGTCGCGGCAAGGCCACGTCGCCGCCGGCCCAGACCAGCCCGACAGACCGCCGTCCCGCATTGGCACGGCGGTTGTCGCCGTATTTGGCCCGGGTCCGCGCCAGAGCATCCGTCCAGGAGCCCGGGACGCCCCTGCACAAAGGCTCATCACGCCGCCGAGCGAAAGGAGCGTGCGGACAACAGAACCGGCGCCCCGTATGCGCCCTTCCGTCTTCGTGTCCACCGCCGTCCCCTATATACAGGCCCCATGAATGCACAGTGCCGTGCTCCTTCTTCTCACACGCGTGAAGGGACACCCCCGACACGCTGGCGGCGCCACCACGCGCCGCTTTGGGACACCAGAACCTTCTGCCGCCTGCGCCTCTCACGAGCACCAGGAGAGTCATGTCGACAACCCGCGCATATGCGTGTATCGCGCTCACCCCGCAAGAAGTCGAACGATGGCCTGATACGCCGGTGGCGAATGTACTGGCCGCCGGCTGGCTCCGATCGCGTTCCACCACCCTGCACCTCCCGGCAGTGGACCGAGCCGTCCCTGTTTGCCGATACCTGACCCGTTTATGGCTCGATCAGCAACATTTGACCGACGAAGGCGTCCGGCACACGACCTTGCTGATCACCACGGAACTCGCCACGAACGCCATTCTCCATACCAACAGCAGCATCATCACCACCGACCTGCAGCAGAACAGAGGTCACCTGCGCATCCAGATGCGCGACCAGGGTACGGAACGGACCGTCAAACACTGGCACAGCAACTCCGGTTTCGGCCGTGGCCTGGGGATCGTCGCCAACTGCACCCGAGCACTTGGCACACACGTGGAACGCGACGGGTCCCGGACGATCTGGGCCACCATCTCCCTGACGCGGCACCCGCCGGAACCCCGTGCATGAGAAGTAGGTGGCCCGGATCGAGTGAGGTGTCCCCCGGAGTGTGGACACAGGGGCTCATGCCGCAATTGAGAGTTTAGCTGCTCGCAGATGCTGCTGTTCGAACTCGGCTGGTGAGAGGTAGTTGAGGGCGCTGTGGCGCCTGCGGGCGTTGTAGTAGGTGAGCCACTGGAAGACTTCCAGCCTCGCCTGACGCATCGTGGAGAACAGCCTCTGGCGCACCGTCTCCCTCTTGAGTCCCTGCCAGAACGACTCGGCGAGGGCGTTGTCGTAGCTCGAACCGACCCGGCCCATGCTCCTGCGGATCCCGAAACCATCGCAGACCTGCGCGAACGCAGCCGACGTGTACTGGGCGCCCCTGTCCGCGTGGAAGATCACTCCGGCGACGTTGCCGCCGCGCGCCGTGACCGCCATCTTCAGCGCGTCGATGACCAGCTCGGCGCGCATGTGCGAGGCCATCGAGTAGCCGAGCACCCGGCGTGAACAGATGTCCAGGACACAGGCGAGATACATCCACGCGCCACCGACCTGCACGTATGTGATGTCGCCGCACCACTTCTCGTCCAACTGCCCGGCAGAGAAGTCGCGCTGGACTAGGTCCGGGGCCGGTGGTGCGAGCCGGTCGGCGATCGTGGTGCGCTTGCGCCGCCGCAGGTGCCGGCCCTCAAGCCGGTGCTGGCGCATCAGGCGCTCGACACGCTTGCGGTTGACGGTGTGCCCGAAGCCGCGCAGTTCGGCGTGGACGCGGCGGACCCCGTAGGTGCCCTTGTGCGCGGTGTGGACCTCGCGGATCTCCGCGACCAGGGCGTCCTCGGCAGCCTGCCGCCCCGCGCGGGCCTTCGCGCCGGTGATCCACCGGTAGTAGCCCGAGCGCGAGATCTGAAGAACCCGACATATCCGCTGGACGCCGAAGGATGAGGCGTGGGCGGAGACGAAGTCCCAGCGGCGGGTCTTCACTTCATCTCCTTCGCGAAATAGGCCGCCGCCCGGCGCAGGATCTCCCGCTCGAGCTCCCACTCCTTCTCCGCTTTGCGCAGCCGGCCGTTCTCCGCGCGAAGCCGGGCCAGCTCCTCATCCTGGCCCTGCGCGGTCTGGTCCTCGCGGCCGTGATCCCGGCCTGCGTGCTCGTCGGCCTGGCGCACCCAGCTCCGCAGCGTCTCGCCGGTCACCCCGACATCCGCCGCGACCGCCGCATACGTACGCTTCCCACCCGCCGACCGGTACAGCGCGACCGCGTCATTCCTGAACTCCGCCGGATACGGAGATTGCCGTCCCACCAGGACACCCTTCCTCGGATCCACAAGATCCATTGTCAGAGTGTCCACACCACCGGGGGCACCTCAAGCGAGACCGCCACCGTCCTTGAGGACACGCACGCCTTCGCGATCGTGGCCGCCGCCTTCGCGGGAACTGGGACGACCTGATCCACACCCCATCGCTGCCCCGGCCCCCATCGAGGCCGAGCTGCACAGCTGTCTGGGCGTCTTCGGTCTGGTCTTCGGCTCCGCGCTGACCGGCGTCGGGGACGCCCCGGAGCGGTGGACGGCGATCGAGTGCCAGCCGAACGGACAGCGCCTTAGGTTCGACAGGGAGAAGTCGTGCCGACTCCAAAGGCCAGGCGCCGATTGCGGGGGCACCAGGCCAGGAAGGCAGTGGAGGAAGGCGGTATCCGGGTTCCGGCGCAATTCTGCTGGCTGCTCGTCGGTGTGTCGGTTGCTTCCGTTTCGTCCGCTGGACGATGCTCCGTGAGGGGGGCTGCAGCGGGAAGAGGAGCCCTCGGTGGGCTGGAGAAAGCGTCACCCTGGCTGGTCCTTTCGTACGCCGACGACCGCGGTGGCGCTGGTCGGTTGCGCCCTGCTGGGGCCCGCTTGCTCGGCTGTGCCCGATTCGGCTCCCGGGGCGGGCACGACGGCCGGGGCGTCCCGTCCGGCCGCGCACGCGAAGGATCCGCGGCAGTGCCGTCGCACCCTGGTCGGCGTGGCGCATCCTGATGACGACCTGGCCTTTTTGAACCCGGAGATCAGGCAGACCATCCGCGCCGGGTGCCCGGTCGACACGGTGTATCTGACCGCCGGCGACGATGCCAAGAAGAACCGGGTCGAGGCGTTGGAGTACGTGGACCGCAGGGAGTACGGGGTGCGGGCGGCCTACGCGGAGATGGCGGAGGCGACCAACCGCTGGGAACGGTCGGATGTGCAGGCGGACGGTGTCCGGGTCAGGTCCTACCAGCTCGCGGACGACGCCAGGGACACCGATGTGCGGCTGACGTTCCTGGACCTCCATGACGGACTGCCGCACGGCCAGGAGGCGAACAGCCTGCTCAGACTGTTCGACCGGGACAAGAAGAGCATCGAGCCGTTCCAGAGCACCGCGAGTTACACGGAGGACCGGCTGCTCGCGGTGGTGTCCGCACTGGTCCGGCTGAGCCGGGCAGAGCGCATCCTGACGATGGATCACGACAACGCCTCGTTCGCCTTCGGCCTCGGCGGCGGTGTCGACCACGCCGACCACGGCGTCGGCGCCCGGTACTTCCGCAGGGTGGGCTACGCGCTCGGGGTTCCCGTGTCGGCCTACCTCGGCTACACCATGTCGCCGCTCGCACCGAACCTGACCCCCGGGGCCTCGGCCGAGAAGGACGAGGTGGCGCGCTGGTATCTCGCCAGCCGGAAGTGCCGGGCCACCGGGACGTGCGCGAACGTCACCGCCTACAAAGGCCCGCTCCAGAAGGACTGGAGTCTGTGGATCCAGCGGCAGTACCAGCAGACCCCCCGGTCCCCGCGCGCCGGGGAGATCCTCGGGGACATCGGCCGGACGACGTACTTCACCGGAAGGGGACCGTCACAGTGCCTCCACGCCACCACCGGGCCGTCGAACGCCGGTACGGCCGACATCCGCGGCTGTGACGGATCAGCCGCGCAGAAGTGGGACATGAGGAAGGACGGGACGATCAGGCCACGGCTCGACCGCGACTCGTGTCTGGCCGCGAACTCATCGGCCGTCGGACTTGAGCGGTGCGAGGACGGTCGCGGGAGCCAGCGATGGACCCGTGAGCCGTGGCAGAGCTCGACCTGGAAACGTCACGCCTGGCGGATCGTCAGCAGTGACCACCGCTGTCTGTTCCAGGACGACCGCGAACTCCCCGCCCGCTGGAACGACCGCGACCGGCAGAACCCCGAGCTCGAGCTCTCCGACTGCGGCACGCAGCCCCGGCCCGAACTCTACTGGCGCTGGAGTGGCTGAGCTCGCATGGCCTCGGCCGGCGCCTCACCGAATCGCGCCAGGAGCAGCACTCCCGGGAGTCGGCCAGGCGCACCGCGCGCGGACCGAAGCGCCTGCCAAGGCCGGCTGACCGCCGCGGACTCCGGGCCGACGACTGTCAACTCCCGCCCAGGCGACGGCCGTCGGTCCGAGATGCTCCAGTAGGCTGCTCCGGCCATGGATACACACGTCGGACCCGAACAGACCCGGAACAACGCGATCGCTTCCGGTCCGCCGATCCGGCAGCTCTTCCAGGACGTCATCGCCGACCGCCTGCAGGGCCCCAGGCCACCCCAGGCGGCGATGCTGTTCGACGCCGAGGTCGCCCCCTACTGGGACGACCGGAGCTTCCTCGGCGACTTCTATAACGAGATCCTCCACCAGAACACCTGCCGGCCCGCACCGCTGACGGCCTCGCCCTGGTCGCGGCCCTCGCCGTTGACGACCGGATTCTCGCCCGAAACCGGTTCCAAGCTGTCGACCTGCTGTTCAGGGCTGCCACTGTCGCCGAACGCCACCTCGCCGAGACCTGGCCTGCCACCCCGCAACATGCCGATCCCGACAGCGAGGCCCGGCCCGCAACGCGGTCCAGGTCCGCACTCCAGATCTACTGACCCGCTGGTCGGCCGAATGTTTTGCGGTTCGCCTCGCACTCGCCGGCCTTGCCGTCGTCTTCCCAACGGACCGTACCCTGCCCGCACTGGCACCGCGCCTGCAGACCTTCACGCACCAGCTACGTGCGGTTCGTCCCAGGACGACGACCAGATCCTTGCGGTGACAGAGAAGCTCACTGACGCCTGCTGGACGGGAACAGCGCGCGGGGTGCCGACACGGGCACGGTCCCTCCACCTCCTCGGCCAGATGCTGACCAGGGTCGGAGCCGGACTCACCCGGCCACGCGCCGGGCAGTGACACCCCGCGGGCACGACGAGCGACGCACCGCCCGTCGCTCGCGCTGCTATTTCTCGTGAACGTTCACGGGCCTCAAGATCCGCAACTGCTGCCCGAACCAGCGGACAAACGCGGCCCTCGACGCCGTTCCTCCGCTCAGTAGACGGTTGAGGCCCAAGTCGACCTCGGGCACCTTCACCGCACCCTCCGGGACCCTCGTGCTGGGGACGGCGGCCTGGAGCGACTACTGGCCGCAGGTGGGCCGACGCTGTCCGACCAGGCCCGGGCCGCGGCCGCCGCGGCAGCGGCCACCTGCACGGAGCCGACGACAGCGAGCTGACGCAGATCCCCGACCTCCTTGACATCTGACCCGGTGTCATCCGGGCCACGGAAGTCGGCCGGCTGAAACGGCCCAGCGGGCCCGAGCCCTCAGTGGTGGATCGGGAAGGATGCCTGGAACGCCAGGCGCTCGTCTGCTGCGTCGCCGATGTCGGCGAGAACCCCGTCAAGCGCGATGAACTCCTCCCAGGCCGCCCGGCCAGTTGCTTCGGCCAGCCGAGCCACGACGAGATCCTCCAGGTCGGAAGCACGCTTGTTCTTCCAGATCTTGTCAGCGAGGCTGACCAGCAGGTCGTCCAGGCCGACCCGTACGTCCGTCCACGACGCGTGAGTCGCGGCGAAGCGCGCCAGTTCCGGGCTGATGCCGTGGCGGAGCAGAAGAGCCTGCCCGGCTTCCTCGTGCGCCGATCCGGGCCCGGAGAGCTCGGTGATGTGCACTGTCTTTCCTACGTCGTGCGTGGCCGCCCCGAAGAGCACTGCCTCGCGGTCGAAGACAACAGCGGGGTAGCGCTGTTCCACCCAGTCGACCAACTGGTGTGCGACGTCATGGACGGCACGCAGGTGAGCTGCCAGCCGTGGCGGACTTCCCAGCTCTGACAGAAGCTCTGCGACACGGCCCGTCAGAGGGAGCAGAGGCGGGTCGACGGTGCTGCTCATGGCCTTGGACAAGACAGTGCTGGTGTTCACCGCGTCAGGGTACTGACCACAGCCTCTTCCTGTGTCCGTAAGCGGATCCCTCACCGGGACGACCGAGGCCGAGCTTCGCGATCCGCTCGGGCTGCGCGCTTGCCGTTTCGTGTACGTGGTCCGCGCAATTGTCCGGTGAAGGGGGGGTACAAACGGTACGCTCGCCCGGCGGGGGAATTCATCGGCTACGCCAGGTGCTCGACCGTCGAACAAGACCTCACCGCCCAACGCGAGACCCTCAACGCGCTCGGTGTTCCGGATGACCGGATCTACCTCGACAAGGGACTCACCGGCACCAGTCTCGCCCGGCCTGGCCTCGATCAGGCCCTGGCCGCCGTCCGAGTCGGCGACATCCTGGTCGTGCCCGAGCTCGCCCGCGGCGTCCGCCTCTCCCTGGGCGGCAGCGTCTACGACCCGGCCAACCCGATGTCAGATGCTCTTCAACATGCCGGTCGTCTTCGCCCAGTTCGAGGCCGACCTGCTGGGAATCCGCACCCGCGAGGGCATGGCCGCCGCCCGCGCCCGCGGCAAACTCAAGGGGCGCCAGCCCAAGCTGTCAGCACGCCAGCAGGCCGAACCCGTCCGCATGCACGCCACCGGCGACTACACGATCGCCGAACTGATGAAGGTGTTCTCCGTGGGCCGCCCCACCGTATGCCGTGCTCTGGAACGCATCGGAATCCTGGCCTGGCCGGCCTGGGCCACAACCTGCCAGGGGTCGCGCGTCCACGTACCGAACGCATGCCTGGATACCACGCCGCCAGAACGTGTTCTCCGGCTCGATCACCTGCAACTTCACGAACCGCGCCAGCAACGCAGGACCCCCGGGGCGTGCTGAACTTCAGCAGCTCCTGCGCAGGCGTGCTCGGTCCCCGCTCACCCTCCGACCCTTCCCGCTCAGCTACCGCCTCGCCTACCTCGGAACCCTTCGGGAGCCAACTCCCACTCCGGACACGAGGATCCGCCAGGTGCTCGATCGTTTCGGTGTCGTGCGCCCGCCCCGCTGAGAGAACCTTCGCCAGGGCTCCATAGAACTCATAACCCGATCTTGCTGGCGTGCAGCGGCTGCTCGGGGATGCTATTGAGTAGGTTGCCGCCGCCGGTGCCAAGGTCGTTCACAGGCTTCGCCGGAGTCATGCCGGGATGAAGCTTGGCCACCAGGGTGGGATGTTGCCCGGGCACAACGGGGCGGGGTAGGAGTCCGGCATACCGAGCCATGTGACAAGGAACCAGGTGAACCACAGGGTGAAGATGATCCCTGCAGCCAGGGCTGTCCTCCGATGACGTCTTCCGAGGGTTCTGATCAGGATCACCCACGGAACCGCAGCGGCGATCCATATTAGAGGCGCAAGAAACAGCAAAGCCATGGCGTTGGCTGCTGCGTTGCTGCCGATGTCACAAGCAGCCCATGCCCTCCCAATTGCAGCAATGGTCACCACCGCGGTCAGCCCACCGAAGAGGACACCAAAGCCAGTTTCTCTGAACCAGCGGCTCGGAGGGCTCGACGGCTCTGTTCCCACGATTATCTCCCCCGCCTCGCCGTAGATGCGGAGAGTACCAACGTTGTGAAGCAGCCCCGCTGGGGCCCTGGCCTGCCCTGACACTGGTCAGTCGTTCTTGGGCTTCCGAAGCCGTCGCCAGCAGATGAGGCAGCATGCGAGGGAGGCGAAGGCGTCGTGGAGTTCGGTGCGGCGTTTACACAGACGCTCCACAGCCTCCATGGCTCAAACGTGGCCGCAAAGGTACGGGGCCTGCTTCGAACCGCGACCCAGCCGCGTCTTTGACCACGGTGGCCAGTTTTCGGACGCGGAAAGCACATCCCTACGTGGCCGGAAGGGCCACCGTGCGGAGTCCGCCCTGGCATGATCAGGTGCCCGTCAACAAGAGCGGGAAGCACCCTGATTTTCGAGTCGATCGCACCTTCGAGTCGTCTGCCGGTAATGGGCGCATATCCGGTGCGTCCTGGATCGCAGCAGGGTGCGAAAGATGCAAGGTCCAGGAATCAGGGGACGGACGCTTCCATGTTCGTGATCGAGGAGTGGAGCTGAAAATTGGGAACCTCATCGCCCCAGAATGGCGGTCCCGGCCGGCCGGGATGTGTGATCGGCCTGTTCTGGATAGAAGAGAGCAGAGTGTGTCTGGGTGCGCCTCCGGCCGAGGAGGGCTCTGGGGTGTTCCTCTCCCCTACCGAGCTGTCAGTCACCGGCCCTGAACAACATGTCTGGGGCTGGGAGGATGTGACGGATCTCCAGGTCCTCGACGTACCGGTGCGCTCGGCTGCCGTCCGATGGGCGACCCGGGTGACGACGGTTGCCGCGGCGGCCCTCGACGCCTGGGTTCCGGGCAGTCCGCCGCAGATGACGGTAGTTGTGCATGCCCAGGACCAGCGCGTCGAGACGCTGGTCCTCTCCGCCGCGGACACCGCGTACACGCAGCGGGAAGTCGACCTCTCGCTCGGTCTGCTCTCCCACTTCGTGCGGGGCAGCGCCTCACCTTCGACCCTGACACAGTGGTGGGCGGAGAACCGACCAACCGAGGTCCTGCGCTCACGTCGCCGGGAAGCCGCTCTGGAAGGGTGGCTGGCTCCCCTGCTGTGACAGCCCGCGACCGCACCAGGCCGTTACCCTCCCACGTCACGCATCCCGTCCTGTTCCTGCTTCTGTTCCCGTGAAGCGGAGTAACGCCAGTACACGCGTACAGCTCGGGCTCCAGAGACAGGACCGTGACCGGATCCTCCGCCTTCACCGAGTGCCAGGCCGAGGCGCATGGGACCGTTGCAGCGTTTCAGGCCGTTAACCTGTCGGTATGTCAGATCGTGTCATGCCCGGTCGCACGGACGGCCTGATCACCCTGGTTGCCGCGGACACTCTGTGGGTCGACTTGACCGCCGCCAGTGCTGTGCCGACGGCTTCTGGGGCATTCACCTGCTCTCCTGCCCGTGCCCAGGTGAGGTACGTCCTGCTCGGCAGCCATGTGGTGGCGACGGTGAGGGCGAGCAACGGTCAGTGGAGTGTTCCGGAGGTTGAGGTGCGCCGGGCGGCCGCGGAATTGAACGCGGTTGGGATGGACCGGCAGGACCTGGTCCGTATCGGTCCGTTTCGTGGGGCGCCGAGGCAGGAGTGCAACGAGGAAACGCCGCTGCGTTGGCGCCAGCGCATCATGGGGGAACTTCAGGAGCTGGGCGGCCCCGAGCGGGCAGCACGACGTGAAGCCGGCCGGCCGTACCATCTGGCGGGGATCGACTGGCGACAGATTCTCGTGGAGCAGACCCGCGACGGGACGCAGCGCACGTGGTGGCTGCCGCGCGCTGTGGTCAGGCTGCTGGACGCGGCCGAGCACGCCGAAACGCAGTGGGTGCAAGCCGCGCGGACCCGCCAGGCAAGCGCAGCCGTCACCGAGCCGCCCTCCCACCCCCGGCAGGCCCGAGACGCCGGCAGTCGGCAGACGACGAGCCCCGAGGGCCCCACCGCCTCACTGCGCCCGTACAACAAAGAGCTGGAAGGCCAGCTGTACTCGGTGCTCAGCAGGAAGACCGGTACCTCCCGCAGGGTGGCTGGGTGGGCGTGCGCCGTCTGCCGCACTGCGCCCGCCACCGTGCTCGACCACTGCCACGAACACGGCTACGTCCGCGCCCCCGTCTGCCAGTCCTGCAACACACAGGAACGCCCCGACCACCTGTACAGCAACGACATCCGCGTGGCGAACCGCTACACACGCCTCTTCCACACCGACGCCGACTACTGGCTCCGCCATTGGCACCGCTGCCCCGGCTGCCGCGCACGCACCACCCTGCCCCTGCCGCACCTCGCCGCATGGACCGCCCACATAGCCTGCCGATCGCTGCGTCCGACCCACCGTGCCCCCCGCGGGCGCAAGCCCTGCGGTGTCCTGCGCGTGTCCTGGGCGGGCAGTCAGAGCGCGCCCCGCTCCTGCCTGCTCACTGTCGCCGTCGACTTCTGTCCCTCCGGCGAGCACCGTGTCCTGGCGCGAGTCCCCTACCGCGAAGCCGCCGAGCGGTTTCGTGTCTGGTTGGCCGAGACGGCCCCTGCCGTGGCCGCCGCGGCCGGTCCTGACCGCTTGGACGGCCTCCCTGCCCAGTTCCGGCCAGTCATCGCGGACACCAGCGGCGAGGGCCTAGCACTGTTTTGAGCGGGCACCGGGAGACCTGACACCCCACCGCCACCTCGCAGCTGCTGGCTCCCGAAACGGTCACCCCGCACGCCCCAGCGAAATGCGCAGCAGAGTCCCGCTCCGTGTCCGCGAGCACCACCCAGTAGTCCGTGTTCACCGCCTGATGATCGTTCACACGAGGCTCTCGACACAACCCGATCCAACGATCCAAGAAGGGCGCTTTGGCCCCGATGTCGGCTCTGTTCATTTTTCGCCTCCAACTGAGACGACCTCTAATACTGCAACGGTGTTTGCTGTGACGGGTAGGCAGGTCGATCGTTGGTGTTGTCATGGGTGGGGATCTTGCTGAGGTCAGGTCGTGGGCCGGTGAGTTGGGTGCGGTGCAAGGGCGGTTTCTTCACCGATTCGGCAGATCGGAGCCTCGTGAGTCAGCTCTTGCCTATATGCGGGGACTCGTAGCCCCGTTGCAGCGGAAGAACGGCTGGACGCTGGCCGAAGAAGCCGGCCACGCAGGTCCGGACCGCATCCACCGGCTGTTGAACCGGATCGAGTGGGACGCCGACGAGGTTCTGGACGATGTGCGTGACTACGTGGTCGAGCATCTCGGCGATCCTGGTGCGGTGCTGATCGTGGACGACACCGGCTTCCTGAAGAAGGGCACCGGTTCGGCCGGGGTGCAACGGCAGTACTCCGGCACCGCGGGCCGCACGGAGAACTGCCAGGTCGGTGTCTTCCTCGCCTATGCGGCCCCGCTCGGACGAACGCTGATCGACCGCCGTCTGTATCTGCCTGCCTCCTGGACGGACGACCGAGAGCGGTGCCGCCGGGCCGGCATTGACGACGAGGTCGGCTTCGCGACGAAGGTGGCGATGGCCAAGGAGATGGTCCGCCGCGCGATCGCCGGCAAGATCCCGTTCCGCTGGGTGACCGCAGATGCCGGCTACGGCTACAGCAAGGGCTGGCGCTCTGAGCTGGAACAGGCGGACGTCTTCCACGTCATGGCCACCACCCGCCACGACACGGTCGTCACCCGCTGGGCCATCGACCACCCCGTGAGCGATCTATTTCCCGCCCTGCCCCGGCAGAAATGGAAACGCCGCTCGTGCGGCCAGGGCTCCCACGGGCCCCGCGTCTATGACTGGGCACGCGTCGAAGTCCGCCCCTGGCACCGGCCCGACCGCCGGCATTGGGTGATCGCCCGTCGCAGCGTTGCCCGTCCCCAAGAGCTCTCCTACTACATCGCCTACGGCCCGGCCGACGCCACCCTGGACGAGCTGATCCACATCGCCGGGAGCCGCTGGGCGATCGAGGAATGCTTCCAGACCGCAAAGCAGGAGTGCGGCCTGGACGACTACCAGGTCCGCCGCTACCCCGGCTGGCACCGCCACATCACCCTGGCCATGGCCGCCCACGCCTGCCTCACCGTCCTGCGGGCCCGCCAGCTCGACACCGGGAAAGCAGAAACGGATCCTCCCAGCTCATCCACCTCAGCCTCGCCGAGATCAGACGCCTGATCCACCGCCTCACCAACCGACGGCACGCACCCGTCGACCACATCCTGCACTGGTCGACCTGGCGCCGAAAACGACAACACCAAGCCCGAACCAGCCACTACAAACAACGAGGCCACGCCCCACCGACTGACCACCCGTCACGACAAACACCGTTGCAGTACTAGGGCGCGTATCGAGTCGTGATCATTCTACGGATTCGCCCCGGTGGCGGGCAGAGGACGGGAGCGGCCTGACACCACCGGGCCGTACCAGTACTGCCGAATGGTGCCGGTTCGGTGAGCCTGCTGGAGAGGAGCGCCACCACTGTCCCCACTGTTGAACGGCGCGTAGCGTGTCGAGGCATGACGCTGCTGCCGGACCTGCCCCAGAACACGGCGCTGCTCGCCCTGCTGCGGCAGCAGGGCGTTCCGCAGGAGCGCGGCGCCTACGTCTACGAGGGGTGGGAGCTGCATACCCACCCCGATCTGGTCGAGAGGCTTGAGGACCTTGCTCCCCAGTGGCCCGTCCTGGCGACGTTCGGGATGCCGGTGCTTGCGGCCAAGGGCATCGCTGCGGTCGTCGCCTGGAGCATGGGCATGCTGCTGGTGCGCCTTCCCGAAGCGCCGACTGAGCCCCTGGAGCCCGCAGAGCCCTGCCCGCCCCTGACGGATCCGGGCCAGGGTTGGTACTCGCTCTGCCCCTGGCAGAGCGAGCTTCCCTCGGCGGAGTCCAAGCGCCTGTTGGCGCTGCTGATCCAGCATGCGCTCTCGTATGCAGCGAGCCTCTCGGAGGACGACAGCATCGACTGGCAGGGGCGCCCAGTGCAGGCTCCGGGCAGGCGCAGGGGCAAGGCCAAGAGCAGACGACCCAGCAGGGACAAGGGCAGACGGCAGGGCGGACGCGGACGACGGCGCTAACTTGATCTTTATCTGACTTCGGCTCGTCAGGGTGACGTTGGGGTGTCGAGGGTCAGGCCGGTGCCGGCTATGAAGCCGTCGAGGGTGTCGGGCCGGTACTGAAGTCGTTTGAGCCGGTTGCGTACGAGGGCCTCGAGTCGGTCGAGGGCGACCACGGCGAGGTTGGCCAGGCTGCGCTTGACGTGTGCCCAGACCCACTCCACGGGGTTGAGGTCGGGCGAGTAGGCGGGGAGCAGGAACACTGTCAGCCAGGCACGCTCGGCGATCAGCCCGCGCATGGCGTGGGAGACGTGGGTGTTCAGGCGGTCCCAGACCAGCACGATCGGTGCCTTGACGAGCTGGTGGACACCGTCGATCAGTGCGGTGAAGTCGCGCTCGCCCATGCTGCGGCGCTTGCCCTTGCCGGAGGGGTGGGTGCGCAGGCGGTGGCACAGCCGGGTGCGGGAGCCGGGCCGCATGGCGATCAGTCCTGCCACCGACAAACGTCCCGAGCGGCGGCCGCTGACTGTCACGACAGGGGTGCGGCCGCGCCGGCCCCAGGTGCGTCCTTTGGGCGGCCGGCGGGTGAAGCCTGCCTCGTCCTCGAAGCAGATGTAGCCCCCGCAGGCCGCCCGGGCTCTTTTACCTCCGCCCAGGTCGCCTCCTTCCATGCGGTGACGGCCTGCTCGTCGCGCTCGGCCACCCGCCGCGCAGGGACCTGCGGGCTGAAACCGAGCCGGTGCATCAGCCTCGTCGCCCCCGAGACGCTGTAGGAGACGTGGAACTTCCGGCCGATCAGCGTGGCCACCCTCGCCGCGGTCCACACCTGGTCCTCCACCCAGCCATGCGCGGCCGGGCCCTGGTCCAGATACGCAGCGAGTTTCTCCAGACAGCGTGGGGACAGTCGGCACCGCGAACCGCTCGGGCCACGGGAGGCCAGCGCCGGCGCACCGCCCTCCCGCCACAACTGCTGCCACTGGTAGGCCGACTTCCCGCTCACCCGCAGGCGCCGTGCCACCTCCAACGGCTTAGTTCCCTGCTCGAACAACTCGGCCGCCTGCATCCGCACCGACTCACGACGCAGCCGACCCGCAGCGGTCAGCCCGCCCCCATCCGCATACCTCACACAACAGGGAATACAGCCACCACGGCGAACGCGTCAGGGACTTCGAAAAGGTTCACCCCCAACGAGCCGAAGTCAGAAGGCCGCCCTGCCGAGTGGCGCCCATCCACAGACCGGCGCGCCCTGAGTGGGGAATCAAGCGAGCAGGCTTGATGAACCGTGAGCACTGGGTGGGGAAAATCAAGGTTCTGTCCGCACTTCCGTGAACGGGGTTCGGCTGCCTTGGATGGCGGATCGTTCCTCCAGGGCAGCTCTTGGTGGTGGGGGCTACTGAGCGATCGATCGAACAGCTGCTGTACCCAGGCACCGACGGCGTTGCAATGGAAGGCTTCACGGCCGACGACTGCCTCGTCGAAGTTCGAGCGTTCAGTCGGACACCTCTCCGCTCATGCTCCACCTGCGGCGTTCCGTCGAAGCGCGTCCACAGCCGGTACGAGCGGAGGATTTCTGATCGCCCTGTTGCCGGCCGGTCGACGGTCATTCTGCTGACGGTTCGCCGGTTCTTCTGTGACAACACCGGATGCGTGCGGCGTACGTTCGTGGAGCAGATCGCCGGGATCAGTGAGCGATACCGCCAGGCCAGCACGGGGTTGCGGCAGCTGTTGCATGCCATCGCGACCGAGCTCGGAGGGCGCCCCGGATCCAGGTTGTGCCGGAAGATGGGTGTGCCAGCGGGGAGAATGCGGCTGCTGCAACTCCTTCATGCTCCACCCGTCGCACAACGAGCACCCCGCATTCTGGGCGTGGATGAGTTCGCCTTCAGGCGGGGACGCACTTACGGAACGATCCTCGTCGACGTGGAAAAGCGTTGTCCCGTCGATGTTCTTCCCGATCGCACGTCTGAGACGCTCGCGTCCTGGCTCGTCGCCCATCCTGGAGTGGAGATCGTCTGCCGAGACAGAGCCAGTGCTTACACGCGAGCGATCAAGGAAGCGGCTCCGCACGCAGTGGAGGTTGCGGACCGCTGGCACCTGCTGCGGAATCTGTCGCAAGCGGTCGAGAAGACCTGCCAGCAGCACCGATCCTGCCTGCGGAAATACGCCGAGCAGGCGCCTTCCCCGACACCCAGCATGCCCCTGCTGGAGGCGCTGCCTCCCACTTTGATCGTGCAGCGCGTTCAACAGCGACACGAACTCATCAACCGCATGCTCGACGGCGGCTACCCGCTGAGCGAGGTGGCCCGCAGGGTCGGCCTGGACCGGAAGACCGCCCGGCGCTATCGCGATACAGAGCTCGACGTTCTGATTGCGTCCGCCCGTGACCGGCGCAATGTCCCCCTGGATCGATACAAGCCTTTCCTTCAGGCTCAGTTCGCATCGGGGGTGACCAGCGCGAAGGAGCTGTACGACCAGATTTGTGCGCAGGGGTTCCAGGGAGGGTACTCAACCCTGTCTCGCGACGTTCTGTCTCTCCGTAACGGAGTGGCTGTCGCAGCGCCGGCCCAGATTCCCAGCCCTCGCTCGATTACGGCGTGGATCATGCATCCCAGAGAAAGTCTGTCAACCAGCGAGGTCACTCGTCTCGACGAGGTCAGAATCGCATGCCCCGACATCACCGAGGCATGCAATCTCGCGCGTGCCTTCACCGATCTGGTGCGGCACCGCCGCGGGACCATGCTCGGGCTGTGGATCCGAGAAGCCGAGCAATCCACGATCGGTCCCATCCGATCGTTCGGCAGCTTTCTGCGGCAAGACTTCGACGCAGTGACCGCCGGCCTGACCCTGCCCTACAGCTCAGGCGTCGTCGAAGGTCACGTCTGCCGCGTGAAACTGCTGAAGAGGAGCATGTACGGACGCGCAACATTCGCTCTGCTGCGGGCACGCATTCTCGCGAGACCCTGAGCCCGGTCCAGGCTCAGGCCGGGCCTACCGCCTTGCCTGACCTCCGGATCGGCGGGCCAAGAACGTTGTCGACCTCCGTGGCCGCGACGTCGAGAAGTTCCTCACCGAACAGGCAGAGAGACTCTTCCCAGGGGTGTCCGAAGCTGCCGAAGCGGAAGTCCTCTGCAAGGAAGATGAAGTAGTCCCCGTCGGGATACGGGCTCAACGGCCAGGCCGGTTGTCCAGGACCGCCCACCTCTTGCGGTGCGAAGCGGTACGACGGGTGCTGCCAGTCGAGGGCGAACAGAGTGCCCGACGGGCCAACGCAGGAGGACAGTCCTTGCTCGACGACGGCGACCAGGCGGTCCAGACGCTCGTAGTCAGGTTCGTCGGGAAGCGTCGCCAGACTCCATGTGACTGATGCGCCGGGCTCTTTGATGGCCGGCCACTTGGACGGACTCATGCTCGGCTGGAAGCTGAACTTCTCGTAGAAGCGGTCCCAGACGCGGCGCTTCTCAGCGTCTGACAGCTCTATCACAGGTTCGTCCATCACCCATCGATCGTACCGACCGGCTGGCAGAGAGGGTGTTGGGAGATCGTTCACGAAAGTGCGGACAGAACCAAAATCAACGAGCCCCATCAGTGGGCGGCACCCCGTGCGGGGTGCCGCCCACCGGGCGTTGGTGGCGCACATGTCAGCCGACTGCCGGCCGACCTGGAGGGGATCAGATGAAGGTGATGTCCCAGTGGACGCCGCCGCTGCGGGGGATTTCGTAGACGTACTCGGCGGAGATGCCGTTCAGGGTGCCGTGCCAGCGGGCGTCGGTGCCCCGGGGAGAGGCCTTGCGCTGGGTGGTCTTGATCCAGTTGGTCACGCAGCGGCCCTCGTCGCGGGTGCGCAGGTCGAGCTTGTAACCGTTGGCGTGGGAGCGGGGGCCGGCGCTGTGGCCGGACTCGGTGCCACCGGTGATGGTGATGGTGCAGCCGCTGGCCTTCTTCAGCGCGATGACACCCTGGATGGTCCGGGCACGGACACCTGCGAGGGAGGTCCGGCCGACCGGTGCCTTGATCCCGGCCGCGGCGAGCTGCGTGAGCGCCTGGCGCTGGGTCAGCCTGCCGTTCGAGGGTGCGGGCGTGGTCGGTGCGGGCGTGGTCGGGGCGGACTTCGCGCCGTTGATCAGCTTGTTCCACGTCTTCGGACCGATGACGCCGTCGGCGGTCAGGCCGTGGGACCGCTGGAACGCCATGGCCGCGTTCCGGGTCGCCGGGCCGAACGCACCGTCGACCGCGATGCGGTTGCCGTACCCGGCGAGCTGCGCCTGGGCGGCCTTCACCGCGGCTCCGTTCGCGCCCTGGCCAACGGTGCGGACGAGCTTGTTCCAGGTGTTCGGGCCGATGATGCCGTCGGCGGTCAGGCCGTGGGCGCGCTGGAACGCGGCGGCGGCGTTCTGGGTGTTCGGGCCGTAGATCCCGTCGGCGGTGACGGACTGGCCGGCCGCGGCGAGCAGGTGCTGGGCGGTGGTGACGTTCACGCCCCGCGCCCCGTTCTTCAGCAGCGGCCACACGGCCGCGGCCGGAGCAGACGCACCACCACCAGCCCCCGTACCGGCTCCGGTGCCGGTGCCGTTGCCCGTGGAAGGCGTCGGCGTACCCGTGCCGGGGCTCGTGGGGGTCTGGCCGGGGGCGAGGGGGGCGAGGGCGCGGAGCTGGGTCAGCGTGCCCTTGTAGACGTTGACGTCGGCCCTGCCCCGCAGGCCGGGTACCGTCCCGTTCTCGGTGTACTGCCAGATCGACCAGTACCTGCCGCCGACCGGGGCGGGCTCACGCGTTCCGCTCTCGTAGCGGGGCTGCCACAGCGGGCTGTTGGCCAGGGCGCCGGTGTTGCCGCGCAGGCAGGTGTCGGCGAAGTCCTTCGAGGTGTAGACGATGGGGTTCACCCCGAACGCCTGACGCGCCTTGGAGAGGAACGCGGCGACCTGGGTGTTGTTCACCCCGGCCGGGCACCGGCCGCGGATCTTCTCCAGGTCGACCACCGGCGGCAGCTGCCCGGCACGCTTGCCGTCGTAGCCGGCGGCCCTGGCCGTACGGACGAAGTGGTCGGCCTGGGCGGCGCCGGAACCGGAGTCGTAGAAGTGGTAGGGCGCGACCATCAGCCCGGCCCGCGACGCCCCCGCGAAGTCACCGGCGAACTGCGGGTCGCGGTAACCGGTGCCCTGCGTCGCCTTCTGGAACACGAACGAGTACCCCGCGCTCACGGACGCCGACCACTGGATCGGGTGGGCGTTGTGGTGGCTGGTGTCGAAGCCCTTCACGCTGTACGCGGCCGGGCTGTTCGCCTGCGCCTCCTCGTTCCCGGAGAAGCTGATCAGGCCAAATCCAGCGGCCGCGACCGCCACCATGGCACCCGCCTGAAGACCCGTCTTCTTGCTGATGATCCGCACGACTTCACCCCTCGTCAGACCCACCGACACACACCCGGCAGGCAGTTTGCGCCGCGCCTTTGCGGCGTCGACGAGATGAAGATTCGGGGTACCGCCGTCCCACCGGTAGCCTGATCGCCATTCCAGCCGTACCGCGCCGTCCCGGCCGTTCCACAAGGCCCCTGACCTGCGAAAAGAAACGGCTCTGGAACACGACGATCACATCGGAACCAGGGGGAGATCTGTGCAGCCCAACCAAGGCGACAACCCACCCGCACAGCCACTGCCACAAGTCACCGCACTGCTCCAGGCACTACGGCAGGTCAAGGCATCCAAGAACCTCTCCCTGGACGCCTTCACCCACGACACCGGCTACTCCCGCTCCTCCTGGAACCGCGTCCTCAAAGGCACCGCATTCCCACCCCGAGCAGCCGTCGAACGCCTCTGCACCCGCCGCGGCCTCGACAAGAACACCCTCCTCGACCTCTGGGACACCGCCGACCAAGCCCGCCGCGCCCAAGACGCCCAGGAAGAAGCACCGCCCGGAACAGCGCCCGTTCCCGCACCGGCAGCCCCCGCACCAGGCGTACCGGACCCCGTACCGCCGACGGCCCCGGCCCCCGTACCGCCGGCAGCCGCGGACCCCGTGTCGCCTACAGTCCCGGACACCGTTCCTGGCACCGCAGCTCCGAAACCCGCAGCGGCCAGCCCGGCTCCCGCACCGTCCATGCCCGGCCCGGCCGAACCGGCAAGGCCGGCCGCTGCTCCCCGGGGCCGGATCAAAATCCTCGCGCTGATCGCCGCTGCCCTCGTCGCGCTGCTGCTGGTCGGACGCTGGTACTCGGTCCACGAGACGAAGGACTCCGCCGTCTCCCAGCCCGAGACCGGCGGCGACAACCGCCCCGGAGACGACCAACCAGTGGTCGACGAAACCCCCGTGCCCCCGAAGAGCAGCACCGCACCGACCAAGACTCCGACGGACGGCGAGAAGAAGGACAAGGACCAGGACTCCACGGGCGAGGAGGACACGAATACGAAGACGTCGCGCCCCAGCAGTTCAGCCAAGGGCGAGACCTCTTCCTCACCCTCTGCTCCTGCCTCGCCCAGTACGGCCGCCTCGCCCGGCGCCGCTGGCCGCGCCAGCTGCCGCTACAACTGGGACCGCAAGCAGGTCATGGCCAAGGGCATGGTCGGCTCGAAGGTGAAGCAGATCCAGTGCCTGCTGAACTCCAACTACGACTACACGCTCACCGTCGACGGCAAGTTCGGAGAAAGTACCGACGTCGCCGTACGTGCCGTCCAGCGCTGCAGCGGCCTCAAACCCGACGGCCAGGTCGGACCCCAGACCTGGAAATACCTCGACACCCCCATGTCCGGCTGCGGACACTGAAACGGGTACATGCAGCAACCCGCCCGCCGGGCAAAAACCAGCTCAAAGCGCTGCTGCCGTCACGCTGTAACGACGGCGTGACGGCGACGTATGCGCAGGGACATCGCCGGGTCGTCGTGGGGCGGTGAGAGAAGCGTTGCGTGGCATCGCTTCGCAGGGCACCGCATGAGGGCGGCCGGGACTGTCCGGAACTGTCCGGCCTGGTCAGGAGCAGTCCCGTGAGCGCGCCGCGCCGGGGCCGGGGGCCTGGGGGTGCTCTGTGGCCGGGACACCGACAGGCTGGACGGTCCCGGACTGTCCCGTGGCAGCCAGCCCAGACTGGCGTCGGAGCACCCCGGCTGATGCGGCAGTCCGTGCCTGAAGCCGACCCGGTCCTCAGCGAGACAGAACAAGCGCGAAGGCGATGCTGTTGTTTGACCACATGGCGAACTGGTGGATTCGGTGGGCCAGGAGACAGAAGATCGCCAGACTGGGCTTTTCCGCCACAAGAATGAGCAGGAGTGGTCATGGAGCCAGCACCCCAGCCGCAGTCGGTAACGACGTCAGCCGAGTTCGTCGCGATGCTGCGCCAGCTCCGCAGTTGGGCCGGCCTGAGTCTGCGAGATCTGGAACGGAGAGCCGCCAGCACCGGCGGGGCTCTGCCTCGCGCGACAGTCTCCGGGGCACTCAACCGTACGGAGCTGCCACGCGAAGAGTTCGTCTCCGCATACGTCCGCGCCTGCGGCATGGACCCGGACATTGTCGAGATCTGGGTGTCCACACGCAGACGTCTGGCCGTTGCCTCCGAACCGCTGCCCACCCCAGCCCCCACCACCGAACGGCAAACGGACGACCAAGAGGCAGCAGGTGGCATACCCGACTTGGACGAGCAGCCCGAGTGCGCCGAAGCCACCACCAGCGAAACAGATGACCGAGCCGAGACTTCCGCCATCCCAGGGCAGGAAGAATTACCCGCATTCGTGGCAACCGCTAAGGCATCCCGACGAACGCCGGGCAGGGTGATACGTAAACGGGCAGCCCTGGCAGCAGGAACGGCAACCGCCCTCACGGCCCTTGTCCTGGGCACTTTGGCGTTCTGGCCGAACGACCTCCCCCAAGACGCTGCGCAGCCTTCGGCCTCCCGGTCCGGCAACACCCCGGCCTCATCGCACTCACCGAAACCGTCGAAATCACCGAGACCCGTTCTCGCACCGGGCACATACCGAATGCGCGCTGCCGCCGACGGCCGGTGTGTCGCGGAGCGCCGTGACGGAACCCCAGAGACCGAAGAGCCGGGCCTGTTCCTCATATCGTGTACCACGAGGGAGAGCGACCGGGTCACCCTGGAGGAAACCGGCAACGGAACCTACCAGCTCATTTTCCCCAGCACGAAGGAAGAAAGTCCCCGGTGTTTAGGCGTCTTGGGCGCATCGCTCCAGGACGGCGGGGCCGTGACCATCGATTACTGCGGCACTCGAGAACTCGATGAGGCCGAAAAGTTCCGCCTGGAGAAGACCAGCGACCACGGAGGAGGATTCCGTCTCCGAGCCGACCACCTCCGCTTCGTACCGGCAGACCAGCGACAAGACCTGTGTATCGGCGCACCGGACGGAGACCACACGGAATGGGCCAACGTCTTCCAGCTCGCATGCAATGAGAGCGGCACGGTTTTCCGCTTCCTCCGATGACCCGGATGCGTGCCATCCGGCTCCGGCGGCCGCGCCGCCCAGATCATCGGCCACGCCCTCGCCGAGGGCCCCGCACCTGGGAAGAGAATCTACCGGAGCGCGGAGTCGGCACCGCGCCCGCGGCTGCTGCCCGCCGAGCGGATCGAGCACGATGCGCTCCTGGGCACTGCTGACGCCGAGCAGCTGCCCGCGCGAAAGGGCCGGCGGGATCCTCGGGCCTGGGATCTCCTGCGTCATCCTTTGCACGATCTCGTGCAGCATCTCCTGCGGTATCTGTTGGACCCTCTCTCCACGGCGTCGGGCGTTTATGCAGGTCGCCATGCCTGTATAGGTGTGGTCGGGGTGCTGACATCCCCTCTGCGTACCCCCCTGGCGCCCGAACTGCCGAAATGGAGAGGGTGGGGGCGGGGCGGGCGGGAGCGCTTCGGGGATCGGCGGCCGGCCAGTCCCTTCTCGTGCGTCGGCGGGGCCGCGCGCGGGCCGGGCCTGGTGCCCGGCCGTTTCGCTCAGACGGCTTCGGTCATCGACCCGATCCCTCATGTATCCCGTTCAGGAAAGACGCTGGATCGTTAGGCGCATCCCGCCTTACGGTGGCGCCATGAGCGATCACTCGGAAGCGCCTGTCGCGCCCGTCGAAGCCTATGAACCCCCCTACTACGTGGCTGTCTTCACTACGGTGCGAGCCCAGGATCAGAGCGGCTACAGCGAGACCAACGCACGCATGGAAGACCTGGTGAAAGGCGTCCCTGGGTTCCTGGGGATGGACCACGCGCAGACTCCCGGCGGGCTGGGCATCACCGTCGGGTACTTCCGCGACGCCAACGCCCTCACGGAGTGGCGGAGCAACGCCGAGCACCGCGCGGCGCAAAAGCGCGGGCAAGCCGAGTGGTACCAGAGCTACACGCTGCATGTGGCGAAAGTGGAGCGGAGCCACGGGTTCATGCGAGCGCAGGTCCTGCAGAGCCCGACAGCAGGCTGACCAACCGAAGTCACCTCCTGGTCCGGTGAAGCGCCGTCCCGCCAGGCTGTCCGGGTGGCAGAACGAGTACGCGTCCGCGAGATCGATGACGACGAGGGCAAGCGCCTGCTGCGGATCATCCGCAGGTGCACCGGCTCGGTGGTGACCTGGCGGCGGGCCCAGAATTGCCTGATGCGGCACTAGTAGTGCTTGGTCATGTGCGGTCTGCGATGGCGTGTCTTCTTGATGGGTCGTGTCGTTGACAGGACGTGCTGAGTGGGGAGTTGGCTGCGGTCCGGTGTGATCTGGAGGACTTCGCGGCGGAGATGTTCGAGCCGTTCGCGCGAGCGGATCAGCGTCGGTGGGGTGGGGTCTATCTGCGGGGCCTGCTGCTGGACGGCGGGCGCAAGTCGGTGGAACCGATGGCCGCCCGCCTGGGCGAAGACGGGAACCGGCAGGCGCTGGCCCACTTCATCACCTCCAGCCCGTGGGATGCGGCGCATGTGCGGGCCCGTCTGGCCTGGCGTATGCAGCCGGTCGTCAAGCCCACCGCGTTGATCATCGATGACACCGGGTTCCTCAAGGACGGGGATGCGTCGGCGTGTGTGACCCGGCAGTACACCGGCACTGCGGGCAAGGTCACCAACTGCCAGGCCGGGGTGTCGCTGCACCTGGCTTCCAACGGCGCCTCGGCGGCGGTGAACTGGCGTCTGTTCCTGCCCGGGAGCTGGGATCCCGCCTCGCCGAAGGCCGATCAGGCCAAAGTGGCCCGCCGTGGCAAGTGCGCCATCCCTGCCCAGGTGGGCCATGTCGAGAAGTGGCAGCTGGCCCTCGACATGATCGACGAGACGCGGTCCTGGGGCATCGAGGTGCCCCAGGTCATCGCCGACGGCGGCTACGGTGACACCGCCGCCTTCCGGCTCGGCCTGGAAGAACGCGGTCTCGATTACGTGGTGGGCATCTCGACCCCGACCACCGCACAGCCCGAGGACGCACAGCCGTCTGCCCCGGCCTGCACAGGCCGGGGCAGACGGCCGGTTCCTGCCTACCCCGAGCCGGCCCGGAGGGTGAAGAGCCTGGTCATCGCGGCCGGAAAGTCTTCCGCGCGGCCGGTGCAGTGGAGGGAGGGATCACGGCCGGGCAGTGGCCGCAGCGGGCACAAACGCATGTACTCGCGCTTCGTGGCCCTGCGGATCCGGCCCGCCGGACGCGAGATCCGCAAGGCCACGGCCGCCACCGAGCTTCCGGTCCGCTGGTTGCTGGCCGAATGGCCCGCCGACCAGGACGAGCCCGTGCAGTTCTGGCTCTCCAACCTGCCCGCAACCACCCCGTTGCCCGTCCTCGTGCGCACCGCGAAGCTCCGCTGGCGCATCGAGAACGACTACCGCGAGATGAAACAGGCCCTGGGCCTGGCCCACTTCGAAGGCCGAACCTGGCCAGGCTGGCACCACCACGTCACCCTCGTCTCGGTCGCCCACGCCTTCTGCACCCTGCAGCGACTGAGCCGATCCCCAAAAGAGACGGCGTCGGCCTGAGCCTCTACCGAGTCGTCCACGAGCTGCAGATACTCCTCGCGATCTGGACCGGCGCCTGCCCCACCTGTCACCGCAACATGCCAGACCCCGCACCAACATGACCAAGCACTACTAGGTGAGAGTGGCCACCACGTACGCGGCGGCCTCGGCGAGGAGGGCCTGATCGTACTCGGCGTCCTTGGTGGCCTTGCTGGACATGATCGCGATGACGAGTGGCGCGGCATTCGGGGGCCACACCACAGCTATGTCGTTGAGGGTGCCGTAGTCACCGGTCCCGGTCTTGTCCGCCACGTTCCATCCCCGCGGTATGCCGGCCCGGATACGTTGCGCGCCGGCAGCGGTGGCGTTGCGTTCCAGCAGGTGGCGGAGGAAGGTGCGCTTGTCCGTCGGCAGGGCGTCCCCCAGCAGGATCTTCCGGTAGTTGGTACCGAACGCCCGGGGCGAGGTGGTGTCGCGGGGGTCTCCCGGGGTGGCTTGCGCGATCGTCGGCTCGATCCGGTCCATCCTGGTGACCGTGTCGCCGAGGCTGCGCACGTACGCCGTGAACCGGGCCGGCCCGCCGAGATCGCGGAGCAGGAGATTGCCGGCCGTTCCGTCGCTGTAGCGGACCGCGGCATCACACAGTTGTCGGATCGTCATTCCGGTGGCCACATGCCGTCTGGTGATGGCCGAGCTCTTCATCAGGTCGCCTTCGGTGTACCTGATGACCGTATCCAGGTGCGACAGCGGATTGCGGTGCAGGACCGCCGCTGCCGCCAGCCCCTTGAACGTCGAGCAGAACGCGAACCGTTCGTCCGCCCGGTGGGTGATGGTGGCCCCGGTGCCGGTGGCGAGGGCGTACACCCCTAAGCGTGCTTCGAACTTCCTTTCCAATGCGGCCAGTTGACTGTGGCGAGCGCTCGCCGTGGCGGAGGGGGATGAGGGCTCGCCCGCTGACGGTCGCGTCGCTGTCCTCTTGCCCTCCGCGCATCCGGCCAACGGCAGGAGTGCCGCCACCCCTAGAAGCGCGCGGCGCGTGATGGCCGGTTGTTGTGACGTCATGGTCTTCCCTTCACCGGGGCGAGTTACGACTACGGCAAGCGGGCTCGAGTTCGCTTGCCGCAGATGGGGTGTCCGCCGGGCAACATTTCCCCTCCGGAAGCTCATTACCGACAAACCGGTATCTACTTCGAGAGATGACCCAGGTCGGGCAGAAGGCAATCTGGCATTCGGCAGTACATTCTGTCCAAGACAGAAATGCGCAGACCCATGCTGATCCGGCATAGCTATAAGCTCCGGCCGTGGACATGGTCAGGGCCTGCGAGGCGTTCGTGGCGGTGAGTGGGCATGGCAGCTTCACCGTCGGTGCCGCTGCGGCAGGCATGCCGCAGTCGGTCGTCAGCCGGCGGATCGCCGCCCTGGAGGAGCACTTCGGCGCCAAGTTGTTCGACCGGTCGTCACGAAACGTCACTCTGACCCTGTTCGGCCGGGACATGCTGTCCTCGGCCCGGCGGCTGGTCGAACTCGTCGAGGCGATGGAGCACGACGCCGAGTGTGCCAAGCGACGCCGGTTCCGGCTGGCCATACCGGCGGTCTCCGCCCCACGCCGGCTCGCCGGGCTCGTTGCCGAGGCGCGTCGGCACGACCTGAATCTCGCGCTGCACACAGCCGGGCCGGGTGAACGCGCGGCGCTCGCCCGGACGTTGGAGGTCCGGGCGGCGATCGTGTCCGTACCCGCGGACGGAGCGCCATGGCGGATACCGTTGGGGCTGGCCGGCAGCGCCGAGCCGGCGGGGCAGACGATATACGTGGAAAACCTGCGCGCGGGCCGGGCCGGACGTAACGCACGCCGACGACGCGTCTGGATCCAGCCGGAGGACGACGTGCCTCACGTACGCGACCGGGTGATCCGCTTACGGGACGGGGTCGGCCTCCAACCCGCCCAGGTCGTGGTCTCGGCCTCACTCGTCGACGCCGCGGCCGAGGTGCTCGGCTCGGCCGACCTGTTGCTCTGCTCCGCCGTCCAGGCCGACGAACTGGGGCTGTACTGGCGGCCGATCGGCGAGTTGGAGCTGGTACGGGGTTACGACGTCGAGGCCGGACTGCGCGAGGACGCCCAGCGGATCCGGACCCTCCCGCTCGCCACGATCGGGCGCTGCCTCGGCATGTCGGACCACGGTAGCCGGAGCGGCGACGTGCCGGGCGACGGTGAGGCGTAGTGGTGGGGACGACCAAGGTCCTGCGCGATGCGCGGGAGGCCCTGCACGACGGCGGCCTGCGCGGCTCGTTCCTGGTGCGTGACCTGGACACCGGCGATGAACTCGCGATCGACGCCGAGGTGGAGTATCCGATCGCTTCCCTGGTCAAGGTGCCGCTCGCGATCGCCACACTGGAACGTGTCGGACGCGGCGAACTCGACCTGGCCGCAACGATCGTGGTGCAGCCCGGCCGCGTCACCGTGCCGGGACCGACCGGCCTGACCAAGTTCCGGCACCCGGCCACGGTCGCGCTCGAGGACCTGCTGTATCTCAGCACGGCGATCAGCGACGGCACCGCGGCCGACGCGCTGTTCGCCCTCACCCCGCCCGCCGCGGTCACCGCGGAGCTGCGGCGGCTCGGCTACGACGGCATCGTGGTACGCCACCTCATGGGGGACCTCACCCAGACGCCGGCCGAACGGTTCGCGCCGACCGAGGTGCACCTTGCCCACGCCCTCGCCATCGGCGCGGCGACAGCGGGACAGGGGCATCCCGTGGCCCAGCTCGACATCAGTCGCGCGAACGTCGGGTCGGCCCGGACCTTCGTCGACCTGCTGGAGGGATTGTGGCGGCCGACGACGATCCAGCCCGCCACCGCGGTGCGGGTCCGCGAGCTGATGACGAACAACGTGATCCGGCAGCGACTGGCTCCCGACTTCAGCTCCGACGCGTCCCGGTGGTCGTCGAAGACCGGTACGTTGCTCAACCTCCGACACGAGGCCGGGGTCGTCGAGCACGCCGACGGGCAGACGTTCGCCGTCGCCGCCCTCACCGAATCCCGCGTACCGGCCGTGCTGCAGCCCGAGACGGAAGCACTGATGGCACAGGTCGCCCGGACGCTCCGCGACCAGTTGCGGATGGCCTGAACGGGTGGATGCTCCCACCACTCCTGACGGCTCAACGGGGCAGCTCGGCGCCGTAGGAGTCGAGGATGAAGACGCAGCGACTTCAGCCGGGCGGCGTGCGGTGGCGTTCACTCAGTGAACAACACATATGTATCTAGGTAAAAGAGTGCCCTGACCTGGACGGATACCCGCACCCCCCGGGCCGGGTGATCATGCGGAACGGGCCCGAGGCGGGGCGTGAAGGGGGTCAGGAGCGCCGATCTCCGCGTCGGTGTCGGGGAGTGCCGATCATGCCCCGAGAGCCGCACAGGGCCGCTCAGGGACATCCCGCCCTGCGCTGGCTCGGGTGTCCGGCTATCTCGGCCTCGGTACTGGTGGGCTCGCGTATTCAACTGTCGCCAGTTCTTGGGTGCAGCCAGGACGATGCTGACGGTGTGTAGCGAAAGCGGCCCTGTTCTCGTATAGCTACGGCGAGCGGACATGTAGCGCTGAGTAATGCTCGGGGCCAGACAGGGCGCGCGGGCCGGCGGTGCAGCGATTGGCGGTAGCGGCAGTTTTGTTTCGAGGTCCACTTATCGGACTTTCGGCGCCTGGTGGTGCGTCAGGGCGGTGCCGCAGTAAATACCGGATTTACTGCGGCAGGCCCTCTACCGTGATCATCGTGACCTGCGACGGGCTCTCCGGCTGCCACAGGCGAGGTGTACGCATTTACTGCGGCAGTGCCGGAAGGGTAGGGCGGGCGTGGCGATCGAACCGGTGACCGAACTCGGGAGCGGGAGCGCGGTTCGGTTGCCGCGCGCCCGGGTCGTGCCGCTGTCCGCCCCGCCCGCGTCGTACACCGCGGCGGTCGAGCGCTACCTCACCGGCGTGGGCATCGCGAAGTCTTCCGCGCGGATCTACCGGATCTCACTGACGACGTGGGGGTGGATGCTCGCCGGCGAACCCGCGCCGACCGGACCCGCCCGCCGAGGCGCGAAGCCGCCAACCTTCCCCGTTACCGCGATCGACGATTGCGCACTGCCCGAGGTGCTGGCCGAGCTGGCGGCGGCTCGGGCGGACGAGATGGACGCCGACACCGTGAACCGGGAACTGTCCATCGTGCGCAAGGCGATCGGCTGGTGGCAGCGCCAGGGCTGGATCATCAGTGACCCGACGATCGGGATCGAGCGGCGGCCGGCCCCGCCGGACCGCACCAAGGCACTGGCTAAGAACCAGATCACCGCCCTGCGGCGCCTGGACGTCGCCCTGCGGGAGAAGACGTTCTGGAAGATGCTCTACGAATCGGCAGCCCGGGCCGACGAGGTGCTGTGCCTGAACGTGGAAAACCTCTACCCGCAGGACAAACGCGGGAAGATCACCGCCAAGGGCGGGGCAACCGAGTGGATCCACTGGCAGTCCGGCACCGCACAGCTTCTGCCTCGCCTCATCGCCCGCCGCACCCGCGGCCCGCTGTTCCTCACCGACCGCAAGGCCCCGGCCGGGACACC
Organism: Streptomyces sp. NBC_00376; assembly: GCF_036077095.1. Taxonomy (NCBI): domain Bacteria; kingdom Bacillati; phylum Actinomycetota; class Actinomycetes; order Kitasatosporales; family Streptomycetaceae; genus Streptomyces; species Streptomyces sp. NBC_00376. Next base: position 581,096 of record NZ_CP107961.1, on the reverse strand, counting down.
GACGCTCGACGTGTGCCCGGAGACCGGCCGGGCTCGGCTCTCCTACCGCCGGGCCGAGGAGATCTTCGAGGAGAACACCCGGCTGCTGGCCAATCCGCTGGCCTCACCCGACGACATCGAGGACCTGGACGGCTGGCCGCTCCACCGGCTCCGCCACAGTGCCCTCACACACGACGCCGAGGACGGTACGTCCACCCCGATGTTGCTGGCCCGCTCCCGCCACGCCTCCGTACGCTCCCTGGAGCGATACGCCCGCCCCGGCGTCGACGCGGTCGCCCGACACGTCGCCGAGCGCGACCCCGCCGCACGTCGCCGGATGTGACACCCATGTTGGCGGCCGGTGGCGGCGTTCTTACCCGCCCCTTCCATCGTTCGCCTGGACTCAACGCATCCCGGGCAGGCGACGGAGCTCGTTGACTTTCAGCAACCGGGCAAGAAGGAGGTAGGCCAGGGCTGTCGCGAGCGCCCCGGCACCCAATGCGGCAGCAGTGGGCCACGTTCCGTCTCCCAGGCCAGCACACGCACGCGCTGCTGCCCAGCCCAGCCCAGCAGCCGGGCACGCGGCGCACAGCAGCTTCACGTAGGTGCGGCGCAGACCTCCGTCGTCGATCCGGCTCCCCATCTTCTTGCGCAGCAGGTAGGCGGTGAGTGCGAGACCGGCCACGTAGGAGAGGGTGTAGGCCCCGGCCATGCCGACCACCGACCAGCGGGCGGGCAGCAGCAGATGGCAGGCCGTGGCCAGGGCGATGTTCACGCCTGCGATCCAGGACGCCATGAAGAACGGGGTGCGGGTGTCCTCGAAGGCGTAGAAGCCTCGCAGCAGCAGGTACTGAGCGGAGAACGGGATGAGCCCAAGCCCGAACGCCTGCAGCATGTGGCCCAGTGGCCGGGCTGAAGCAGCGTCGGCTGCTCCGTGGGCGAACAGCAGCGAAGAGATCTGGGGCCCCAGGGCGAGGAAGAGGAAGGCGGCGGGCACAATGACCACGCCGCTGATCCGCAGCGCCCGGGACAGGTCCGCGCGCAGGTCCGGAATGCGCCCCTCGGCGACGGCCCGGCTCATGCGCGGCAGTAGCGCCGTCACCAGGGACACGGTCACGATCGATTGCGGCAGCATCCAGATGGTCTGTGCGTAGGTGTAGGCGGAGTAGCCTGCGCCGGCCTGCGGCAGCTCTTGGTCGGCGGCGTTGGCGTAGTTCGTGACCACCGTCAGGGAGACCTGGTTGGCCAGGACGAACAGCAGCGTCCACTTCGCTGCGTGCACGCTCTTGCCCAGACCGGTGCCCCGCCAGTCGAACCGCGGCCGGAACCGGAAGCCGGCTGCCCGCGCGAACGGAATCAGGGCCACGGCCTGCAGAGCGATTCCTGCCGTCGTCCCGATCCCCAGCAACTGCACCTGGGCGGCGGTGATGTCCTCCACCCGGTCGGGCACCGTCATCAGCCCCAGATAGGCGGCGAACATGCCGACCAGTACGACGTTGTTCAGCACCGGGGTCCACATCATCGCGCCGAACTTCTCACGCGCGTTCAGCACCTGCCCGTAGATGCTGAACAGGCCATAGAAGAAGATCTGCGGCAGTAGGAACCGCGCGAACGTCACCGTCAGCTCGAACGCCTCGTGACTGTCCGGGGTGTCCCGCATGTACAGGCTCACGATCTGCGGCGCTGCCCATACCGCCAGCGCCGTCCCTACGCCCAACACGCACACCACGAGCGTGACCAGCCGCTGCTCGTAGGCCCGCCCGCCGTCGGGGTCCGTGGTCCGGGCCCGCACCAGCTGCGGTACCAGCACGGCATTGAGCGCGCCGCCGATCAGCAGCGTGTACAGGCTCGTCGGCACGGTGTTCGCCGTGTTGTACGTACTGGCCAGCAGGCCCGTTCCCAGAGCCGCGGCCTGCAGCACCTGACGGATCAGCCCCGTCGCCCGCGACACCACCGTGCCAACAGCCATCAACAACGACGAACGAGCCAGCCCGCCCTTGTCCTTCTTCCGCCGGGCGGCATGCCGCCCCCTTGTCTGCTGCTCCTGCGGCATGGTCTGCGCCGCGGAGTTCGCCCCCTCCACCATGGCGTCAACCTATGCCCCAAGATCCCACGCCCCTAATTCGCGCACTTCACTGCTCGCGCGGTCCCGGCACTCGTCCGTCCGCTTCCTGGAGCGGCACACCAGCCCGGCCCGCTCACGCGGGGGCCGTCGCGCTCTCACTCTCGGGGCGGCGCGGGCCGGGAACCGCCTTGGCCGTGGTGGCCAGGTCCAGCTCCAGGCGGCTGTTCATGTCCAGCTCGAACCTGCCGTAGGGGTTCACGTGCGTCCAGAACAGCGGGGACAGGGCCCGCCGGTCGGCGTCGGTGAGCATGTCGGCCCACTTCGGGTCGGCAAGGACCTGCTGCATCAGCAGCGTGTTGACGTGCACGAGAGCGGACTGGAGCAGGTGAAGGGCGAGCATGGACACCTCCTGGGACTCCTTGTCCGCACCTGCCAGGTCGCCGTCCTTGCCGTAGAAGAGGTCCTTGTTCGCGCTGTTCCAGTTCTCCACGACCTGCAAGCCCTCGTGGATCTCCTGCCGCAGCTCGACGTCGGCGAGGTAGTCGCACACGAACGCCGTACGTACCGCCCGCCCGAGTTCCTCGATCGCCTGGTAGGTGGGGTGCTTGGGGCCGCCGCGGGTGAAGCGGCGCAGGACTTGCTCGGCCTCGGCGGTGCCCAGCCGCAGAGCGGTGGTGTACTTCACGATCTGGTCGTACTGCTGGCGGATCAGGTCCCAGTTGATCGTCTTGGTGGAGAGCACCGGGGCGAGGTTCGGCCAGTTGTCGTCCTCCCCGGCGGCCGGCCGGTACAGCCTGGCGGAGCCGATGTTCTTCAGTCGCGGCATCAGCTTGAAGTCGAGCATGTGCGCGAAGGCGAAGCCGACGATGGACGCACCGTGGGTGTCGGTGTACTGCCGGTCCACTTCCATGTCGGTGCAGTGCCGCAGCACGCCCTCGATCATCGAGGCGACCTCGGAGGCCGAGCAGGACTTGAGCTGGGAGTAGATGCACACCGACTTCCGCTCGACGTGCCAGTAGATCATCACGCCAGGGCCCCGGTAGCGTTGGTGCCACTCGGTCATCAGGTTCGAGGACCAGGCGCCGAACTTGCGGCTGTCGGAGGCGCACGCGGTGCCTGTGCCCCACCACATCTCGTCGCGGGCGGCGAAGGTGGCGTTGACCAGCTTCCGCAAAGCCGCGCGCATGTTGGCGCGGTTGACGAACAGGTGCCGCACCCGGCGCAGCGTCGCCTCCGACTCGCCGTGCTTGCCGGTCACCGCGACCCGCTTGATCCCCATGTTCGTGCCGAGCCCGAACAGCACCAGCAGCAGCCGGCGCCGCAACACGTCCTTGGACAGGTTCTCGCGGGTGGCGACCGAGGTGAACTCGGCGATGAAGTCCGTGTCGAACTCGGCGTACTTCAGGATGTCCAGCAGGTCAATGGTGCCCCAGCGCCGTTCGATCTCCGCCTTGATTGCCACCAGCGACTCAGGCTCGCCCTGCTTGCCGCGCGGGGAGACCCTGATCCACGGCTCGCCGTGCTTCTTGACGACCGCGACCCCGCCCGTTGCGCCCTCGGCCAGAGCCTGCTCGAAGCAGTCCAGCGACGCCCGCAGCTTGCTCTGGAGGGCGGTGATGAACTCGCCGGCGTCCTGCGGCTGGCCCAGAGCGGCGTAGTGGACGTCCCGGTTGTTCTCGAAGTCGGCGGGCAGATCGTCCTCCGGATTGCGCCACCGGTTGGCGCCCACGACCCAGATCTCCCGCCGCCGCATCGCGTCCCGCAAGCTGACGAGCACGCACAGCTCGTACGGAATGCGCTCGACGCGGCCCTTATCGTCGACGACCGCCGCCCGCCACTGCTCGGGAACCACCCCGTCCAGCGGAACCGCCTCGGCCGGGTCGAAGAAGGCGCCCTCCTTCAGCGGCTGCTCCAGGTACCGCACCAGCAGGTCGATCGCGTCCATCACCGGTCGGTAGGCGGTGTTGTTGCACTTCAGCTCTAGCGCCCGCAGCAGCGGCGACAGCATCCGCCGCCAGTGCGCCGAGTACGACGACCGCAGCACCGTGCGGACCTGGGCCTTGTAGCGGGCCTCGTTCGCCGCGGCCTCCGCCGCCAGCGCCTTGAGTGTCTTCTCCCCGCCGACCACCGGGAAGATCACCCGCCGCACCGTGCCGGACGGCTCCGACAGCGCCGCCTCCGCGCCCCGCAGCAGCATCGCCTCCTTGCCGCGGACCTTCTTCAGCTCCGCCCCCAGTTCCTTCTCGACCTTCCGCTCCGCGCGTGTGTTGATCTTCAGCACGAGCTGGATGAACAGGTCCACCAGCGAGTCGGTGATCTCCGTCTGCCGGACGTGGCACAGCGTGGCCAGCAGGGTCAGCCGCCGAGGCGGTTTCATCCGCTCCAGGTTTGCCGGGTACTCCTTCGATGCCCGGGCCCGCCAGGCGTCCACCAGCTTCTCCGACACGTCCGCGAACAGGTCCGCGGGCAGCTCCAGCCGCCGCACCCGCTCCAGCTTGTTGACCTCCGCAAGCAGGCTCTCCAGGCCCGGGGCGCCAGGGTCCGTCTTCAGCTCGGTGAAGTGCGATCGCCCGCCCCCGGCCACGGCGTTGTCGCCGTCCGTGCCGTGCTCGGTGTCGTCGCCCGCGATCAGATCTTCCAGCCGCGATCGAGTCGTGTGGTTGAGCCGGTCCAGCGTGCTGAGGCAGAACCGCTTCTCGAAGTCCTTGACCGCCTTGCCGACCAGCCGCCGCACCTGCCCGGGTGCCGGCGGCTCGATGTGGTCGTTGCGGCACCGGGCCACGACGGCAGCCGCGAGCCGGTCCCGCGACAGCTCCACCGGGCACAGCTCAGTGGCCAGCCACGCGGCCAGCCGGTCCTGGTCCTCCTCGGTGTTCGCCCGGAACCCGTACACCGCTCGGATCTCGCCCCGGTGCCGCTGGATCGCCTTGCTCTGCCAGTCGTAGTCCGCCCATGCCTCCGCAGGCACCTTGACCTGCTGGGCCACGTACTCCACCGCGGCGGCAGGCACCTCCTTGACCGACTCTGGGAACCGGGCCTCCACCTCGAAGAACTTCAGCAACAGTGCGAACCCGAGCCGAGTCGCCCCCGACTTGTTCCGCACCCGCTTCATGTCGTCTTCCAGCAGCGTCCAGACCTCGATCAGGTCCTCCGGCTCCCAGTCCTGCCGCACCCCGTACTCCTCCGCCCCGCCCGAGATCACTCGTTCAGCTCAACGAGACGCCCGGCAAAGGGAAACGACGACCACAGCAGTCACACAGCGCTACATGTCCGTTGGCCGTAGCTATACGAGAACAGGGCCAAAGCAGCTCGGTGACCCCATTGCCTTGCCCAGCCAGCGTGGGCGGTGCCGCCGAGTGTGCTCGGCGGCACCCCCGCTTTGATACTCAGTCGTGTGTCTCCGCAGGGGTGTTGAACGAGATCCAGACGTCAGGAGGCAGGTCGGGCCGACCTGGTATCGGTCTGCGTTCCTCTGTCCATGCGTCGTCGGCGATCTCCGTGGCGACGCGACGCCAGAAGTGCACCGCGGCGATGTTGGCATCCTGAAACGCGACTTCCCACGAGCCTGGGTGTCTGGCCGCGATCTCCTGAACAGCGTGCAGCCCGGTCCTTGTCCGCCGTGCACCGCGCACCACGAAAAAGCTGTTCAGCACCCGTGTCGGGGCGGTCAGACTGCGGACGAACGCGAACCCAGCGGGGCTGTCACCACTTGTGAGGAGGTATGGCGCCCAGTCGGGCTCAGAGAAGGCCATGTGGAGCCGGTCGCTGCGGAAGGTTCCGTCAGTGTTGGGCAGCAGACTGTCGAACTCCGACATGTCATGGCGGAACATCAGCCATAGCCGCTCCACTACGGGGCGGTCGGCGATGCCTGCGAGGCGAATGGATACGTCTGGCACGTGACTCCTTTGCAGAGGTGGCCAACCGGCGCGCGCCCCGCATGCCCGGATCGGGTGATACCGAGGCTTGGGGCTGACGCCTGTTTGATGAGCGCTGGTCCCCGGACAAGCGGCGCCAGGGCATGAAAAAAGCCTCCCTGGGTGGATGTTGTATCCGGGCCAGGAAGGCTCACTACTGACGGAGATCTTAGCAGGTGAGTGCACCAGCCTGCCTTCACGTTCCGCGGGCACGGGTCTGGGCGTGTGCATGGTCGTCCGTGTGATCGCCGGCGGCGTATCGGCTCCATGTCCCGCCGGCCTCTCTGATCAGGCGGCTGGTGGTTTTGTCGTGGTAGCCGAGGGCGTCCGCGACGACAGGGGCGGGCAGTTCGAGGAGCTGCTGGCGGATGGCGGCGCCGCGGGCAGCGGCGGCCGGGACCCCGACCTCGTTCAGGAGCGCGGACAGATGATCCGGGCGGGACGGCTGGCCGGCTCGGCGGCCTGGGAAGAGCCAGGGGGACGCCGGGTTGGTGACGGTGTTCATGTTGTCGCGGTTCGCGATGTGCTCCAGCAGCAGGTCAGCGACCGGTGCGGGAACGGGCGAGGCTGGATCCCCGAGCCTCGGCAGCACGGTCTCGCCGACGCGGATCACGTCATCGACGCTGAGTCGGACGATGCGGCTCACGGGCTGTGCGTAGAGGAGCACGATGACTCCTGCGACACGCAGACGCATCGGAATCTCCGCGTCGGTCAGCAGTCGGCCGAGGGCATCGAGGCGCTCATCCTCGCTCAGTGCGGCCCGCCGGGAGACCTTCATAGCAGGGATGGAAAGAGAGCGTCGGCAGTGGCGGCCCTGCACGGCCCAGTTGAGGAAGGCTCGCAGGCAGGTGCGGCCGTGTTCGGTGTTCTCGGCGTACCAGGCGTCGATGTCGATCTGGCCGCAGGACACGAGGGTGCTGTTGCGCTCACCGAGCCATTGCAGGAAGACGGTCGCGTACTTGATCTGCTCGGCGGCGAACCGCCGGACGCTCGGTGTGATGTGGCTCCGCTCGGCGCGGGCCCGCAGCCGAGGAAGGACGCGCCAGGTCGCGAAAAGCCTGATCGTCTTGACGTGCTCGGGATCGGCGATGTCGGCCAGATGCCCGGGAAGCCAGCGCTGGAAGGAACAGAGATACTTGTCGACCGCGGGCAGGACTCCGCACGTCATCAGGAGTTCTTCCAGATGAGCGGCGGCCCGCCAGGGCTGGAGCTCGTGGAACGCGTCGTGGGTCAGCGGGATCTCGCCGAGGCCGAGCCGCCGCAGCAACTGTGAGGCGTTTCCCGGCTGGCCGCGGCGCATCTCCAGCCAGGCCAGCCCGCTCCTGGGCTTGTCCATCGCCACCAGCAGGTCGAACAGCGGGACCAGCGCGGGACGGATGCGGCCAGTGCCGTCGTCCAAGAACTCGGTGAGGCGGTCGGTGAGGGTGCAGCGTTCACACAGCCGTCCGCCCAGGAGCTTGCCCTCGAATCCGCACCGCGAGCAGTCGAAGGTCTGGGAGAAGCCGGCGCAGGTGGTGCAGACCGCGGCCCCGTCACCGGGGCGGAGTCCGGGGAGGGCACGGTCCTGGCCGCATCCCGGACAGGTGCCCCGTGTGCGGACGGCGCGGTCCGAGCAGGTTCGGCAGACGTATCCATCCGGCCAGGTGCCGGCCTTGTGCCTGCGGCGGCCGCACTCGGCCATGTACCAGCGTTCGTACTGTTCGCCGGTGGCGTAGGTGCGGGTCATGAGTCGGGCAGGATGCGGGCGGCTCGAGGGCGGAGTTTCGCGACGTCCGCGGGCGGGGCGGGCAGGTCGCCGGTGGCGGTCTTGCGGACGCCGGCGTTCTCGGCGGTGGTGGCCACCAGGTCGGCCGGGGTGCAGGACAAGATGTCGCAGAGCGCGGCCATGACCTGCAACGACAGACGTTCCGAGGTGCCGGAGACCAAGCGGTGGACCTGGGAGGCGGACAGATCGATGCCCCGCTCGCGCAGCAGCGGCACCAGTTCGGTGGCCGTGAAGATCTGCTGCTGGGCCATGACCTCGCGCAGCCGCCAGGTGTATCCGACCTTGCGTTTCATGCTTGCCTCCCGGTCTGGGTCTCAAGGGCCGCGGCGACGGTGTCGTCCAGATGCCGCCGCAGGGTGCGGGTGCGGAAGTCCGAGGACACGCAGGTGTAGAGGGAGGTGGTGCTGGCGTGTTCGTGACCGACCTGCTCTTGAACGAAGCGCGGGTCCCAGCCGTCCTCGATCAGGTGGGTGACGTAGGACCTGCGCAAGGAGTGGAAGTCCAGTCCATCATCGAGGCCAAGGGCCTTGCGGTAGGCGATAAAGCGGGAGTTGAGCCGCTGGCAGCCGATCCGCAGGCCCCGTTCGGAGGGCCAGGCCGCCGGGTTGTTGTCAGTGCCGAACAGCGGGCGGACCTCGGTGAACCACTCGTCCAGGACGTCCGGGGTCCAGTCGAACACGGTCAGCACCCCGCGGCGCTTGGGCGGCGAGCCCTTCTTGGCCTTGCCGAACCGTACCTGACACCGGCCGTACTCGCCGAACTCGCCGCCGTGCGGGTTGCGGCCGAAGTCGGCAGCGTCCAGCATCCGCGTCTCGTTGCGCCGCAGCCCGTAGGCGTAGGCGGTCTTGAACAAGGTTGCGTCGCGGAAGGCGGGCAGCCAGCCCTTGCGGCCGAAGGCCCGGATGCGGGCGACCTCGTCGTCGCAGTGTGCGAAGAAGGCATGCAACTCGGTCTTGGCGAAGGCGCGTTTCTTGGCGTCCGCCTCGTTGTCCTGGACGTGCACCGCGGTGTTCCACTCGTGCACGACCTGTACCGGGTGGGTGCCGAACCGTTCTTCGCAGGTGACCGTCCACTCGTAGAGCGGATCAGTGATGAAGTGGCAGAAAGCCCGCACAGCTTCGGAGTACGAGCGGATCGTGGAGCGCTTCAGATCCCGTAGCGAACGCAGGTCACCGAGCCACTCGTCGACCATCGCCGGAGTCCGGAGCCAGGGGTAGGTGTTGGGCCTTGACCCCGGATCTTGAACACGTCTATGCGGCTCGGGTCAAGGTAGTTGATGTTGTTTGGAAGGTGTTCTCGTAAGCGATCGGGGAGCGTTGTCCGAGGCGGGAGTGCCGGCGTCGGGTGTTGTATCGGGTCAGCCAGCGGAAGGCGTCGAGTCGGGCCTCACGCTCGCTCGACCAGCCCTTTCGGCCTTTCACCGTCTCCCTTTTGAAGCTGGCGTTGAACGATTCGGCGGCGGCGTTGTCCGCGCTGGACCCGACCGCGCCCATACTCTGCCGCACCCCAGCCGACCTGCAGACTTCAGCGAAGATTCGACTCGTATATTGGACGGATTCAATCGGTCGTCGCAACGCTGGCTGGTGGGAGCGATCGTAGCTGCTTGGTGAATACTTCAGCCGGGGTTCGCCACCCGAGTGTTTTCCGGGGCCGGTTGTTGAAGACCGCCGCGACGGCCTGGAGCTCTTCGCTGTTCCAGCGGGACAAGTCGGTGCCCTTGGGGAAGTACTGACGCAGTAGGCCGTTGGTGTTCTCGTTGGTCCCGCGTTGCCAGGGGCTGTGGGGGTCAGCGAAGTAGACAGGGATGCCGGTCTCGACCGTGAAGGCGGCGTGCGCGGACAACTCCTTGCCGCGGTCCCAGGTGAGAGACCGCCGGAGTTGCTCAGGCAGTGTGGTCATCGTCCTGGCCAGGGCGTTCTTCATCGTGCTGGCACCGTATCCGGCCAGAGCGGGTCCGTTCTTCGTGCGCGGGACCACACCGTAGCCCTCCTCGCGCGGCAGGTGGACCAGCATGGTGAACCTGGTGGTGCGCTCGACGAGAGTCCCGATCGCCGAGCGCTTCAGCCCGATGATGAGGTCGCCCTCCCAGTGCCCGGGAACGGCGCGGTCCTCGGCCTCGGCGGGACGCTCGCCGAGGAGGACCTTGTCGGTGACGTGGGCCCACGCCTTCTGCCGGCTGCGTGCCCGGGGAACACGCAGCGCCCGTCCGGTGCGCAGGCAGGCCACCAGCTCGCGTTTCAGCGCACCACGTCCCTCGACGTAGAGCGCCTGGTAGATCGCCTCGTGACTGATGCGCATGTCCTCATCGTCGGGGAACTCGACCGGCAGGCGTCGCGCGATCTGCTCCGGGCTCCATGCTGTCACCCAGCCTCTGTCGCCGCGGTGCGGCTTGTTGCGCCCCTTCCAGGCCGGGCCCTCCGGGCCCAGACGGTTGCCTCCGGCGTCGGTGACGTCCCTCGACAGCCGGGCCTGGATATAGGCTCGCAGCCTCGGATTGTCCACGAGCTTGGCCGTCTTCGGGCGCCGGGCCCGGCGTTCAGCGTGCCACTGCGCGGTCGAGGCCCGGTAGTCCAGCTTGTAGGTCCGGGTAGAGGCATTGCGCCGCAGCTCACGGGAGACCGTCGACGGCGCCCGTCCGAGCCTGCGGGCGATCTCGCGGACGCCGGCGCCCTGGGCATGCCAGACGGCGATGTCCTCCCGCTCGGGAAACGACAGGTAGCGCCCGGACACATCATCAGGAAGACACGGATTCACGCCGCCAGCGTGCCGGAACCAGCGGAATCCCACCGGCCCGGACACCCCGGCAGCACTGCACGCATCCTCGGTCTTGGCACCCCGAGCGATCACCGTCCAGAACCTGACCCTGTCCTCACGCCAGGCCACCGACGGCCTGCCCGGCGACGGCACCAACCCCCGATACGCACGAACCTGCTTGTGCCGCTCCACAGAGCCCATCGCTCCACCTCCCGATCAAGGTGTTGCGACGATCAGTTGAATCCGTCTTGCGAGCCGTGATCGGTGTGCATCACCGCCCCGGCAAGGCTCCCGCGGGTCCGTTCGGCAGCCTGGAGGGCATCGATGACGAGCTCGGTGCGCATGTGATCGGCGATCGCCCACCCGGCCAGACGGCGTGAACACAGGTCGATCACGGTCGCGAGATAGAGCGGTTTCGCGCCGCTGACCGGCAAGTATGTGATGTCGCCGACGTACTTCGCGTTCACCGCGGCCGCGGTGAAGTCGCGTCCGACCAGGTCCGGCGCCTTCGCCGCGGCCGGGTCCGCGACGGTGGTGCGGTGCCGGCGCCGCAGACGGACGCCTTCCAGGCCGACGGTCCGCATGATCCTCGCGACCCGCTTGTGATTGACCACCAGGCCGCCGTCCTCGCGGGGCTCCGCGGTGATCCTCGGGGCGCCGTAGGTGCCGTCGGAGTCCTGGTGAACCTTGCGTATCCGGGCCGCGAGTTCGGCCTCGGCGGCCTGCCGGGCCGTCCGTGCAGCCGCGGTGCGGCGCCAGTAGTAGAAGCTCGAGCGGGCGATTCCCAGCAACGAGCACAACCGCGTGACGCCGAACCGGCGCTGGTGATCCTCGACGAACTGGCAGCGGTTCACCAGCGCGTCTCTCCCGCGAAATACCGGGCCGCCTTGCGGAGGATGTCCCGCTCCTCCTCCAGCTCGCGGATCCTCTTCCTCGCGGCGGCCAGCTCCGCCTGGATCCCGTCACCATCAGGCCGCGGCGCCGCCGCAGCTGTGGAGTGAGCGCCGGACCGGCGTCCGTCAGCGGCCCGGATCCAGTTCCGCAGCGTCTCGGTGTTCACTCCGAGGTCGGTGGCGACCGACTTGATCGTCGCTCCCGGACGGGACCGATACAGCGCGACCGCGTCCGCCTTGAACTCGGCGGGGCAGTGCTTCATCCCCACAGGGACTCCGTTCTCCTGGACCATCAAGATCCAAGTCTCTCCGGTGTCCAAAAACCGGGGTCAGGGCCCCTCGAAGCCTGCCCCCATCAAGTGGAATCACAGGCCGGCCCACTTCCACGATCGGCGTGGCACCTCGGGTGTGCGAAGTCGTCGAGCCGATCGACCATTACTTAGAGTGAGAAAGAGGCTTCCGCACCCACAGCCACGCTCATCGCAGCAGAAAGCCGATCTCCCGTCGAACACTGCCGTGTTCATGCCTGTCGCGGACACACCCACCGGCCAAGGCCCTCCTGCGCTGGCCTTGTGCAGGGTAGGTACTTCCTATTCGGGGCGGCCGTCGGCGAGCCACTGGGCGAGGCCACGCAGTCCGACCGCCCACCGCCCGAGGTCGGTGACCTCGGCGTGCCCGGTGACGACGGTGAGCAACTCGGCCACCGCCTCGTCTGGCCGCTGGGCGTCGTTGAGGGTCATGGCGCGGAAGACGCGTACGGAGTCCGAGTCGGGGAACTCCCTGCGGGCGCGGTCGAGCACCGCTAGCGACTTGTCCAGCTCGCCCAGCCACCTCAGGGTGCTGGCGTACTGGCACAGGCACCGGCGCAGGACGTCACCGTCGAGGTCGAGGGCAAGCGCCCGCTCGTAGTAGCTGCGGGCGGTCTCCTCCTGACCCGCGGTGTCGTAGGCGCCACCCACCTCGTATATGAGGACTGGGTGACCAGGGTGTTCGGCAAGCAGTGCCTGGAAGTAGGCGATCGTCGGCGCCATGTTCGCCCGGTCGCGCTGGTCGTAGCCACGCTGGATCGCCTCGGCCAGTTCGGGCGTCACGTCGGTCGTCACTGCTGCGCCTCCATGCGTACGTGTCCGAAGATCGGCTCACCATAATGCAGCCTCGTCCGCAGGCGCCTGCCTGTGGGCCGGCCCGGCGTTGGCAGCGTTGGCGTCTGTACTTGATGGAGCCATGTTCCTCGTCAGACGCGGATGCCTGGCTCGTCAAGGGTGGGCTGCTGTCAGCTACCGATTATGACGAGCGACGCCCCGGTTTCCCGTGTCTGCCAGTCCGTCAACCGAGAGGACGCGGGAGCATCGACGTCGCTTACAAGTCGCTGCTCCATACAAGACGCTATGCACGTTCGACCGTACGCGGCGGTGCACGTTGGCCCGTACGCCGACACCGTGTCCCGTCACGGTGTGATGTGGCGGTAGCTGACGACATCGGATGCGGCGGCGAGTGGGGCGACGGTGACCGTACTGCCAGGGCGTGGGGCGTGGATGACCTTGCCGTGCCCGATGTAGAGCTGGACGTGCCCGCCGCTGTTCGCGATCACCAGGTCGCCGGGGACGAGCTGGGCGCGGGTCGTGGCCGTGCCTGCCCGGAGCAGACCCCACGTGGTGCGCGGGAGGCTCACTCCGGCCGCCTTCCATGCCCGCGTCACCAGACCTGAGCAGTCGTAACCGCGCGGGCCGGTCCCACCCCATATGTAGGGCTTGCCCAACTGCGCCTGGGCGAAGGCGACAACGCGCTGCGGAGCGGACCGTGCAGGAGACTTCGCCGATGCCGACGGCGCCCCATCCGTCGGCCGGTCCTTCCTCGTCTCGCCCACGGGTCCCGTTCCTGCGGGGACACGGAAGGTGTCTCCTGCGTAGATCAGTGTCGACGTGCCCAGAGCATTGAGCCGCTGCAGGGCCTTGACGGTGGTGTCGTGCCGGCCGGCCAGCGCGTAGAGCGTGTCACCGGGCCGCAGGACGACCTTCCCGGCCTCCACGCGCTTCGCCGCTCCCGTGCCGGAAGCGGCTGCTTCGGCAGGATGGGCAGGCTTCTGCGCGGGCCGCGTCGGCTCAGCGTGGGCAGGCTCCGGCGCGGGCCGCGTCGGCTCGACTTGGGAAGGCTCGGGCACGGGCTGCGTCGGCTCGACGCGGGAAGGCTCGGGCACGGTCGGACCTTGCGGCGCCAGAGTGACCGCCGACCGGGCGGCCGGGGACGAGGAACTTGCCGGACCATGCGCGGCAAGGAGTACTCCCGCCAGCCATGAGAGCGCGAACAGCACGAGCAGCACTCCCGCTGTCCGTCTCCACTGCCCGCTGATGCTCCCGCCGGTCCTCGCAGCCCGCGGCTTCCGGTGACGCGCTGCGGACGAGTGCTCCGGCACGTGCCGGGAGGGCCTGGGCAATGTCTGCTGTTCCACCACGACCTCCTTCGAGGGGCCGACGGATCAGCGGCCCGGAAGAAGGCTGTTCCGGCTCAACGGTGTCCCGCCAGATCGTGTGGCGGCCGGGACAGTCCGGGCCCGTCCGAGCCCGTCCGAGCTCCGGACAACACCCCTCGGATCCCGCGGCCGCAATCCACGGACACCCCCCTTGACCAGCACGGACGAGCCCGGACTGTCCGAGCCACCGCAAACCGTTGCCCCGTCCCGCACCGGCCCGTAACGCTTCTTCCACCGCCCCGCACCGCCCGGCGACGTCGCCGTCGAAGGTGTGTCGTCTCGCGGATGCCGGGCTCGCCTTGCCGCCGTCGGCTGGACAGCCGCAGGCAAAAAAGGGGGGATCACCTGGCCGCTCGAACCCGGTCGAAGATCCCCCGCTCCCATCCATTCCTTCAACCCAGGAGCATCAGCATGCACAGCACACACAAGAGAAAGAACCGCGCGCTGGCCCTCGCCGCCGTCGCCGTGGGGCTGCTGGCCGGCGGGATCGCCGCCGGCGGCGTCTCCACCACGGCTGAATCCACGGACACCGCCACCGACACCATCGCCAACGCGGCGGCGGCCGAACCTGGCAAGCTGCCTGCCGTGAAGGGGCTGAAGTTCACCCTGGGCGACCGTTCGGTGAAGCTGGACTGGAAGAAGGTCGCCGGCGCCGACGACTACCGCGTCTACGCCGACTACTCCTGCGACACCGTGCCCAACAGCGCCAGCAGCTCCCAGCTCGTCAAAGACCATCTCGGGAAGACGACCGAGTGGACCCACCAGAACATCAAGGCCACCTGCGTCAACTACGCGGTCGCCGCGATGCGCGACGGCCAGCAGGGCGTTCTGCCCCCATTCGGCAAGCGGGTGTTGGTCTCGATGCCCAACCGCGACCACTCCGCGGCCGCCCAGCGGTTCTTCACCGCCGCCCCCAGCTCCGGCGACCGGGTCGCCACCACCCGCGTCGCCCCTGGCAAGGACCGCGGGATCGTGCTGGCCCGCGCCTACATCCGGAACAAGACCCTTTTCACCGACGCCATCGGTGACCACCGCAGCTGGACCGCGAACCCGGCCGCCTCCGCGAAGATCACCGTCGCATGGAACACCAGCACCGGCGAAGTCGCCGCATACGCCCACAAATCATGCCCCGTCGGCATCACCGCCCCTGCCGGCTCCGTGGAAACTCCCCCGTGCCGTGACGCCCTCCCCCTCGCGTTCGTCTCCGATGCCGCCTCCGTGGGCGACACATCAAAGGATCCACGCAATCTGATCAGCGTCTCGCGCACCAGCTCCAGGGGTCTGTCCATAGGCGTCTCCGCCATGAACTCCTGGGAACGCACCTGCGTCGGCGAAACGTGTGTCGGGCCCGGTTTCGGCCGGATCAACGCACGGTTGACCCTTTCGCCGGGCAAGGACACCTTCACCGCGTCTCTCACCGCCGACAAGTTCCCTGCGTGGGAGTTCCTCCGGTACCCCCACTTCGTTCAGGGCGCACCTGAAACCAGGATCATAGGCTTCCGCGACCAGACCGAGATCGGGGACCTCCGCAGCGGACAGCAGTCCACCTGCACCAGCAAGGGCCCCGAGACCCTGCAGTTCACCAACCCCATGTCCTGCTGACCCACAGCACAACAAGGCGTTCGCCCCGCTGCAACAGGGCGAGTCACCGGGGCCAATACCCCCAGCCCGGACCCGCCCGTCCCTGCGGGCGGGTCCGGGCGGGGCATTCCAGTAGGCCCTACAGCGGGACAAGGCGGGAGACACGGTCCAGGGCACGCAGCAACTCGGGCCTCCGGCCGGGGGGGCCTAGGCCCAATACCGGTGATTTAGGTGCTCTTCTGGCGTCTGCTGGCGGGTTTGGTGGGCGGGATGAGTGTGATTGCTGCTGCGGGTGGTCGGGGTGGGTTGCGGTGGTGGGTGTGTTTGAGGTGCCAGTTGGCCATCTTGCGTTTGATGACACGGGGGTTGGAGCGTTGCCTGCGGGGTGGCAGGAGTCGTTCCAGCAGCTCACGGATGGCGTGGGTCAGGGCTCGACTGAGTCGTGAGGGGGGAAAGTGCCGCCTGGTCGGTGACGTGGCGGCGAGCGATGCGAAGGGTGCGGGTGAAGGACAGTCTGTCGGGGTCGAGGCCGGCCTGGTGAGCGGTGTGGTGCATGACGTCCCGGAGTGCGTGGTGGACAAGAAGGAAACCGTAGATTTCCTGCTCGACGCCATCGGGGTACTGGGAGCGGAGGACGAGGCGGTGTCCGCCCTGATGGGTCTTGATCTCGTCCAGGGTGTTCTCGATCTCCCAGCGTTGATGGTAGAGGCCCGCCAGGTCGGCCGCAGGGGCCTCCTGCGGGTTGCAGATGGTCGTGATCAGCCGGTAGACCGTGTCGGCGTCCTCGCGGCCGAGGGTGTACTCGATGACGCGGACCCGGACCGGGTCCCGGTGCTTGCGGTCGCCTGCCGCAACGATCTCGGACAGGTAGGAGCCGTCGTCGAAGGCTTCGAGGACCGGGAGCACGATGTTCTTCCGGACGCGCCACAACAGGTCCGCGCCCGTGTCCGAGGCGGCCCGCCACAGCTCGAAGCCGGTGATGCCGCGGTCGGCCATCAGCAGCATTCCCGGCTCGAGCCGGCCCAGCAGGCCGGGAATCAACTGCTGTTCATGAACCGACAGCGGGCCGGTCGCCGCGGCGAACACCGCGTGTGTCCCGCACTCCACCAGCGCAGCGACCCTCACCCGCGGGTAGGCACTGCGCTGCTGTCCCCGGCCCGAGCCGGGCCGGCCGAAGAAATCGCTGTTCGCCCCGGTGTCCGGCACATCGAAGACCGTGCCGTCCACCGCAACCAGACGCCACTGCCGATACCAGGCACCAGCAGTGTCCGGGGCGGCCACCGGCCGGCACACTCGCGCGAACAGCACCTTCAACGGCTCCGGCCCCAATCGCCGGCGGGCCCGGCCGATCGCCGCTGTCGTGGGCACCTGCCACGGTTTCTCCCACCGCCGCACCCGCTCCAGCCCCTGCGTCAGCAGTCGGGCCACCTCCTCATAGCCCTGCCCGGAGAACAGACACATCGCGAGCACGAAATAGACCACCACCCGGGCCGGCAACAGCCGCGACCGCTGTTCCAGACGCCCACACCCAACAACCACCTCATCCACCAACTCGGGCGCAAACACCCGCGTCAGCACACCCAGAGCGATCCGGTCCGACAACCGCTCACCCGACGACTTCACCTGTCCAGGCCTTGGCACACCACACCCAACGACCCACCACCAACAAAGTCACCGGTATTGGGCCTAGGCCGGCACCGCCGAGGACGTCGAGCTGCACACGGTGCTCGGCGCGGGCGGCAGTTCCTCGTCGGCTCGGCCACCGGTCCCAAGGGTCCGCCGCGGGGACGGGGGCGCAGCCGGGCTGGATCCGAGCACGCCTCGGGCTCGCAGTTCATCGAGGTCGGACAGGCACTCTCCGGGGAGAGCGTCGAGCAGGTCGGCCTGGGCGGCGCGGATGCTGGGCGCGGGAGCCTGGGGGCCGGAGCCAAGGGTGCGGCGGGCGGTCACGCCGGTCATCGTACGGGTGGGCGGCAGCAGAAGGGTTGTTGGCCCTGGCCTGCGGTGGTCGGGGCTGTGGTCGGTCTACGTCGGCCCGTGGTCGGGTCTGTGGTCGTGGTCGGGGCGGGCTCGGCCGCCTAGTAGTGCTTGGTCATGTTGGTGCGGGGTCTGGCATGTTGCGGTGACAGGTGGGGCAGGCGCCGGTCCAGATCGCGAGGAGTATCTGCAGCTCGTGGACGACTCGGTAGAGGCTCAGGCCGACGCCGTCTCTTTTGGGGATCGGCTCAGTCGCTGCAGGGTGCAGAAGGCGTGGGCGACCGAGACGAGGGTGACGTGGTGGTGCCAGCCTGGCCAGGTTCGGCCTTCGAAGTGGGCCAGGCCCAGGGCCTGTTTCATCTCGCGGTAGTCGTTCTCGATGCGCCAGCGGAGCTTCGCGGTGCGCACGAGGACGGGCAACGGGGTGGTTGCGGGCAGGTTGGAGAGCCAGAACTGCACGGGCTCGTCCTGGTCGGCGGGCCATTCGGCCAGCAACCAGCGGACCGGAAGCTCGGTGGCGGCCGTGGCCTTGCGGATCTCGCGTCCGGCGGGCCGGATCCGCAGGGCCACGAAGCGCGAGTACATGCGTTTGTGCCCGCTGCGGCCACTGCCCGGCCGTGATCCCTCCCTCCACTGCACCGGCCGCGCGGAAGACTTTCCGGCCGCGATGACCAGGCTCTTCACCCTCCGGGCCGGCTCGGGGTAGGCAGGAACCGGCCGTCTGCCCCGGCCTGTGCAGGCCGGGGCAGACGGCTGTGCGTCCTCGGGCTGTGCGGTGGTCGGGGTCGAGATGCCCACCACGTAATCGAGACCGCGTTCTTCCAGGCCGAGCCGGAAGGCGGCGGTGTCACCATAGCCGCCGTCGGCGATGACCTGGGGCACCTCGATGCCCCAGGACCGCGTCTCGTCGATCATGTCGAGGGCCAGCTGCCACTTCTCGACATGGCCCACCTGGGCAGGGATGGCGCACTTGCCACGGCGGGCCACTTTGGCCTGATCGGCCTTCGGCGAGGCGGGATCCCAGCTCCCGGGCAGGAACAGACGCCAGTTCACCGCCGCCGAGGCGCCGTTGGAAGCCAGGTGCAGCGACACCCCGGCCTGGCAGTTGGTGACCTTGCCCGCAGTGCCGGTGTACTGCCGGGTCACACACGCCGACGCATCCCCGTCCTTGAGGAACCCGGTGTCATCGATGATCGACGCGGTGGGCTTGACGACCGGCTGCATACGCCAGGCCAGACGGGCCCGCACATGCGCCGCATCCCACGGGCTGGAGGTGATGAAGTGGGCCAGCGCCTGCCGGTTCCCGTCTTCGCCCAGGCGGGCGGCCATCGGTTCCACCGACTTGCGCCCGCCGTCCAGCAGCAGGCCCCGCAGATAGACCCCACCCCACCGACGCTGATCCGCTCGCGCGAACGGCTCGAACATCTCCGCCGCGAAGTCCTCCAGATCACACCGGACCGCAGCCAACTCCCCACTCAGCACGTCCTGTCAACGACACGACCCATCAAGAAGACACGCCATCGCAGACCGCACATGACCAAGCACTACTAGTGCCGTGACCGGCAACGTTTGCCCTGTTGTGATGTGACGCGCCGTCCGGGTGCTGTGGTGGACGGAGCGTGGGCGTCATTCTGTCCGGGTGGCAGAACGAGTGCGTGTCCGAGAGATCGATGACGATGACGGGCGGCGGCTGCTGCGGATTATCCGCAGAGGCACCGGGTCGGTGGTGACCTGGCGGCGGGCCCAGATGGTGCTGCTCTCCGCGCAGGGCATGCCGGTGGCGAAGATCGCCGAGGTGTCGTTCACCAGCGACGACCGGGTCCGGGACGTGATCCACAACTTCAACGCCGACGGCTTCGACTCTCTGTATCCGAAGTACGCCGGTGGTCGGCCGAAGACGTTCACGCTGCCGGAGCGCCGTGAGATCAAGAAGATCGCGAAGTCCAAGCCCACCGAGCACGACCTGCCGTTCTCGACCTGGAGCCTGTCCAAGCTGGCGGACTTCCTGGTCGCCGAGGGGGTGGTCGACGACATCAGCCACGAGGGCCTGCGCATCCTGCTCCGCGAGGAGGGAGTCTCCTTTCAACGCCTGAAGACCTGGAAGACCTCCCGTGATCCGGACTACGCGGCCAAGAAAGCGCGCGTCGCCGGGCCGCATGATGGCGCAGCCGGGGGTAAGCGGCGCAACCCCGGCCGACCAGCCCGAAGTGACGGGCCGAGGCCGCGCTACGGGACATCGCCTTGCCAGTCCCACCGGTCCGGATCGCCGGGGCGCTCCGCGTAGTCGGCCCGGCCGCCCGCCCCGTACTCCAGTTCGTCGTCGATCTTTACGTACAGCGCGGTCAGCAGGGTGTCCAGTTCGTCGTTCACGCCACGATCTTGGACACCCTGTTCGCATTTCCCAACGCGCCGTCAGGCGACGCCGCTACTCGGGCTCTCGGTGCGTCCGGGACCTCCGTGCGGCCAAACCAAAGACGAGACCACCGACCAGAAACCAGGGATTCCACAGCAGCAGCGTCCACAGCCGCTGTTCCGGGCTTACGTTTATTTCCGAGCCCGCAGCGTCGGTCAGCAGCAGCACCTCGACGGCGATGCCACGTATTAGCAGCACAGCGCAGGCACACCATCCCAGGGCCTTGACCACCTGTCCTGCCAGACCACGAGGCCGCGGCCTAGCGAGAAGCCATCCCAGCACACCGCCGACAAGGCACAGCAATCCCACGCCCCACAAGCCCACCACCACGAACCACCCAGGGCGTTCCTCGGCCAAGGGCCCCGCCGAGACACTGAGGCCCCAACTGCCGCCCAGCGCCCAGTAAAAATGGAGCACGGCGAAAGCAACCGCCCAGGCACACGCTATGCGCCCCCACAACCCCAGCGTTGTCTTGTCATGCGGAGCTTCATACATAGCGAGGAGCATGCCACTCCTGCGGCACGCCGCCACCAGCGTCGCGAGAAACCAGCACGCCCACCTTCCAGTCGGCCACAACGTGCGACCGAACACGGGTCTGCCGCACGATCGGGTGACATCTGATCTGGCTTGCCCTGTGGGGCGGGTGGGAAGGATGTCGCTGTGCCCAAGCCTTATCCCCAAGAGTTCCGCGAGGATGTCGTACGGGTCGCGAGGAACCGCGGCCCGGGCGTGACGATCGAGCAGGTGGCCGCCGACTTCGGAGTCCACGCGATGACGCTGTGGAAGTGGATGCGCCGGGCGGACATCGACGACGGCACAAAGCCCGGAACGACCAGTCAGGAGAGCACGGAGCTACGGGAAGCGCGTCGACGGATCAAGCTGCTGGAGCAGGAGAACGAGGTCCTGCGCCGGGCCGCGGCCTACCTGTCCCAGGCGAACCTGCCGGGAAAAGGATCTACCCGCTCGTGAAAGAGCTGGCCACGGACGGAATCTCCGTCACGGTCACGTGCCGGGTCCTCAAGCTCGCCCGCCAGCCCTACTACCGCTGGCTCGAACGGCCGGTGACCGATGCCGAGTTCGAGCAGGCCGCTCGCGCGAACGCGTTGTTCGACGCCCACCGCGAGGACCCGGAGTTCGGCTACCGCTTCCTGGCCGACGAAGCCCGCAGCGTGGGAGCCGGCATGGCCGACCGGACCGCGTGGCGGATCTGCCGGGACAACAGCTGGTGGAGCGTGTTCGGCAAGAAGCGCGGCAGGATCAAGAAAGCTGGCCCGCCGGTGCACGACGACCTCGTCCGCCGGGACTTCACCGCCGGCGCACCGAACCGGCTGTGGCTCATCGACATCACCGAACACGTCACGGGAGAAGGGAAGCTGTATCTCTGTGCGGTCAAGGACGTCTTCAGCAAGCGGATCGTGGGCTACTCCATCGACTCGCCGATGAAGTCCCGTCTGGCCGTCGCGGCCCTGGACAACGCTGTTGCCCGACGTGAGAACGTCGCCGGCTGTGTTCTGCACAGCGATCGCGGGTCGCAGTTTCGGTCCCGGAAGTTCGTCCAAGCGCTCGGCCGGCACCAGATCGCCGGCTCGATAGGGAGGGTCGGGGCGGCAGGCGACAACGCGGCCATGGAGTCCTTCTTCAGCCTGCTGCAGAAGAATGTCCTCGACCGACGGAAGTGGGCCAACCGCCAGGAACTACGGATCGCGATCGTGACCTGGATCGAGCGGACCTACCACCGACGCCGCAGACAAGCCTCACTCGGTCGGCTGACCCCCGTCGAATACGAAACCGTCATGACCACACCGGCCCTCCTGGCCGCGTGACCAAACCTGTCACCCAACCCTGCATCAGACCCCCCTTCCTGCGGAGGCTCCTTCCTGGGCATCGGTCCAGCGATGCAGCAAAGGCGAGGTACAGAGAGCTGACGGGCAACGAACTCCCGTCCGGTTACACCGTGGTTCGCCGATGGATGTACCTGGACGACGCCTCGGAGGAAGAGGACGTCGGCAAAGCCGCGGCCTGAGCGCCTCGCGTTCCTGTGCAGTGCCCGGCGGAGCCGCTGCAGAACGCCTCTGCCACCGCTGACCTTCGGATATGCAGCCCGGGGAGCCGTGGGCCCCGTCGACCTAAAACTGCGACAGAACCCGCCATTTATGCGCAAAATCGGCCCGCGCCCCATATCCATCCGTATGCCCGGTCAGCTGCCGCCAGGCTTCTCGGGACGCACACCGGCCCCTGGCTCGGTGGACGTCGGCGACACCGGAAGAGCGACGGCGATCCCTACCAGGGGGCTGCCGGCCTCCTTCGCATGGTCCTGGAACGGATGGCGGACCAGGTAGATGGACAGCAAAGCCTGATCGGGACGCCGTACGGCATTCACCGCCGGACGGGAGGGCAACATGGGCACGCGGGCCGCGCCCGCTCCCGGCTCCTCGCCGATCACGGCGGCGCGGGTCGCGTCGAGCGCGGCGGCGTACTGGTCCTCGTCGAGGTCCACAAGTTCGTTTCTCGGGTTGGACAGTCGTCGGACCGCGAACGATTCCCCAGTGAAGGGTTCGACGGGCCTGCGGACGACCAGTCCGATGCGATGGCTGGCCACCTCGGTCAAACTGGTTGCCCTCGACGGGCTCACCAACTGGACGGTCCACTGCCTCAGCTCGCCCCGGGCCACACATCGGCGGATGTAGGCGCGGAGCCGGTCCATGCGCTCGGTCAGCCGGAGGGAGGCTGGCCGGTAGACATCGAGGAACCGTTCCAGAACCGTCTCGGGCCGCACGTCACTCCACACGAGGTTCCCGTCGGCGTGGGCTTTCTGGGCCGCACGGGGTTCCCCAATGTGCTGGACGAAGCGCTCCAGCTCCCGCAGGTTTTCGTCAAGTGCCTCCGGCGCGAGTGTGAAGCGCAGTGTCTCCCATGACGTACCCGACAGGTTCTGCGGCTCCGCCCCCGCCGACGGCAGGTCGTCGTCCGCGGAAGCACTCCGCAAGACGCGGGCGGGATGCAGTTGCAGTGCCACGTCCCGGGGAGAAATGCCGAGCTCGGCCATCCCTCCTATCTCCTGGCGCTGGTCGTCGAGCATCGCCGTCAGAAGCTCCTGGGCCTCCAGGACCTCGCGGCTGGCGTAGAGGCGGCACAAGTCCGCGTAGGCGGTGCGACGTGCGAGCGACAGGGTGAACTGGCTCAGCGTGTCGTAGGTGGATGAGGATCTGAGGCAGTAGCTGATGGTGAGGCCTTCGAGGACGGTTCCCGGCCCCAGCTTGGTACCGCCCACGGCCACGACACTCAGGCCGTTGCGGTCGTACTCGCGCCATCCGGGCAAGCTGACGGAGCTGCCGTTGACCGACATGACGGTGATCTTGCGGACTGCGGCGAACAGATGCCCGACTACCTCGTCCCACGAGATCTGCGATATGTCCGTGTCCGAGGAGGCTCCGCTCGTCGGGACGAAGTCTGAGCGCCACATGCTTTCGAAGCCGGACATCAGGGAGCTCGCGTGTGGACTGCCCGGCTCTCGGAGGCCGTCAGCGATGCGCCTGACACGCTCGGCCACCTGGTCACGGACCTGTGCCTGCACGGTGACGAACCGGCTGACCGACACCAGCATGGAGTTGTGCGCCCGAGTCTGCCCGCGCGCCCTGCGCACGGCACAGGCCAGCACGAACGCGTCGATCGCGGAGCACAGGGATCCCGGCAATGCGGGAGAGGGCACGTGACCGGAACGGTGTCCTGCGGGCAGCCAGGCTTCCTCGTCCGTCACCAGGCGGACGAGAGGAAGTCGCTCTTCCGGTCCGGCCTGGTGCGGCGGTAGCGGAATGCTGTAGATGAAGTCCGGGACCAGGTGCGAAGAGCAATGCTCAAGACCTGTGGATCGGCCTCGGGTTGGGACGTGAAAGGGCGTACCTTCCCGAGTGATCGATAGGTCACCGAGTAGACCGACGTTGCACCGTCGGTTGGGAGGGCACGCCCATGCTCAGCGTAGTCAACGAGGACGGCACCATTGAGGCCGGTTCCCTGATCGACGAGATCGTCCGGGAGGGCGCCCGGCGAATGCTGGCCGCCGCCCTGGAGGCGGAGGTTGATCAGTACATAGCCGAGCTCGCCGGGCAGCGTGACAAGGCCGGCCGTCGACTGGTGGTCCGCAACGGCCGCCACCGGCCGCGAACGGTGACGACGGCCGCCGGGCCGGTCGAGGTCGCTGTCCCACGCGTGAACGACAAGCGGGTCGACGAGGAGACCGGCGAGCGCAAGCGGTTCTCCTCGAAGATCCTCGCGCCGTGGTGCCGGAAGTCCCCGAAGGTCAGCGAGGTGCTGCCGCTGCTCTATCTGCACGGCCTTTCCTCGGGTGACTTCGTGCCCGCGATGGAGCAGTTCTTGGGCTCGGCGGCCGGGCTGTCGCCGGCCACGGTGACCCAGCTGACGAAGCAGTGGACCGCCGACCACGCGGAGTTCCAGCGCCGTGACCTGGCTGAATCCGACTACGTCTATGTATGGGCCGACGGCGTCCACCCCGAGATCCGCCTCTCGCAGACCCGCTCCTGCCTCCTGGTCCTGATGGGCGTCCGCGTCGACGGGACCAAGGAGCTGATCGCGATCGCTGAGGGCCTGCGCGAGTCGACGGAGTCCTGGGCCGACCTGCTGCGGGACTGCCGTCGTCGCGGGATGACGGATCCGATGCTCGTCGTCGGGGACGGCGCGATGGGATTGTGGCGGGCCCTGGCGGAGGTGTTTCCGCAGGCCAGGCACCAGAGGTGCTGGGTTCACAAGACGCGGAATGTCATGAACGCGCTACCGAAGTCTGCGCAGCCCGGAGCACGAGCGGTCCTGCAGGAGATCTACAACGCCGAGGACCGCGCGCACGCGGAGAAGGCGGTTACCGCGTTCGAGAAGACGTACGGCGCGAAGTGGCCCAAGGCCACCAAGAAGATCACCGGTGAGGTCGACGAGCTGCTGGCCTTATACGACTTCCCCGCCGAACATTGGGTCCACCTGCGCACGACAAATCCTATCGAGTCGACGTTCAGCACGGTGAAGCTTCGGACCAAGGTCACCCGCGGTGCCGGCAGTCCGGCCGCCGCCCTCGCGATGGTCTTCAAGCTCGTGGAATCCGCCCAGGCCCGCTGGCGAGCGGTCACCGCACCCCACCTCGTCGCCCTCGTCCGGGCCGGCGCCCGCTTCTAGAACGGCCACCTCATGGAACGACCGGAAGGCAAGGCGGCATGAACAGCCGGCGCCAGAGCGACGAGCCCGCCGAACACCGGCGATTCGCTCACTACCTCCAGGCCCTGCAGTCCGTCGCCGCGGCCGACGAAGCCGATCTGCTGGCTGCTGTTCTGCGCGATGAGGACACCAGCATGGCCGTCAGCGCGGTGAGCCGACACCTGGACCGCCGGGCCACCGAACTGATCACCGACCCGGCATTCACGGCATGGGCCCAGGCCATGTCCAGGGTGATCGACCAGCACGACTTTCTCACCACCCGACTCCACGAATGGCGCCTGCTCAGGACCCTCGCTCTGAGAGAGCCGTGGGCCGCCGAGGAGCTCACCGATGCCTCCGACTGGCTCCAGCGCACAGCCGTGACCACACAGATCGTCACCGCACCCGACGTCCTGCGACTACTCGCAGAACGCGGGCGGACCCGCCGAGTCCGCAATGCGGCACACCACCGACTCCATCACCTCAAGAAACCAGGCTGACTTAATCCACAAGTCTTGACTATTGCTCCGCTTCTCGTGTAAGTGTCGGTGAGGTCCAGGTCCTCAAACTAGGCCGTGTCTCTCAACTCCGTAGCCAGGTGATGACCCCCGCCAACACTGCTGCAGAACGGTAGACGATCGCGAGCTTGTCGTAGCGCGTGGCCAGGCCCCGCCATTGTTTGAGCAGGTTGAACGACCGTTCTACGACGTTCCTACGTTTGTAGGTCTCGGTGTCCAAGGTTCGAGTCCTGCCGCCGGCACGGCCCTTTCTCTTGCGATTTGCCTGCTGGTCGATACGTTCGGGGATGACAGCGCGTGTACCGCGGCACGCGAGGTCTGCGCGGATCTGCTTGGAGGAGTACGCCTTATCTCCGAGCAGGGCGTCCGGTGTGGTTCGTGGCCTGCCTCGGCCGCATCGCGGGACCCGGATATCGCCCAGCAGAAGCGGCAGGATCTGTCCGTCGTGGACCTGGCCCGGGGTGACCACGATGGCCAGTGGGCGGCCGTTGCCGTCCACGGCATGATGGATCTTGGTTGTCAGGCCGCCGCGGGATCGGCCTGCTGCGTGCGCCGCGGGTTCACGGTCGATCACCGTAGCCTCGCTCTCGCCGCGGCGGGTGGCAGCGCCGGTGTCCGACTCGGGCCGAGTCGTGTTCGTGGCGTGCTGATGAGCCCGGTTGATCGTCGAGTCCACTGAGACCGTCCAGTCGATCTCGCCGATCGAGTCTGCCTGGGAGGTCAGTCGCGCCAGAACCGAGTCCCACGTGCCGTCAGCGGCCCACCTGCGATGTCGCTTCCACACCGTCTGCCAGGGTCCGAACACCTCGTGGGGCAGGTCTCGCCAGGGGATCCCGGTGCGGTACCGGTAGATGATTCCCTCGATGACGCGGCGGTGGTCGGCGAACGGGCGCCCTACCTTCCCCGTATTACAGGGAAGGTAGGGCGCCAGGCGTGCCCACTGTTCGTCTGTCAGTAGGCGCGTGCGCCCGCTTGTGGTCACCGAGGCCGGTAGGCAGTGGCCAGCACGGACACGGTGACCTGGTCGGGCACGAGACCGTAATCGCCCAGGTCCGAACCGTTCAGATGGCGTGCGCTCGGCGTCATCCCCACCAGATCAAGAGCCTCCGGTCGGGTCAAGGACGTGACGTACTCCACCAGCTCGGTACCCGCGGCCTCGAAGAAAGGGGTCAGCACCTTGTGCAGACGACGTTCCTTGGCCGGGTCGATCGCGACCATTCCGGGCACCTGGCTGCGCAATTCGAGCAGGTGCCGCCCGGTCGGACGTACCACGACCAACCGACCACCCGGGCGCAACACCCGGTGAAACTCGGATGGGTTGCGCGGGGCGAACACGTCCAGCACGACGTCGGCCATCCCGTCGGCCAGCGGCAGGGGGCGGAAAACGTCCCAGGCCGCAGCGGCTGCTCGCTCATGGGCACGGGCCGTCGCGCGCAGGGCGCGCACCGAGGTGTCCAGACCCAGACCGCGGGCACCGGGCAACTGCTCGAGGACGCCGGCCAGGTAGTAGCCAGTGCCGCACCCCACGTCCACCACGGTGCTCTGCCCGGGCACGGCGTCGGCCGCCAGGTGAGCCACGATCCGGCGGATCGGCCCGTACCTGCCGGTGGCCAGAAACCGGTCCCGGGCTCGGGCCATGGCCGCGTCGTCGCTGCTGGTGGCACGGGCGCCCGTCAGGAGGCTGACATAGCCATGACGGGAGATGTCGAAGGTGTGGCCCGCCGGGCAGCGCAGCGCGCCGCGGCCGGGGTGGAGACAAGCGCCGCACGTCGGACAGCGCAGGAGATCGAGGAACGATTCGAGGGCAGGGGGAAGCGAAACAGGCACAAGACACTCCTGGCAACGGTGAAGGGAAGGGACCGTGCCTGCACGCGCGCTCAGAAGATGGCCGTCCAAGGAGGACGGATCGGCGGCGGCCCTCGATGCGGGCAGCGCCGAAACGCGGGTCACGCGGCAGGCATACCGAGGAGGGCGATGCCGTCCGGCATCGCCCTCACAGCCTCCCGATCAGTGGAAGCAGCAGTGCGGAGTGCTCATGAATGCCACACCACGATTCTACGAGGCTCGGCCGAAGCCTCTCGCGCGTGCCCGCAGTTAAGAGACACGGCCTAGCCGGCCGGGCCCGCCCCGACCACGGGCCCGACCACCGCAGGCCAGGGCCAACACGCTGCTCCTGGACCACGATCCCGGCCGCCGCGCCGGCACCCCGTTGCACGGGAGCCCGGCGGCCGGGGCGATCGGTGATGCGCTGCCCGTACGATGACTGGCGTTGTTCACGAGATTCGGTTCTGGCACACATTCCGTGAAAGATCTCGCTGGCTCTCGCCAGCAGGAGGCGCGCGCGCCATGTGAGCTGCGCGGACCACGTGTCACCGGGGTCCGGTGAGGCCGGACTCAAGATCGCTCACGGAATGTGTGCCAGAACCGACCGCGGGAGTCGTTTCGATGTGACTGTGGGAGTCACTGGCTGAGCGAGTTCGCGATTTGTTCTGATGTCACCAGGGGGCTTGCGGCGTTCGCCTCCCGCCCGCGTGACCGCTTTCGGGTCGTCTGTCCCGGCCGCCGTCCGTGGGCCATACGGACCATCAAGTGCCGCCGTTCGATGGATACGGCGGTCGGGTCCGATGCGGCTGTCGTCCGGCTGGGACACCTTCCTTGCGGGCGCACCGGGGGATACGCCCCTACCCGAAGAGGAACCCGGTGTCGTGCGGGTTCCGAACCGCTTGCCCGTCGTTCACCTAGGTAGTTGCAGGAAGGACCCTCGACGTGTCTGATCCAGTCGTCCTCATCACGGGAGCGCTCACCGGTATCGGCCGCGCCACAGCCTTGGCTTACGCCCGTCAAGGCGCGAACCTTGTGGTCTCCGGCCGCCACGAGGACGTGGGTGAGCAGTTTGCCAGGGAGCTGGCCGACCTCGGTGCCCCGGCCGAGTTCGTGCGTGCCGACGTCCGCTTCGACGCCGATGTGAAGGACCTCGTCGACCGCGCGGTCGCTCGGTTCGGGCGGATCGATGTCGCCTTCAACAACGCCGGCACCGAGGGAACACCCGGCCCTGTCACCGAGGTGACCGACGAGAGTTACCAGGCCACCTTCGACACCAACGTCAAGGGAACGCTGCTGTGCCTGAAGCACGAGTTCCGGGTCATGAGGGAACAGGGCGGCGGTAGCATCGTCAACGTCAGCTCCGGCTACGGCCTGATGGGTTACCCCGGGGCGACCTTGTACGTCGGGAGCAAGCACGCCGTCGTCGGCATCACCAAGGCGGCCGCACTCGAGGGCGCCGCTCACGGTATCCGGGTCAACGCGGTCGCGCCTGGCTACACCCGGACCGCGATGTACGAGCGGTTCACCGGGGACGACACGGCGCGTGACGCGGTCGATTCGGTGCTTCCCATGCACCGGGCGGGTGCCCCGGAGGAGATCGCCGAGGCCGTCCAGTACCTGGGTTCCGACAAGGCGAGCTACGTCACCGGGCACATCCTCCTTGTCGACGGCGGCCTGATGGCAGGTGGGCCCCTGTTCCCGAGTTCGTGAATCGCGAGGTCGGCGCAGGCCGTGTCGGCCTCGGCGGTGCGGTGCCCGCTTGACGGGATGTTCCGGTTCTCATCATGCCCAAGCGGGCGGCCCCGCAGCACATGAGCGACATCAAAAGTCGGGCTCTGGTCCACTTCTTGGGCTCTGTCGCTATTTTGGGGGTAGTTGGGCATCGATCTTGTGTGATGGGTGGGGTTCGCGTCGCGGACGTTCTGTTGCCGGGTGTCGGGGTTCAGGTCGAGGAAGTGGCACTCACGGATACGGAGGTTCGGCTGGCTGTGCGGTCGCAAGCCGCGTCGGCCGCATGTCCCGACTGCGGACGAAGATCCTCAAAAGTGCACTGCTACTACCCGCGGGCTCTGGCGGATCGTCCGGTCGCAGGCAAGCGT
The DNA here is from genome assembly GCF_036077095.1 of Streptomyces sp. NBC_00376. Taxonomy (NCBI): domain Bacteria; kingdom Bacillati; phylum Actinomycetota; class Actinomycetes; order Kitasatosporales; family Streptomycetaceae; genus Streptomyces; species Streptomyces sp. NBC_00376. Next base: position 551,648 of record NZ_CP107961.1, on the reverse strand, counting down.
GTACGACTGGAACTACGGGCCCGCCGGCTCGTGTGCGGGAACGATCAATGCGACCGACGGACGTTCGCCGAGCAGATACCGAACCTGACCCGGCGCCACGCACGCCGCACGGACGCTCTCACTGCCCAGCTCACCGACATGGCCCTGTTCCTGGGCGGCCGGGCAGGAGCACGCCTCTGCGAACGCATGGCTATCGGCACCTGCAAGGACACTCTGCTCCGGCTGATCCGCGCGCTGCCGCTCCCGTCCTCGGGCTCGGTCCCGCTTCTCGGCGTCGACGAGTTCGCCGTGCGACGCGGACGGACCTACGCGACGATCCTCATCGACATGTCCACCCACCGTCCGCTCGACGTGCTTGCCGATCGCGCCGCGAGCACCTTCGCGTCCTGGCTGCGAGATCATCCCGAGGTGCGGATGATCTGCCGCGACCGCGCCGACTCCGACGTACCGCGTACCGGGGGCGTGCCGCTGGCTCCTGCAGGATTCGCCTGGCCCATGTGCGGCTCCTGCTGTGGAGGTTCGCTGCAGTTCGTCGCTCATCTCCCCGTCGTGCCCGAGACCGGAGCGACGCTGCTGCCCGCCACCTCAGCCATCCGCACCCACGTCGTGACGCTCGATCCCGAAGAGAACTACGACACGACGACCTCGCGCCTGACGCATACGACCTTGCCCGTTCGGGATGGAAGTGGGAACCCGAAGAACGATTTGGGAAGCAACGCGAAGTGCTCGGGTCACTCGGAGGCAGCCCCTCCTACTTTGAGGACGACCGACTGCCCGCATGCCCCTCCTGCACCGGCACGACGGAATTCGCGGCACATCTGGAGGAAGGGATCTCCGCGCAGACCGCGATGAACCTCGGCGGCCAGCTGGACTACGCCTTCGTCTGCCGCACCTGCCGCGAAGGTGCCTTCCTCACAGACTGAGCACACCACACTGCAGCCGATGCTCCGTCAGCCGCCCACTGCTGCAGCGGCAGTGCCTGACTGTAATCCGGTGACTGCGCGGATGGAGAGCGCCATTCGCCGACGGTGAAGTCTGGGTGTGCCCAGGGGACTCCATCCCGCTGTACGGTCGGGCGGGTACCGCAGCCATCGACACGGGAGCCGAAATGGGACCGGATCATGTTCCTGATTGGTTCTGGGAAGTCCTGGAAGCGACACGACCGCGCCTGTCTGCCCTTGAATTGTGGTTGAAGTCCCAGCCGCGGGAAGTCCTTGAAGCCTTCGCGCTCGCGTACGAGTCCGCAGCTGATTCGCTGGCCGACTTTTCGGAAGGCGTGAGCGTGGATGGGGACGCCTGGTCCGAAGACAGCACCGAAGATCTGTGCATGTGGGTGGTCGGGCAGGGCTGCGGGCTATGGAGCTCGGTGATCGCAGGAGAAGTGCAGTTGGAAGAGGCTGCACAGATGTATCTGGGCCGTGCGCGGCCGCTTCCAGACTGCGTAGTGCCGTGGGACGAGGATGTCTCGGACCCAGAGCACAGGGGCTACCAGTCTCCCTGGACCATCGTCCACGGCATCTACCGGACGCGTTTTGCCGAAGAACTCCATGAACGGTTTAGGGTGCCTGAGGAGGTTGCCCGGCCGGGCAGATAGCGCGGCGGGGCCCGCGGCATAGACGTCGCTCGTCTCCCGCCTGCCCGCCGTCAGCATGCTCGAAGCCAAGGCGGGACCAGACGAGATGCGTCTGCGCCAGCCGCCCCGGCGGCGAGATCTGGACACCGGCGTGGGTCGGCGTTCCGGTCCGCTGCGATAGCCGATTGGTGATTTCCCTCTCTGTCAGCACCGGGGCCGCTGTGCGGTCAGGGGTTTGGCCAGAACCACGAGGGCTGCTCCCAGCACCGCGCCGAGCACCGGAGCGAGCAGGTAGACAGGTGGGTGGTGTCCTGGGCCAGGAGCGCCGGACCGAACTGTCGTGCCGGGTTGGCCGATCCGCCGCTGAGGGGACCGAACGTCGCGATGATGACCGCGGTGGCGAGCCCCACCGCGCAGGGGAGCAGTCTGCGGCCGGCCGGGTGTGCCAGGAGCACGGAGAGCATCATGGTCAGCAGGACGAGGACTCCGGTCTCCGCCGTGAGGATCGCGGTGGCGTCCCATGCCGGTTCGGCGTGGACGGTCGCGTAGTCGACGGGCAGCGCTCGGCCATCGACGCTCAACACTCCATGAAACAAACCGAATCAGCCCGGTCCGCAGCACCCAAGACCGGACACCGAACCGAGAACCACTCAGGCAAGGAAGCGAAGACTCCCAGGGGAAACTCGCGACTCTGATCGTGCCCATTCGTACGAGGTGGTGCACGTTCACTTGTACGCCGACACCGGATGCCGCAGCGCGCATCACCAGCATGTGCGTGTTCGGCGCTCATCGCTGCCGGAGCCAGTCCACCGCCTGGGCGGCCGCGAACCCGATGAAGGCGTCGCGCGCGGGAACCCTCGAACGAGCGTCGACGGCCCTGGTGAAAACGGCCGCCGCGTACCGGCCCCCGTCGGGGTACTCCACCACGCCGATCTCGTTGCGCACCGTGGGAAGGGTGCCGGTCTTGCCGCTGACCCTGACCTCGTCGCCGAAGCCGGAACGCAGCCTGTGCGGCCACACTTGTAGTTCCGTCCAGCGCCGGACATCCGCGCAGGCCGCAGCGGGCGCGGCTTCGTCGCGCCAGATCAGTCCCAGCAAGCGAGTGGCTCCTGTGCGCTGGTCCGGCAGGTCGCTTCGGGAGTCAGTGCGCGCAGCTCGCGGATCCGTTCGGCCGGCAACGCGGCCAGGATCCGCTCGTCGTCCCGGTGCGGGACCGCCGTCTGCGGAAGCTCCAGTCGCTCCAACGACTCGGCAACCGCAGCCTTGCCCACCCTTTCGAGGATGAGGTCGGTGGCGATGTTGTCGCTGACACCGATCATCAGCACAGCCAGGTCGTGCCAGGACATCGTGACCTCCTGGTGAAACGTGGCGAGGCCGTACGAACCGGGGGTCGAGCGTCCCGGTGCCACCGTGACTCGCTCGGCAAGATCGACGGCGCCATCGGCCGCCTGCCGGGCGAGTTCCAGCCCGACGGGGACCTTGAACACGGACGCGGTGACCACCGGTTCTGCGGCGTCGATGCCCGTGGTGACCTCGGGCTGATGCCAGCTCTCGGGCTTCGCGAAGGTGAGGACGCCACCGTGCCGACGCGGCCGTCCGCCTTTCGGCCCGGAGCGGGCGGGGCCGGGGTCGCGGAGCATGACGCGGTCCGAGCGCAGGCGTCCGATCAGGACGACCGGCAGGTCCGCGAGAGCGTGGGAGAGGTAGGCGACGTCGCAGCCGGAGTCCATCGTGATCAGGACCTTGGGATCGCCGGGCTGCCAGTGTCCGGCCTGTGTCAACCGCTCGACGACATCACGCAGTTGGGCGGCGGTGACGGTGGTTGAGTCGTCGGCCGGCCCGAGGCGCACAGCGTCCAGCAGCGCGACCCAGGAGGTGCGGCCGGCCTCCAGGGCGGCGACGAAGGAGTACGGCCAGCCCGGCACGAACTGGTCCGTCTTGCGGTCGCCGCGTCCGTAGACGTGGCAGAAGAGCCGGTCGTCGCTGGTGGGGGCGTCGGGGCGGAGCCAGTTGCTCACGTCGACGGCCAGCACGATCCTGCCGTCGGCCGCCTTCGGCAGCGGCAAGCCGGCCAGCGTGCGACGCAGTCGGGCCGGCTCCAGCCAGCCCCGGTCCAGCGCGGCGTACAGGGCGCCGTGCCCACGCCGGCGCTCGACCGCGAGCGACAGCTCGACCAGGGTCTTCACCGGCCCATCCGCGCACAGCACCGCGTCGGTGAGCTCGAAGAGTGTGTCCGTGCGGGCGTAGAGGCATTCGTAGAACTCAACCCGAAAGCGGGACAGGAGACCCAATGCTCGGCCTGCGGGCGCGTCGACGGGGAGACTCATAGGCAGCGGCCGTTCTCTCGTGCTTCGTGACTCGACATCTCGAAGCGTGGAGAACGGCCGTCTCCGCTGTCTCGGGAAGTACCGCAGCTCAGCAGGTCGGGTGACCTGCGAGGTTAAACGACAAGCTCAGACACCCACACACCCAACAACGTGACAGCGCCGTACGGAGGGATGGACCCTATCTGTCGTCAAACCCTGTCATCTATCACCAATCGCGGTGCGGCACACCAGGCCGTCCAAGATGAGGGTCAGGCCAGCCTCAAATGCCGACTCATAGTCGATCACGGGCATGTCCGCCGGTGAATCTGAGCCGTCGCCAGAGTCAGCGTCCGCCTGCTCCTCCAGGACACTGCCGACCGTGAAACGGCTGGCGGTCAGCATCGCCATCTGCGCGTCCCGCTCAGGTACTCCGGAGGTGATCAGGAAGTCCATCTTGCGGCGGATCTGGTCGAGGTCGTTGGCGGGGGTGCTGCCTGCGTGGAGGCGTGCGCCGTCCCGGCGCATCAGCAGGGTGCGCCGGAAGCTTCGCGTGTTGTCCAGGAACCAGTCGCGCCAGTCGTCGTCGGGCATGGGCAGCGGGGCGGCCGCATGCGGTGCCATCGCCGCCTCCGCCATGGCGGCGAGGAGATCCTTCTTGGTGCGGAAGTACCAATAGAGCGATGGCTGCTCGACACCCAGCCGCTTCGCCAGCCGCCGCGTACTGACCATGTCCAGCCCGACCTCGTCGAGCAGGTCGAGCGCTTCGGAGACGACGATCTCACGGTTCAGCTTGGTCACGTTGACGAATCTATCACTGATAGATGACCCTGGAGACGAATCATTCACTGATAGATTTCGGGGTGACCGGCATGGCCAACGGATCGGGAACGCGCCCCCTTCGGGTCCTTGTTGCCGGCGGCGGGATAGCAGGCCAGGCGCTGGCTTTCTGGCTCACGCGGGGCGGCCACAGGGTGACCGTCGTCGAACGCTTTTCGGCGCTGCGGGCCACCGGGGCGCAGGTCGACCTTCGGGGGCAGGGCATCGAGGCCGTCGAGCGGATGGGGCTTCTTGACGCCGTCCGCGGCAAGCTGGTGGACGAGGCGGGTGTCGCCTTCGTCGACGCGCGCGGCAGGGCCAAGGCGACGATCATGGCCAACACCTCCGGCCGTGGCCGACAGACCCTCACCTCCGAGTACGAGATCATGCGCGGTGACCTGGTGCGCATCCTGCACGACGCGTCGAAGGCGGACACTGAGTACGTCTTCGGCGTGAGCGTGGACGGCTTCGAGCAGGACGAAAAGAAGGTCATCGCGCACTTCTCCGACGGCTCCTCCGGCGAGTTCGACCTCCTGGTCGGCGCGGACGGGGAGGGATCGCGCACCCGTCGGGCGATCCTCCCCGCGGACTTCGACCCGTACTGGCGGGTCGGCATCCACATGGCCTACTGGTTCATCCCGCGCACAGCGTCCGACAGCAACATCCGGGACACTTACATGATCCCGGGCGGCCGTCAGGTCATGCGCCGCAGCCACAACCCAACCAAGACCCAGGTGTACTTCGTGATGCGGGAGGAGTCCGAGGAGGCCTCGGCGATCCACCGGAAACCCGTCGAGCGCCAGCGGGAGTTCTGGGCGAGCAGGTTCCGCGACGCGGGCTGGCAGACCGAGCGCTTCATCGACGGCATGCGGACGAGCCCCTTCTTCTACTCCCAGGAGATCGTCCAGGTCCGAACCGACACCTGCCCAGCGGATGCTGGGAGCGGGGCGGTCCGGCCGTGGCCGGGGAACCGGTGCGCCGAGATCGGTGCACCCGTCGAGAACGCCGTTCGCGCGCTTGACCGCGTCTCGGTAGCGCGCGACGACATCGGCCACGCTGTCCGCCGGTGAGGCTTGGAACGTCGCCTGCCAGTCGGTGACGTCATCCCCGAGGAACATCGAGCGCTCGACGAAAGTCAGGTGGTTGAGCAGGCCGAGCAGGTTTGTGCCCGACGACACTGCGGCCGTTCGCACCTGCGGCTCGGGGGCACCATCGACCTTCGCGGCGATCGAGGTCCGGAGGTAGTCGAGGAATCCGCGCAAGACCTCGATCTCGTCGCTTCCGGTCCGGGGCGGCGGGGTGTCGCGGTGGCGGTTGCGGCGTGTGGTGCTGGGCATCGTGGTCTGCCTTCCTTTGTCGAGGGCGGGCGCCGACCGCCGTGTCAGGCGGTGCGGCGGATGAGGAGGACGTGGTCGGTGACCTCGGCGGTGCGCCCGTCCGGTCCGGTTGCGATCCGGCGGGGTGCGTCGGCCCGCTCGACCGTCCATGTCTCCGGAGCCAGGTCGATACCCGCGGCGACCTCCCGCGGGCTCGGGTAGCGGATGTCGGGATCCTGGTTCCACGACCACGGCGCGGCCGAGCCGTGGTCGACGACCAGCAATCGCCCGCCCGGTCGCAGTGCGTGCGCAGCCGAGCGCAGTACGGTTGCCCGGTCCAGGTCAAAGGGGGTGTGCAGGTAGTGGGCGCAGACCAGGTCGAATCCGCTGGGCGGGAAAGACTTGTGCAAGTCGGCCCGCACGGTGGTGACGCGGTCACCCAGGCCGTGTGAGCGGGCGAGGACGGCGAGCCGCTCGACCGCCACGGCCGAGATGTCGGCGGCGGTGACCTGCCACCCCTGGCTGGCGAGCCACAGCGTGTCGCCGCCGTCGCCGCATCCGAGGTCCAACGCGTCACCGGGCGGCAGGCCCGTCACCGTCTCGGTGAGGCGAGCATTCGGCTGCGGGTTGCCGGCTGCCGGTCGGGCCGCGTAGACGCTGTCCCAGAAGGCGACCGCTTCGGTGGTGCTCATCAAGACTCCTTGTGTCGGTAGGCGCTCAGTCTTGTCAGGCGCACCACGACCTGGCACGAAATCTTGCGGTAATGGCAAGATGGCCGCGTGGATCGCAAGACGGACGACGACGTGCTTGGCGCGGTGGGGCCGCGGCTTCGTGCTCTGCGTCGTGACCGCGGCATCACGCTCGCCGACCTCGCGGCGACGACCGGCGTGTCGGAGAGCAGCCTGTCCCGGCTGGAGAGCGGGCAGCGCCGGCCGAGCCTGGAACTGCTGCTGGCGCTGGCCCGTATCTACGACGTTCCGCTGGACGACCTCGTCGGTGCCCCGCGCACCGGCGACCCCCGGATCCACCTCAAGCCGATCAGCCGGTTCGGAATGACCTTTGTGCCCCTGTCGCGGCGACCGGGCGGTGTGCACGCGTTCAAGATGATCATCCCTGCCCACCCGGAACCACTCGAACCGACCCCGCAGACCCACGAGGGCTTCGAATGGCTCTATGTGCTCAACGGGCGCCTGCGACTCGTGATCGGCGACCGCGACCTGACGCTGCCGCCCGGTGAGGCAGCCGAGTTCGACACGTCCTTGCCCCACTGGCTGGGCAGCGCCGACGGCGGCGTGGTTGAGCTTCTCATCCTGTTCGGCCTGCAAGGGATGCGTGCGCACGTACGCACCGGCCCTCATCGGTCGTCTCAGGCCGAAAGCCGACGGTGAACTCAGCGAGAGATTCTGTATTCCCGTCAGCAGTGAGCCTCACCGCGCAAACGCCGCAGTCGACAATGTCACGCCCGCAGAGATCGACCAGGTCGAACGCCAGTGGACACGGCAAACCGTGTCGCTCCGGCGTCCCCGCTGCTCGGACGAGTCGGAACTTCCGCCCGATCAACGTGCGTACCCGCGCGGCGGTCCACACCTGGCCGTCCGCCCAGCCGTGCGCGGCCCCTCAGCAAGCCACATCGCGAGCTTGGTCTGCAGGTGCGGGCCGAGCCGACAGTCGTAGCCGCAGGGGCCTCTGGAACGCAACGCCTCGCGTCCGCCCGTCCCCCAGGTGCGGCGCCACTGGTGGACCGACTTCTCACTCACCCGTAACTCCCGGGCGATGCAAGGGACTTCCACGCCCTCATCGAAGAGGTCAACGGCCCGCATCCGTATCGCTTCCCGGCGCCTGCGCTGCTCGGCGGTCAGCCCGCCCCCGTCCGGATACCGCATGCCTCCGGCATACCGGCCCGGACGGACCGCGTCACCCCTCCCGACACAAATCCAGACCCCGAAACGCCGAAATCAGTAAGCCTTACGCGCCCCTTCGGCCTCGTCGCGGGCACGAGCCGCGGCTGTGTGATCACCGGCCAGAGCGTGTGCTTCGGCCAGGGTGTCGAGGCCGACGGCCAGCCACCTGCTGGAGTCGATCTGCCTCCAGAGCATGACGGCGGGCACTGTCACGTTGTTGGGTGGGTGTCTGACGGCGTGACAGGGTGTGGTGCGGTCGGGTTCCGGCTGTGTGTTCAGGGTGTGGTGGGCAGGCCGGTGGCGCCGGTGATCTGCTCCCAGATGGTGAAGCGGACGGTCATTTCGGCGCGGTAGTCGGGTGCGGCCATGAGGTGGCGGCGGGGTCGGAAGTGGGGTGAGATGCCGCTGAACGCGGACAGGAAGCGTTGTGCTCCGCCGGCGGAGCGGAAGCCTTTCATCGCGCGTTCACGCTGTCTGGTGGGCTGATGACCGTTCTCGGCCCGGTTGTTCAGGCCCTTGTGGGAGCGATGCTCGACGGAGGGCATGACCTCGCGGTGAGCGGCACCGTAGGAGCGAAGCTTGTCCGTGACGACCACCCGCGGTACCGCACCGGTCTTCTTCATCAGCCTGCGAAAGAAGCGCCGGCCGCGGCTTTGTCCCGCTTCCCTGGACGAGGATGTCGAGCACGTTTGCGTCCTGGTCGACGGCCCGCCACAGGTACTCCCGCTCGCCGTTGATCTTGATGAAGACCTCGTCCAGATGCTTCCCAATGCCGATGTCAAGCCGCCGTCGTCACTGAGGGTATGACCTGGTAGCACCGTCGGTCACGGATCAGAGCCCACAGGACGTTGACGCGACGGCGTGCGAGCGCGAGGACGGCCTGGACGTGCCGTTTCCCCTCGGCGCGCTTGCGGTCGTAAAACTTCCGTGAGTTGGGGTCTCGTTGGACGCTGACCAGCGCGGAGATGTAGAAGACGCGCTGCAGGCGACGGTGGTATCTCGTCGGTCGGTGGTCGTTACCGCTGACCTGGCCGGAGTCGCGTGGGGCGGGGACCACGCCGGCGAAGGCCGCGAGCCGGTCGGCCGTGGGGAAGGCGTCCAGGCTGCCGCCGACGGCGACGAGGAACTCGGCACCGAGGATCGTGCCGATGCCGGGCATGGACTGGATCACGTCGGCCAGTTCGTGTTCGCGAAACCGGCCCTCGATGAGTTTGTCGGTCTCGGTGATCTTCTCGTTGAGGACCATCACCTCCTTGGCGAGGGTGTGCACCATCTTCGCGATGGCCTTCTCACCCACGACGGCGGTGTGCTGGCGCTCGGCGGCCTCAACCACCTTCTCGGCGAGGGCAGCAGCGTTGCAGACCTTGCGGTTGCGCAGCCAGGCGGTCAGCCGCCGACTGCCCGCGCGGCGGATCGCTGCCGGTGTCTGGTAACCGGTTAGCAGCACCAGCGGGCCGACGTTACCCAGGTCGAGGGCCCGTTCCAGGGCCGGAAACATGCTGTTCAGCAGGGCCTTGAGCCGGTTGGTGGTGCGGGTGCGGTCGGCGACCAGATCGACGCGGTGGTCGGTCAGCAGCCGCAGCTCGAGCGTGGCTTCGTCGCCGGGGCGGATCGGCTGGAGGTCGCGGCGCATCCGGGCCTGGTCGGCGATCACGCGGGCGTCACGGGCGTCCGTCTTGCCCTGGCCGCGGTAGCTGTCGGTGGCCCGGTTGACCGCGATACCGGGGATGTAGACGAGCTCCTGGCCATGGTTGACCAGAAGGGCGATCAGCAGGCCGGGCTCGCCGCCGGTCATGTCAAGCGCCCAGGTCGTCTTGCCGCCGTCGGCGAGGTCCAGGACGTCACCGATCAGCTTCAGCAGTTCCGGCTCGTCGTTGGCCACCCGACGCGACAGCAGCGTGTCGCCCTCGCTGTCCAGGACCAGGCAGTGGTGGTGGGTCTTGCCGCAGTCGGTTCCCGCCCATATCCGGCTCATCGTGCTCCATTCGGTCGTACATGCCTTGCGTACCACGGACGACCTCGCCGGCATTGCTCTACACAGCGACTTGTTCGCACTTCCCAATCGGCGGCCGAGTCGTCGTGGGGAGCCAGGCGGCCAAGCACCTGAAGCCACGAACGGCAGCCACTTGTCAGCCACACCCAGCTCCCCTGGGTGTCCTCACCCTACGAACGGGAGGACCAACCCGTTCAAGAAGGTAGAGCCACTTGTCCCCGGGCCGGGGCCGTCGGCGGCGCAGTCCGTCGGCGTAGGCCAGCCCGAACTTCACACACCACCGGCGGACCGTCTCGTACGAGACGGTGACACCGCGCCGGAGCATCAGCTCCTCCACCTCACGGAAGCTGAGCGGAAAGCGGAAGCACAGCCACACGCAGTGGGAGATGACCTCGACCGGGTACCGGTGCCCCTTATACGACGGCAACGCGCTCACCACGGACGATCCCCCTCCAGCATGATCAACGTCGAGGTTCCTCCCACGCCGCCCGCCAACGTGACAGTGCCCTACCGGCACATCCGGCCTCCGGCGACAACCGTGGTGCCTGCTGCCGCTTGACGAACCATAGGGGCATCTATTGGCTGCCGTCTCGGCGCTGGTGTCGCTGCCCATTGGCTCGTCGCGGCGTGAGAGGCACTGACGCTGGTGGCTCAGCCGACCCCCGGCCGTCGCCACAGGTCGATGGGTACGTGCCGCACCGCCCGCCCCGCCTCGTCGAGGATCCAGCCCATGCGCTTGGGATTGCCGAGCGTGAGGGAGCGGTCGGCCACAGCGATCTCCGGAAAACGCTCGGCGATGTACGACTCCAGGCGCAGCACGTCGGGCGTGCAGCGCACCCAGCTGTTGACCACCAGGTTGTGGTTCGAGGTGGTCGCCGCGCACATCCGCACCTCCGGCAGCGCGGCCAGTGCGGGGCCGACCCGGGCCAGGGCGTCGGAGGGCACGTTCGCGTGGAAGGTGGCGAACACCGGATACGGCGAGTAGGTGTGGGCCACCTCGCAGCGCGGCAGCGCGGCCCCCGTGCGCACCATCCACGCCACCCGGCGCCGCACCGTCGACTCACTCATTCCCGTGCGCCGGGCCAATTCGCCGTATCCGGCGCGCCCGTCGGCGCCGAGTGCGAGCAGCGGCTCCCGGTCGGCCTCGGCCGGTGCGGGATCGACGTCACCCACCGCGGGGGGCGTCCCGGAGCGGACTGTCTCGCGCTGGTCGCGGCTGATGGCGCGAATGTCCCAGCGGGAGCCCTCGGTGAAGAACCGGGTGACGATCCGGCTGTGTGTGGCACGCACCCCGGGCAGTCTCCCGAGGACCTCGGTGTGCAGCCGGGAGAGGTCGGCCAGCGAGTCCACCATGACGTTGAGGGACAGGTCGTGATGGCCCGCTGTGTGCTCGATGCTGGCGATCTGCGGTTGCTCGGCAAGCGCGGCCGAGATCGCTGGGATGCGGCCGGGTTCGCAGTCCACGCCGACGATGGCGACACAGTGGTGGTGGTTGACGAAGGCTCCGCCGTACGCGGTCACCCAGACCAGGCCCTGGGCGCGCAGCCGCTCCCAGCGCCGCGCCGCTGTCACCGGGCTGACCTCGATGGCCCTTCCTACCCGCGCCCAGGACGCGCGGGGCGAGGTCTGGAGCGCATTGACCAGGGACAGGTCCAGCTCGTCCAGGAAGCCGGTGGCGGAATCGGTCACTGTGGCATCTCTCCTGAATGAATTATGCAGAAATCCATGGGGTGCACTCCAGGAGTTTCAAGCTCCTTGTGTGATTTGGCAACGGCCGCCGGCCGTCCGCCGCGGTGGCTGTCCGTCTCTCGGCAGCCGACCACCGACTCGCGACATGTCTCGGAGTTCGCCATGCGCCTTCCGTGGTTGCTGACGGCCGTGCCTGTAGTGGCCCTGCTGTCAGCTGTCTGGCTGCCTTTCGTCAACGGACCGCACTTGTGGTTCGGCATGCCGTCCCTGCTGGTCTGGTCCGTCGTCTGGGTCCTCGCCCTGACCCCTGCCCTCGCCTTCGTCGAGCGGCGCCGCACTGCGCTCGCTGCCGACCCCCAAAACCTCCAGGAGGAGCGCCGATGAGCACCGTCCTTGTCGTCTGCGTCGTCGGCATAGTCGTCATCGGCCTACTCGGAATGATGGGCCGTCGCAAGCCCGCCGCCAATCTTGAGGAGTGGAGCGTCGGAGGCCGTAACTTCGGCGCCCTGACCACCTGGTTCCTGCAGGCTGGGGAGATCTACACGACCTTCACGTTCCTGGGCCTCGCGGGCCTGGCCTTCAGCTCCGGTGTCGCAGTCGTCTACGCCCTGCCGTACCTGCCCATCGCCTACGTCGGCCTCTACGTCATCAGCCCGATCGTGTGGCGCATGGGGCGAGAACGCGGCCATGTCACGCAAGGCGACTTCTTCGCCGATCGCTACCGCAGCCCCCTGCTCGGCACCGTCACCGCTGTCTTCGGCGTGCTCTTCCTGCTGCCCTATCTGCAACTGCAGATCACCGGACTCGGCCTGGTCGTCGAACTCGCCACCGGCAAGGACAACGTCGGCACCCCCGCGATGATCCTCGCCTCGGTGCTCATCGTTGCCTTCGTGTTGTGGTCCGGCATCCACGGTGTCGCCAGAACCGCGTACTTCAAGGACGCCCTGATGTTGGTCGTCCTGATCGTCCTGCTCGTCGCTGTCCCCGCCCACTTTCATGGCGGGCTCGGCAGCCTCGGCGGTGAACTGCGCTCCCACCACAGTGAGCTGCTCAGTGTCCCGCACAGTGGCCCGCACGGCACCGTCTGGTTCTTCACCGCGATGCTGACCAGTCTGTTCAGTGTGCTGTTCATGACGATGCCTCACGGTTGGCCCGCGGTCATGGCCGCCGACTCCGAGCGCGCCCTGCGTAAGAACAGCATCTGGATGCCCGTCTACGGAGCTACCCAGGCCATCCCGATCATCGTAGGCTTTGTCGCGATCACCGCGCTCTCGGCTCCCGTGAACGGGAACAACGGAGTCCTGCTCACCCTGGTCTCCCAGGCACTGCCCGCTTGGCTCGTGGGCGTCGTGGCCGTCGCAGCGGCCGCCACTGCCATGGTCCCGGCCGCCGCCATCGTGCTCGGCATGTCGACCATGGTGGCCCGCAATGTGCTGCGCGTACAGGACCCCCGTCGCGCGCTCATCGTCAACCACACCACTGTGGTGGCCGGTGTCGGGGTCGCCCTCGTTTTGGGTATCACCCGGCCCGACGCTCTCGCCAACCTGCTCCTGCTCACCTACAGCGGCCTCACCCAGATGGCCCCGGCGACGGCCGCCGCCCTGACCAGGCGCCCGTTGCTGCGCGCACCAGCGGCGGGGGCGGGCATCGTCGCCGGCGAGGCCGTCCTCATCTGGCTGACCTTCGGCGGCATCTACGACGGTCCGGTGAGCCACGGTCTCATCTCCCTGGCGGTCAACGTCCTGGTGGCAGTGGTGGCCGAGGCGGTCTTGCGCCTGCGGGGCAGCCGTGCCGCCGAGGAGGAGCGAGAGGCCCCGGCGCCGGCCCCGACACCCGTGCGCTGACCTCGCAGTCCCTTCCCCGAAGACACACCGTCACGAGCGACCGTCCGCCGGACGTCGCCGCACCACCGCACCGCCCCCCTCGTTCCCGTCCGGCCGCCGTCCTCGGCGACATGTCCAGCCGTACGGGAACAAGGCACAAGAAGGAGACCGAACGTATGACCACCGCGATCAACCGGCAGCACGGCCCCGTCGCCCCTCCCGCGCCTGTGCGCATCGTCCGGGCCCGCCGTATCACCACCCTGGACGGCGAGGCCGATGCCCAGGTCCTCGCCACCGTCGGCGAGAGGATCGCCGCAGTCGGCGAGGCAGCCGAGGCGTACGCGGCACTGCCGGGCGCCGAGACCGTCGATCTGGGCGATGCCCACCTGGTGCCCGGCTTCCACGACGCGCACTGCCACCCCATGGAGGTGGCCAACGCCGCTCTCCGGCTCGACCTGGGGGCGGGCGCCGGAACCCCCCGGGAGCGGCTCGCGGCGCGAGTGGCCGCCACCGAGCCGGGCCGATGGATCGTCGTCCAGGGCTACAACCCTGCCGCCGACCCCGACGGCCGCCTCGATCGCGCCGCGATCGACGCGATCACCACCCGCCACCCGGTCCTGGTGATCCACTTCTCGTTCCACATGGCGGTCGCCGGTTCCGCGGCGCTGACGCTGACCGGTCTGCACGACGGCAGCGGCCCCCAGACCGGCGGCGACCTGGGCCGCGACACGACGGGCCGACTGGACGGCTGGCTCTACGAGCGGACCTGGTTCGACCAGCTCTACCGTGCCTCCGGCGAAGCCGCCCTGCTCCCGCAGGAAGCGCCCGAGGCCCTGCTCGAACCGCTGGCCGACGTCTTCACCGCCTACCACGCCGCCGGCATCACCTCCGTCTGCGACGCCGTGACCCCCCCGGCCGCACTGCGCACCTATCAGCACATGCGCGAGCGCGGCCGGCTGACCATGCGGGTGGGCACCCTCCTGTGGCATCGCTATGCGGACGCCCTGCGCCACGCGGGCCTGCACGCCGGTTTCGGCGACGAGTGGCTGCGCATCGTCGGCGTCAAGATCATCATGGATGGCGCGCTGGCCGGGGGCACCTGCCTGTGCCGCGACCCCTACCCGGCCGAGACCGGGTCCGCCAACGGCATTCAGCTCCTGGACGAGGCCGAGCTCGCCGACGCGGTGCTTGCCCTGCACGCCGCAGGCCTGCGCGTCGGCGTGCACGCCAACGGCGACCTGGCTGTCTCTCAGGTCCTCGACGCAATTGAGGCAGCCCGCGCCGCCCACCCCGAGCAGCGGATCAACCACCGCATCGAGCACTGCTCCCTCGTCGACGAGAACCTGGTCCGGCGGATCCGCGCCGCAGAGGTCACCCCTGTGCCGTTCGGCGCATTCGTCCACGGGCACGGCTCCAAGCTGCGCCGCTACTACGGTGACGCGCGCGCCGAACGGGTCAGTGACCACCGCTCCTTTCTGGACGCCGGCGTCGTCGTCGCGGGCTCGTCCGACCACCCGGCGGGTCCCCTCGAGCCGCTGCTCGCACTCCAGACGATGGTCACCCGGCGCACCAGCGAGGGCGATGTCCTCGGCGCCGACCGAGCCCTGACGGTGCGTGAGGCTCTGAGCGTCTACACCGTCGGCTCCGCGCGCGCCACAGGCGAGTCCCACCTCAAGGGCCGCATCGCTCCCGGATACCTGGCCGACTTCACCGTGCTCGGCCAAGACCTGTTCGCCACCGCCCCCGACGCCCTCGCGGCCGTTCCGGTGCGCGCCACGTGGGTCGGCGCCCGTCAGGTCTGGTCGAACGGCGACGCGTGAGCGCCACGGTGGCGCGCGGGACGGGGCGGCCAACGTGTTTCGCACCCACTTCTGGGCGGCGCACTTGTTCTTGCCAGAGAAGATCTGAGCTTGTTCCGCTTTGACGGACACCCTTGGTGTGGTGGTCAGGCCGCCAGTGCGGTCTCGTAGTCGGCGGGGCTGCGGTAGCCGAGGCTGCTGTGCAGTCGGTGCAAGTTGTACCAGCTCTCGATGACCCTGTTGCCCAATTGGTCTCATGCTGCGAGGTCGAGGGCCGCCAGTCGGGACGTGGGGCCTTCCCCCAAGGCCGGGTAGTTAGCGTTTCCGCAGGTCACGCAAGTGCGTTGAGGGGTCGAGGGCAAAGCGCAACGGAGCTCGTTGGTACAGGCAGTCGACCAAGACAGCTTGTTCCCGAGGAGCTCCGTTGCTGTTGCATTCTGTCCTGCCGTCGCCGCTGACGGCTATCACTCGTACGGTGACCGTGGCCGCGGGGAGGTTCGCCCCCGATCACCTCGGCGAACTGACGGCCGTCGTGCCGTTCGAGCGTTCCTGTATAGGTCTGCCGCGACCCAGCACGCGCGGCGCATCGTCGCCGGGAAGACGAAGTTAGCGGCCCTCGGCGGCTGGCCCGATCTCGCCCTCCTCGCCGTAGGACGTTTTTGCGAAGCCTCATCAACTCGACGTGCCCGCACCGAACCGAGCCTGAGTTCCCACGCTTACATGTTCATGAAACTGCGACCCCGCGCGCTTCCGGCCGGGCGAGGACGCCTTGGGCGGGGCGGTGAAGCCAGGAGGCCGGTGGCGGGCGTGCAGCCCGTTCTTGACCGTCGACTGCGCGTGTGACAGAAGCCCAGCTGTCCGCCGTGGCCGAAGGTGCGCGGCTCGCTACTGACAAGGCTGTTCCGTTCGAGTCGAAACTATGATTGAAACCGATGAAAAGTCGCATCTCACACTAAAAGCGACCGACAGAATGGCGGTGCTGGCGGCCTGCTAGCAAGGGGCTGGTATGACGAGATATCCGGACCGCTGACAGGCCGCCAGGAAGCCGCACAGTCGATTTCGTCTGTCCTGAACGGGCATTGACTGCTCCGTATGGGTAGGGAGGGTGCGGTTATACGACCCGCCGCCTGGTTCCACTGACCTCAGCTCCGCGGCGAAGCGCCGCTTGTCTACTGGGAAGCAGCCGTGACCGAACGCGTCGTCATGCTCAACGAACTTACCCAGGGGCTCCGCCCGATGTCTCAGGGCATCGCGTGGTTCGACGCACTCGGCCCGGAGGAGCAGTCCGAAGCGCTGCTGTTTCTGCGCCACCACTTGTCCAGGCGCGCGCCGTCGCAGAGGACGGACCGGAGCATCCGTCGTGCCGGTCTGCGCCCGACGCACACGCCGGCGGTGCGGATCACGCGCGGTCGGATCAACGATCAACTTGGGAAGATCGCTTCTCTCACTGCTCGCGACGAACGTAGGAAGGCGTTCCGACTGCTGGTCGCGGTGCTCGCGATCGCCGACGGGCGACGTCGCGAACGCTACTGCTCGAACGGTTGTGGTCACTGGTGGCACAGGTTGTCCGGCGCTGTCTGATACATCCGTCGGCACCTTCACACGGCTCGGCTCTGTCAGGCGCGTAAGTGGCCCGAAGGTGCGGCAGCAGTGTTGAGTCACTACTGCGGCAGCGCGGCCAATTCACGTGAGGGCCACGTGCATCCTGCCCTCGGTCAGGACTTCGAGCACCAGGGCAACCTGGTCATACTGCTCGCCCTCTGGTGTCAAGACGCGGGACAGGTGCTCGCGCGCAGTCGCAGCGTCCCGCCAGAGCAAGGTCGCGGGGGCGGTGTAGCCGAAGTTGCCGCGCAGACAGTCCACGAGGGCGTCCACGCAGCCGCCGAAGTAGCCGCCCGGCCCGTTGACGGCCTCGCCGAGTGCCAGGTAGAGGCCCGGTTCGTCGGTGATGTGCCGACCGTCCAGCTCGTACGTGTGTCCGGCCTCCCGGTGCTGGTGCTTGAGACGACAGCCCCGCTCCCGGACGAGATCGAGCCAGGCCCCACGCTGGCGGGTTTCGAGCCTGGTCCAGGCGCCAGGGGCGTCCGGCGGGCCGGCAAGCCAGCGCTCCCAGACGGGCCGGGCGTATCCCGGTACGGGTGCGATGTATCCGTCGAGTTCCAGATCAATCAGGTCCGTCCTGAGGGAGGACGGCTGCCACGTACGGACTTTGGGTCGCAGCAGCCGGTCGGTGAGCGATTCGCCCCGGTCGTCTCGTATCTCCAGCCAGACCTCCTCCAGGTCCAGCGTGCGCCGGGTGCCCGTAGCCAGTGCCCGCCGTAGCCGATAACTCGGGGCGAGCCCCCGCAGGACGACCGGAGGTTCCACTTGCTCGGGCGACAGAACGCGGGCGAACTCCCGGCAGGAGCCCAGCCACCGGTACCCGTCGTGCAGTCGGACAGGAGCCCGGTGCCCCTCGGGCGGGCCCTCGTAGTCGTCCAGACCGGTGAGCACGAGACCGTCCGTTCCTGGGGGCCGACCGAGGCTCTCCGCGTCCTCCAGCAGCCAGGCATCGAGCGTCCTGTCCTCCGGCACCAACCACACCCGGCTGCCGACCCAGCCGCGCACCTCAGCTCCGTCCGGAACCCAGCCGAACAGTTCGTACGTCCCGCGCAGGGGTTCCCGGAACAATCCCTCCACCTCGGCGCAGACACCCCAGACATGGCCGCTTCCTGTGTCCGTCAGCGAGTACCGTCCCTGCCCGCGATGGTTCCTGTCCACATGCACGGTGGGAATCATGCCCAGACCCGGTGTAGTCCGTGAAGTTCTTTTCGTGGTCGGTCAGGGTGTGCGGCCAGCACTCTCCGAGCGAGCCTCGCCCTGCAGGACCGACACTCTCCAGCCCCGACACCTGGACGGGTTCCGGCGTGGCCGCTGACATAGCCGCATTCCGCGGGGGCACCGCATGCCTCGCAACTCCGCCGTCGGCGACGGCACCATGCACGAGCTGCAGATTCCCCCCTGGCCTCATCGACCCCGTCCACTCCCCCGCTACCACTCCGGCCGTGCACCTCGAACAGCCCTGGGGCGGCCAGAGCCCTGGCTACCTTGCCGTTCTGGCCGCACACCACGTCGCCGGAGAAACCGGAGGCCATAGGCCTCAGTCATCACATCAGAGGGTTCGCGTACCTCCGGTAGCGGTGCAGGCAACGGCCGAGGCACTGTGACCCTCTGATGGGGCCGCCTTGTCCCTGCAGCCGACCTGCTTGGTGGGCCAGCGAGGCTGATCTCGACCGGAACTGGTCTGACACGACAACGGCCCCGCTCCCCCACCAGGCGGCAGAACGAGGACGCGGCACTTCTGTCAGGCCGTCGTGGTCATGGGCTGGAACCCCGTCTCATCCAGGACCAGCACCGCGCCGGCCTCGCCCAGACGCTCGACCACGTAGGACAGCACCACATCGCGGACCCCGTCTGCATCCCAGCGGTATGCCCCCCAGCAGCCGCTGCGTCGACCAGGGCATCGCGGCATCGGCCTGCTCAGCCAACTGCCACCCGTTCTTGCGCGGCACCTCCGCCAGCACCCCCTCACATAGGCGACCGCCGTCGCCCGCGGCTCCGACCGCTCGAAGCACCCAGCGCCCCGCGACCTCAGACCCGCCAGCTCCGCACCCCACGGCTCCACCTGATCCGAAGTCACCACACGACGATCACTGCAGGCAGGATGACCCACGTGGCAGGTGCCGCCGCAGCACCAGGGAGACCCTGTATGGCTGACTACTATCCGTACCCAATCACGACCAGGAGAGGGGACCTGGCGCTGGTCTGGCGGCCAGGAGAGGACGATGCTGCCGATGAGCTCGCCGTTGACGAACTCGGAAGACTCCTCGCGTTCCATGACCCCAAGACGCTGCAGGAATACTGTGATTGATCGCAACGGCTGGGAGCTCGTCTGGGAGGACGAAGGCACTCTCGATCTGGGCGTCGCACGGCGATGGGTCGAGCCCCCTAGCCTGGCTCGGTCCCGGCAGGACTGCTGCTGGACGCGTGGAACTTCTTCGAAGACCTCTCCCACAGCCTTAAGGCCGGCCCACCCCTCCCCTCTCAAGGATCAATCCACAACAGCGCCTACGAAAAGATCTTCGGCGGCGAAGCTCTCGAACCGACCGCTGGCGAGGGAGCCTGGACGGACGAGGAGACCGCGGCCTTGCGCGAACTCCTCCGCGCAGGACTGAACCTCTGGGAACAAACCGTGCACAGGTCCAGCACCGGCTGATCGACTCTACGAGCCCTCCGCGCGCACCCATCTCGGCTGCCGCCGTAGTACTGGCTGAGGTGCAAACGCCGTTAGCACCTCAGCCGTTCACGCCCGTCCGAGCGTGAACGAGCGGCGAGGTCATCGCGAGTCTTCAACGTGAACTGGTCGACCTGCGTGTGCGAGACCCCAGACCGCACTCATTTAACTGAAGAGCCTCGGCAGACGCGGGTGCCCACCAGATCCAACTGCCACGACAAGCCGGCTCCACTCCCCCACCATCAAGCGAGAGAACGGGGCCGCCAATGACGCTTGACGCTATGCCTGGGAGCCTTCGACCCGGCTCGTCTCACTCAGCATCACGCGCTGGAGCTTCTTCGTCAGCATGTGCCGGTCCAGCTCGGACAGCTCCTCCATCAGCCGGTCAAACCACCTTTCCCAGTTGGCGGCCAGGGCCTGCATCTGCTGTGGGGCGGCAGGGGTCGGCTCGACTTCCGGCGATTCAGGAGCAGCGTCGCGTGGCACAGGGACGGGCAATGCTTCGCGCGGGACAGTGCCCGGTGATTCGGCTGACAGGGGCTCTTCTGCGCGCGGCTCGGGCTGCTCTGAGCCTGCTTCCGAACTGGAGGGTGTGTATACCGCGGTATACACAGGCTCAGGTTTGGGTGCCGGTGCGGCGGTCTCTCTCGCAGGCGCGGGGCCGGGGGCCGGCATGGGGCTAGGGGCAGGCGTGGGGGATCCCTTCCTGTCCGCCTTCTGCTTCGCAGCCATCCGATCGGCTTTCCACGCGGCGAGCTGATCGCTGGGCGGCATGGCCGAGTACATCCGCATGTCGCGAAAGGCCTTGAGCTCGCCGGAGATGACGAGTTCTTGCATCTCCTCGGAGAGGCGCAACAGACCGATGCGCTGGCTGAACCACTGCTTCGACTTCTGCAGCTTCTCTGCAGCCTGTGTCTGGTTGCCGTTGGTCATCTCCAGCATCTGCTGAAGGCCACGGGCTTCTTCGATGTAGTTGAAGTTCGACCGCTCGACGTTCTCTGTGAGAACAGCTGCGAGGAACCTGACGCGGGACTCGGCGATGTCCTCGCGGACGTGTACGTCGAGCGTAGGGAGTCCGACGTGGATGGCAGCCTTCCATCGCCGCTCCCCTGCGGCCATGACGATCCGGCAGTCCGGCAGAAGTTCCTCGTGTTCGGGGAACAGCTTGATATAGCGGGCCCGGGTGATCCCGACGCACGGCTGAAGCTGCCCGGTGCGCATGCTGTTGCCGAGCTCTTCGAGCTTGACTGGGTCGAAGTCCTGGCGGGGGTTGAGGGGGGTGGGCGCCACCTGGTCGGGCGCCACGTGAACCAGGGTGGGCTTGCTGCTGCCGGGGGTGCTTCACTCCCACCACCGGCAGGCCCTTCGGCCGCCCACGCGCCGCCTGGCTCGCCGGAGCTGGCGTGGTGCTCATCGCGCTGAACCTCCGCCTCAGCATCAGCAGCGCCTCCGCCCTGCTCGACGCCCTACAGACCGACCTCGGATTCGGTGCGGCGGCCGCCGCCGCACTGCCTGCTCTGCCGACCCTGAGCTTCGCCGCCGCCGGCTTCTTCACGGGCCGCATCACCAGACGTCTCGGAGCCGAGCGGACCGTGCTGCTCGCACTCGCGGCCCTCACGGCCGGGCTCACTCTCCGCGGCATCCCCGCCACCTGGGCTCTGCTCGGCGGAACCGTCCTCGGCATGTCCGGCCTCGCCCTGTGCAATGTCCTGCTGCCGACCCTGCTGCGGGCCCACTTCCCGGCCAGGATCACGCTGCTCACCGGCGTGTACACCACCGTGATGGCCCTCGGTTCGACTCTGGGCGCGGCCGTCGCCATACCGCTCGCCGCGTGGGCGGGTTCCCCATCCCTGGGACTGGCCGTGTGGGCGATGCCCGCGCTGCTCGCCACGCTGATGTGGGCGCTCGTCCGGGCACCCGAGGCCCGGCCTGCGTCCTCCTCTGACGCCAACGGGACGTACATCTCGCCGTGGACGATGGCACGCACCCGGCTCGGTGCACTGGTGACCACGTACTTCGCACTCCAGGCACTGAACTGCTACGCAATCATCGGCTGGCTGCCCACGATGCTGTCCGACCAGGGCATGTCCGGCGGCCGCGCGGGCGGCATCCTCGCGGTGTCCCAGGCCGTCGGGATCCCGGCCACCTTCCTGGTACTCGCCTTCGCCCGAGCGCCGGACCGGCTGCGACATGCCTTCATGGCCATCTCGGCGGCGATGCTCGCCGGATTCACCGGACTCCTCATTGCCCCGGTGGACCTGCCGGTCATGTGGGCCCTGCTGGTCGGGCTGGGACTGTGTTCCTTCCCGCTGGTGCTGGCCGTGATCGGCAACAGCGGCAGCAGCCCCGCCGAGACCACCGCCCTGTCCAGCCTGTCCCAGTCCCTCGGCTACCTGGTCGCCGCTCTCGGCCCCTTCGCCATCGGCCTGCTGCGCAGCGCCTCCGGCGGCTGGACCCTGCCAATGGCGGCGCTGCTGGTAACGGCGGCCGCACAGCTTGTCATCGGGATGGCACTGTCCACCCAGCGGCGCTGACCCGGGCCTTGGCCCGGATCTGCGGCTGCCACCGCTTCGTCACCTCGCGCTCCAGGCGCGCGGCGAGGTCGGCGCGCGGCTTCTTGGCCTTGCCTGACACGTACCGCTCCACCTGCCGCTGGGACATGCCGAGCAGTTCGGCGACCGCCTTCGTGCCGCCGAGCTGCTTGACCATGTACCGCATCTGCGGGCCCGCAGACTTGGGTGCCGGGCGGGTGAACGCCTTCTGCACCGCCTTGTCCAGGCTGTCCCCGAACATGCTCATCGCCTGCGTACTCCCCTACTCGCCGTTGTCGACATCGGTGACGGTGCCGTCCTTGACCGGGCGAGGTTGAGGTCCGGGACGTTGAACCGCTCGCGGGCCGGGCGCGGTACGTGGGGTGGGACAACCATGACGCCTGCGCGGCGGCGCTGCCCACGGCCCTGGCCGAGATCGAGGCCGGGCGCCTGGCCGACCGTGTCGTCGTGCGGCGCGCGGGTGAGGTCCTGTACGCCAACGAAGTCACCCCCGACGGCCGGTGGCTTCACCCGGTTGGGGCCCGGGAGGCGTTGCTGGCCGAGCGGTTACGCCCGTGGGACGCGGCGGAGACCGGCGTTTTCCGCCGCCAGCTCGCCGATGTCGACCGGCGTGCGCACGATCCCGGGCTGCCCGAGGACTGGGCCCTGGCAGTGCGACGCGACGGCGAGCGTGCCGCCGCCCTGGCCGAGCCGCTGCGGCGTACCGCGCAGGCGAGGAGGCAGGCGCCGGGCGTCGACTACCACCGGCTCTCCGCCGAGGAGCACCGGTGGATCTGGGACGTGCTGATCGCGCCGTCGCTCCTGGAGGACATCACGCCGCAGGAGCGACCGGTCGCGGTATTCGTCATGGGCCAGCCCGGCTCCGGCAAGACCAGTCAGGCGCAGGTGCTGCGCCGGGCCTTGCGCGGCCGGCCCACACGGATCAGCGGCGATGACTTCAAGGCGATGCACCCGGACTACTACGACCTGCTGCGCGAGGAGCCGCGTGCGGCCGGGGACCGGATCCGGGCGGACTACCGGGCCTGGCAGGCGATGGCCGAAGCGGCGGTGCGAGAGCGGCGCGGGGACGTGACGATCGAGGTCGCCCCCGGCAGCCCGGCCGCCTTCGTGGAAAGCGCGATGGCCTACCGGCGGGCGGGCTACCGGGTGGAGCTGGTGGTGCTGGCCGTACGGGCGGCCGACTCCCGGCAGGGCACCGCGAGGCGCTGTGCCGACGTCAACCGGCTGGGCGGGCACGGCCGGTTCACCACCGCCTTCGGGCACGACGGGCACCTCGCCGTGCTCGCCGACGCGGTTGCCGCGGCCGAGCAGGAGCCGGTGGCCGACTCCGTCATGGTGTGGGGGCGCGACGGAACCGTCCTCTACCGCAACGACCGCACCCCTCAAGGCTCCTGGTCGCGGCCGAGAGCCGCAGCGGATGTGCTGCTCGCCGAGCAGACCCGCCCCTACACCTCCCAGGAGGCGGCACGCTTCTGGGCCCTCCAGCGCCGCCTGCGCACCGAGCTCCCGCACTACCGCCACGACCTGGAGCAGATTTCCCGCCTGGCGCGAGCGCTGATGCCCGCCCACCTTCAGCCGCGGAGACTGACCGGCCCCACGCCCGTGGCCGCCCTCCCACTGCCTGGGCTCGTGAACGCCCAGCCGCGTGAAGAAGAGGCCCCCGCAGCTCTTCACCTCTCTGACACCGCTTGGGTCCTTGCGGCGGAAGCGTCGAGGCGCTTCCGCTGCGAGGACCGGACTTCAGACGGCGGGCAGGATCTTCCAGAAGGTGACGTTGGAGTTGGAGCGGTTGGAGTAGGAGTTGGTGTCGACGTCGTTGCGGGCGCCGGTGAGGGTGCTGGCCTGGTTTGTCTCCAGGAAGCCGCCGAGGTCCTTGTAGGTGCTCCACAGCTGGACGGTGTCGTTGAAACGGACGAGGCCGTCCTGGGGTGCGGAGGTGATGTCGAAGATCTGCCAGCGGCTGCTGTTGCCGTCGCGGTCCTTGCCCCAGGCTGTGGTGACCTCGTACAGGCCGCCGCCCGTCTTCTGGACGCTGGTGGCATCTCCGTTGCCGGCGTCGAGGTAGCCGCCGTTGCCGGTGTAGAGGTTGCGCAGGTAGATGATCTCGCCGCTTTTGACCGGCGCTCCGATGGCCGCGCAGGACCCGGAGACGATCTCCCAGGTGCTGCTGGCCGGCTCACGGTTGGCGACCACCGCGGTGGACACTTGGTACTTCGCCCCCGGGGCGCTGGAGCCGCCGTTGACGTCGAGGTACCCTCCGTCGCCCGAGTAGAGGTTTTGAAGTTGGAGCCGGTCCCCGTAGTGCAGTTCGTTCGCCATCGCTGACTCCCCTTCCGCGAACTTCCAGCCGGGAGCGCGCCGTTGGACGCTCATGCAAGCTGATCCCGGCATGGACCATGCTTCCGGCAATCGCCACCGACACGCCCGGACGAACCGGATGATCACACCTTCGCGGGAAGAACATTGACAACTGCCCATATTCCGGCACACTGTGCCGACGGAAGATGCGCCGATCATGTGGTGGCGTCCGTTCTCATCAACAATTTGCGGATCAGCGAGGTTCTGGCTCAGCTTCCGTGCAGCGGCCACTGTGAGTGACATCCGACCCCCTCGGGACAGCTTCGGAATTCGCCCGAAAAACAGCCGTCGCCGTGGCGGTTGGGCTGAAAGTCCGGGCTGTGGAAGAGGTTGCACTCCGGTTGAAAGAGCTGTTGTTCCCGTCGATCGCGGACATCGCGGTGCTGTCGGTAGACGTGAACACCGAGATAGTGCGTGTTGACGCGCAATGCATCATGGTCGGCGCCGCCTGCCCAGGGTGCGGGGCCTGGTCGACTCGGGTCCACAGCTCCTACCTGCGGTTTCCCGCTGACGCGCCGAGCGCCGGGCGAAGCGTCGTGCTCCAGTTACGGGTTCGGCGGTTCCGATGCGGGAACAATTTGTGCGCCTGGTCGACGCTCTGCCTGAGCCGGAGGTGCCCGCACCGCGGGTGGTCGGCGTCGACGAGTACGCCACCCGAAAGGGCCGCCACTACGGCACCTTGCTGGTGGACGTTGAGACCCGCCGTCCGATCGATCTGCTCCCGGACCGGGAGGCATCCAGCCTGGCCGCCTGGCTCGCACAGCGGCCCGGTGTCGAGATCGTATGCCGGGACCGCGCGCCTTTCTTCGCTGAAGGTGCCACTGTCGGAGCACCACAGGCTGTGCAGGTCGCGGATCGATGGCATCTGTGGCACAACCTGAGCGAGGCCGCCGAGCGGAGTGTCGCCCAGCACCGTCGCTGCCTGCGCGTCCTGACGCCCGCAGCGTCTCAGCCCGAACCAAGGAACGTTCACGCCCCGGACCCGTCCGCGTCGCCATGGCCGACAGGTCACCGGGACCTTGACCCCGGATTTTGGACACCGGAGAGACTTGGATCTTGATGGTCCAGGAGAACGGAGTCCCTGTGGGGATGAAGCACTATCCCGCCGATTTCAAGGCGGACGCGGTCACGTTGTACCGGTCGAGGCCGGGAGCGACAATCAAGTCGGTCGCCGCTGATCTCGGGGTGAACACCGAGACGCTGAGGAACTGGATCCGAGCCGCGGACGGGCGCCGGCCCGGCGCTCACTCCGCACCGCCGACCGCTGCCCGAACCGAAGGCAACGACGTTCAGGCGGAGCTGACCGCAGCACGCAAGAGGATCCGCGAACTCGAGGAAGAACGCGACATCCTCCGTAAGGCGGCCCGGTATTTCGCGACGGAGACGCGCTGGTGAACCGCTACCAGTTCGTTGAGGATCACCAGCGCCGTCACGGCGTGAAGCGGCTCTGCGACATCCTCGGCCTGGCCCGCTCGAGCTTCTACTACTGGCGCCGCACCGCAGCCGCAAGAGCGGCCCGGCAGGCCGTCGAGGCCGGGCTCGCGGCCCGAATACGCAAGGTCCACCAGGACTCCAACGGGACCTACGGAGTTCCGAGGATCACCGCCGAGCTCCGTGACGGGGACGGCCCGGCTATCAACCACAAACGCGTCGCGAGGATCATGCGGACCATCGGGCTCGAGGGAGTCCGGTTGCGCCGCCGGCACCGCACCACCGTCGCGGACCAGGCCGCGGCGAAGGCGCCAGATCTGATCGGGCGTGACTTCACCGCGGCTGTGGTGAACACGAAGTACGTCGGGGACATCACATACCTGCCGGTCAGCGGCGCGAAGCCGCTCTACCTCGCAACCGTCATCGACCTCGCCTCACGCCGGCTGGCCGGGTGGGCGATCGCCGACCACATGCGGACCGAGCTCGTCACCGACGCCCTGGCGGCCGCCGAGCGGACCCGCGGGAGCCTGGCAGGAGCGATCATGCACACCGACCACGGCTCGCAATATACGAGTAGGGCCTTCGCCGAGATCTGCAGGTCAGCAGGGGTCCAGCAGAGTATGGGCGCGATCGGGTCCAGCGCGGACAACGCCGCCGCGGAAAGCTTCAACGCAGCCTTCAAGAGAGAAACACTCAAAGGCCGAAAGGCCTGGCCGAGCGAGCGCGAGGCCAGGCTCGACGCCTTCCGCCGGCTGACCCGATACAACACCCGACGCAGGCACTCCCGCCTCGGCCAAAGATCCCCGATCGCCTACGAGAACGGCCTCCAACCCGCAGCAACTACCCTGGCCCAAGCCGCATAGACGTGTTCACAATCCGGGGTCAAGGCCCCCCCATCGTCTACACCTCGAAGGACTTCGCCGACACCTGTCTGCGCGGCAACACCGGCGCCCTGGCCAACAGCCCGCTGTGGCAGCCCCGCTACGAGAGCGGAACGCGTGAGCCCGCTCCGGTCGGCGGCAGGTACTGGTCGATCTGGCAGTAAACCGAGAACGGGACGGTACCCGGCCTGCGGGGCAGGGCCGACATCAACGTCTACAAGGGCACGCTGACCCAGCTCCGCGCCCTCGCCCACCTGGCTCCTGGCCAGACGGCCCCCACCCCTCCGGGAACGGGTACAACGACGCCGCCTGCTCCGTCCACGGCTGTCTGGCCGCTGCTGAAGAACGGGGCGCGTGGCGTGAACGTCACGACCGCCCAGCACCTGCTGGCCGCGGCCGGCCAGTCCGTCACCGCCGACGGGATCTACGGCCCGAACACCCAGAACGCCGCCGCCGCGTTCCAGCGGTCCCATGGCCTGACCGCGGACGGCATCATCGGCCCGAACACCTGGAACAAGCTGGTCCGCACTGTTGGCCAGGGCGCGAACGGATCCGCGGTGAAGGCCGCCCAGGCGCAGCTCGCCGGGTACGGGAACCGCATCGCGGTCGACGGTGCGTTCGGTCCGGCCACCCGGAACGCGACGGCTGCGTTCCAGCGGTCCCACGGGCTGACCGCTGACGGTGTCGTCGGTCCGAAGACGTGGAACAAGCTGGTCAACGGAACCAAGACGAGCACCCCGACCACGCCTGCCCCGACCACGCCCGCTCCGGCGAACGGCAGGCTGACCCAGCGCCAGGCCCTCGCGCAGCTCGCCGCGGCCGGCATCAAGGCCCCGGTCGGCCGGACCTCCCTGGCAGGTGTCCGTGCCCGCACCATCCAGGGCGTCATCGCTCTGAAGAAGGCCAGCGGCGGGTGCACCATCGTCATCACCGGCGGTACCGAGTCCGGCCACAGCACCAGGGGCAACCACTCCCACGCAGGCGGCTACAAGCTCGACCTGCGTACCCGTGACGAGGGCAGCTGCGTGACCAACTGGATCAAGACCACCCAGCGCAAGGGCGCCCCGCGGGGCACCGACGCCCGCTGGCACGGCACCCTCAACGGGATCTCCGCCGAGTACGTCTACGAAATCCCCCGCGGCGGCGGCGTCCACTGGGACATCACCTTCATCTGATCTCCCTCCAGCCGGCTAACCCCTGCGCCACCAACGCCCGGTGGGCGGCACCCCATGCGGGTGCCGCCCACCGGGCGTTTCACGGGTACGGCACGGCACCACGGGGGCAGCGCACCAGTGCCGAGGGGGGTCAGGCGGGCTGGTGGGGCAGTTTCTCGTCGGCGCGGCCACCGGTCCCGAGGGTCCGCCGCGGGGACGGGGGCGCAGCCGGGCGCGTGCCGAGGACGCCTCGGGCTCGCAGTTCGTCGAGGTCGGACAGGCGCTCTCCGGGGAGAGTGTCGAGCAGGTCGGCCTGGGCTGCGCGGATGCTGGGCGCGGGAGCCTGGGGGCCTGCGCCAAGGGCACGGCGGACGGTCACGCCGGTCATCGTACGGGCAGCGCATCGCCGGTCGACCCGGCCGCCGGGCTCCCGTGCAACGGGGTGCCGGCGCGGCGGCCGGGATCGTGGTCCAGGAGCAGGATGTTGGCCCTGGCCTGCGGTGGTCGGGAATGTGGTCGGCCTACGTCGGCCCGTGGTCGGGTCTGTGGTCGGGGTGGGCCTGACGTACAGGCCGCCTAGACCTGTCCGGCGGATCATAGGCGTGCGACGACAGGCCCCGGCCCCGGATACTCCGGGGGCCTGTCGCGCGATGCAGCCTTCTCCTGCACGTGTCGTGCCGCTGCGTCGATCCCCCGCAGGTGGGACCGCGCATCCGGCCAATGTGTCCGTGGCCAACTGGCCCGTTCGCCAGGCAGGCGGGAAAGGATCGGCTTCAAACAGCCATTTCCGGATCATTTTGTTGATCAATCACAATATTGGGCCATTCAGCCGATCTAGCCTCAGTCAAGCACCTGAAGACAGGGCACGAACGAGGGGAACAAGGTCGACATGGCTCATTGGAAGAAGATCAGTGGTGGTCTGTCGGGGATCTCGGCCGGGTCCCGGTCCAACGTGTGGGGCATCAACCCCGACGGGGGGATCTACAGGTTCACCAACGACGACGCCAATCCGTGGCACAACGTCCCCGGTGGCCTGACCGACATCAGCGCCGCAGCCGACGGAACCGTCTGGGGCGTCAACGCCAACCACGAGATCTTCCGCTACATCGGCGACCAGGACTCCACCGGCCACTGGAAGAAGATCCCTGGTGGTCTGTCGGGAATCTCGGCCGGGTCCCGGTCCAACGTGTGGGGCATCAACCCCGACGGGGGGATCTACAGGTTCACCAACGACGACGCCAATCCGTGGCACAACGTCCCCGGTGGCCTGACCGACATCAGCGCCGCAGCCGACGGAACCGTCTGGGGCGTCAACGCCAACCACGAGATCTTCCGCTACATCGGCGACCAGGACTCCACCGGCCACTGGAAGAAGATCCCTGGTGGTCTGTCGGGAATCTCGGCCGGGTCCCGGTCCAACGTGTGGGGCATCAACCCCGACGGGGGGATCTACAGGTTCACCAACGACGACGCCAATCCGTGGCACAACGTCCCCGGTGGCCTGACCGACATCAGCGCCGCAGCCGACGGAACCGTCTGGGGCGTCAACGCCAACCACGAGATCTTCCGCTACATCGGCGACCAGCCCTGAGGTCAGTCGGCCTGCACCCCGTCGCCCCGTCACCGAATCACGGTCACGGGGCGCACGGCTTCTTTGCCCCGCCGAGAGTGTCGGCTGGCCACCACAGGTTCAGCCCAAGTCAGGACCTCTTCGTACCTGGGAAGAACGTCCGTTCAGGGATTCTGCATCATCCGCCGGGCAGGCCCTAGTAGCAATACCGGTGATTTAGGTGCTCTTCTGGCGTCTGCTGGCGGGTTTGGTGGGCGGGATGAGTGTGATTGCTGCTGCGGGTGGTCGGGGTGGGTTGCGGTGGTGGGTGTGTTTGAGGTGCCAGTTGGCCATCTTGCGTTTGATGACACGGGGGTTGGAGCGTTGCCTGCGGGGTGGCAGGAGTCGTTCCAGCAGCTCACGGATGGCGTGGGTCAGGGCTCGACTGAGTCGTGAGGGGGGAAAGTGCCGCCTGGTCGGTGACGTGGCGGCGAGCGATGCGAAGGGTGCGGGTGAAGGACAGTCTGTCGGGGTCGAGGCCGGCCTGGTGAGCGGTGTGGTGCATGACGTCCCGGAGTGCGTGGTGGACAAGAAGGAAACCGTAGATTTCCTGCTCGACGCCATCGGGGTACTGGGAGCGGAGGACGAGGCGGTGTCCGCCCTGATGGGTCTTGATCTCGTCCAGGGTGTTCTCGATCTCCCAGCGTTGATGGTAGAGGCCCGCCAGGTCGGCCGCAGGGGCCTCCTGCGGGTTGCAGATGGTCGTGATCAGCCGGTAGACCGTGTCGGCGTCCTCGCGGCCGAGGGTGTACTCGATGACGCGGACCCGGACCGGGTCCCGGTGCTTGCGGTCGCCTGCCGCAACGATCTCGGACAGGTAGGAGCCGTCGTCGAAGGCTTCGAGGACCGGGAGCACGATGTTCTTCCGGACGCGCCACAACAGGTCCGCGCCCGTGTCCGAGGCGGCCCGCCACAGCTCGAAGCCGGTGATGCCGCGGTCGGCCATCAGCAGCATTCCCGGCTCGAGCCGGCCCAGCAGGCCGGGAATCAACTGCTGTTCATGAACCGACAGCGGGCCGGTCGCCGCGGCGAACACCGCGTGTGTCCCGCACTCCACCAGCGCAGCGACCCTCACCCGCGGGTAGGCACTGCGCTGCTGTCCCCGGCCCGAGCCGGGCCGGCCGAAGAAATCGCTGTTCGCCCCGGTGTCCGGCACATCGAAGACCGTGCCGTCCACCGCAACCAGACGCCACTGCCGATACCAGGCACCAGCAGTGTCCGGGGCGGCCACCGGCCGGCACACTCGCGCGAACAGCACCTTCAACGGCTCCGGCCCCAATCGCCGGCGGGCCCGGCCGATCGCCGCTGTCGTGGGCACCTGCCACGGTTTCTCCCACCGCCGCACCCGCTCCAGCCCCTGCGTCAGCAGTCGGGCCACCTCCTCATAGCCCTGCCCGGAGAACAGACACATCGCGAGCACGAAATAGACCACCACCCGGGCCGGCAACAGCCGCGACCGCTGTTCCAGACGCCCACACCCAACAACCACCTCATCCACCAACTCGGGCGCAAACACCCGCGTCAGCACACCCAGAGCGATCCGGTCCGACAACCGCTCACCCGACGACTTCACCTGTCCAGGCCTTGGCACACCACACCCAACGACCCACCACCAACAAAGTCACCGGTATTGGCCCTAGTAGGGCTTTGTTACGTGTCTGGGCAGGCGGTGGTTCTGGTGGTTTCCTGCTGGTATGAGGGCGGATGAACTCGCTTTGTGTCGTGGCCGGTTGGAGGAGTTCGCCGGGGAGGTGTTCGCTTCGCTGAGACGTGCTGACCAGCGGGTGAAGGGCCGGTTGTATCTGCGGGGTCTGTTGCTGGACGGGCGTCGGAAGTCGATGCAGCCGATCGCCTGGGCGTCTGGGTGTGGACCATCAGCAGTTGCAGCAGTTCATGACGTCCTCGACCTGGCCGGTGGGCACAGTCCGCGCGGGGTTGGCCCGCCGTGCGGTCGGGGTGGTGCGTCCGCAGGTGTGGGTGGTGGACGACACCGGCTTCCCCAAGGACGGAGTGTCCTCGCCCGGGGTGGCCCGGCAGTACTCCGGCACCCTGGGCAAGGTCGGCAACTGCCAGATCGGCGTCAGCGTCCATGCCGCCTCCGACACCGCATCCTGCCCGCTCTCGTGGCGGCTGTTCCTGCCCCAGAGCTGGGACAGCCCAGAAGCGGCGGACCGGCGGGCCCACTGCCGGATCCCCGACGAAGAGCGTCACCGGCCGAAGTGGCAGCTCGCGCTGGACATGCTCGACGAACTGGCAGCGGTCGGACTGTGGCCCGCGGTGCTGGTCGCGGATGCCGGCTACGGCGCGAACGCCGACTTCCGGCACGCGCTGGAAGACCGGGGCCTGGCCTACGCACTGCAGGTCAAGGGCGAACTGACCGCTCATGCCGAGGCGGCCAAGCCCCACCAGCCGCCCTACGGTGGGCTCGGTCCCAGGCCGCTGCCCCGCTACCGAACCCGCCCACTCAGCCTGCGCGAACACGTCCTGGCCGCCGGCCGCGACAAAGCGGTGACGGTCACCTGGCGCAAGGGCTCCAAAGCCGCGATGACCTCCCGCTTCGTGTTCCTGCGCATCCGGCTCGCGGGACGCCGTCCAAAGCCCGCTCCCGACGGTGTCATCGGCCTGACCTGGCTGATCGCCCAGTGGCCCGAGGGTGAGGACGAGCCGGTCAAGTACTGGATATCCAACCTGCCAGCCGACATCCCGGCCCGGGATCTGGTCCGCCTCGCGAAGTTACGGTGGCGCATCGAGCACGACTACCGCGAGCTGAAGACCACCCTCGGACTCGACCACTTCGAAGGCCGCTCATTCACCGGCTGGCACCGCCACGTCACCCTCGTCACCGCCGCCCACCTGTTCCTGACCGAACAGCGGACCTGCCCAAAAGTCCCTGCCAGGGCCTGACCCTCTACCAGGCCCTGGACCTCCTCCAACATCTGCTGGCCACCTGGACCGGAACCTGCCCCACCTGCCGACAACCCACCCCATGGCAGCCCTACGACACCACCTAACAAAGCCCTACTAGAACGGAGTTATCCGACCGCTGCGCCCCCTTGGCATTCCAGTTCGCGGTCCGGGCCAACTCAGGCGCCCAGTCACACTACGCATCGGCCAGGCGCGGACCCTACGCCGCTGTTCCTCGCCGGTGCTGCGCCTCATCAGGATCACCGATCGGCATGGTCGGCAAGTCGTCTTCACCACGATTCCGTCCCTCAACCAGACCGTCGTACGCCCAGTCCTCACAGCACCTCTCGCACCAGTGCTCCCCAGGAGCGACGTTCACCAGGTCGTCGTCAGGCATTGATAGGCCATGGCACTTCCCGCAGCGTCCGCCCATGCAATCGACGGTCTGTCACAGTTATGGCCGCGGGGAGGGGGCCCGGTGGGGCGCACAGGCGCTCAGGCCCAGCTCGGTGCTGTTTCCTGCACCATGCGGCCCGCTGGCCACGGCCGGTACGGTTCTGCGCGGTGTCTCATATCACCCGTGCCCCGCGCGTCGCTACGGGCGGTCAGGGCATGATGCTCTCAGGCACCACCATCAGAGGCCGAACAGATCACGAGCGCACCCGGCTACGGCTACGGCATCGACTCCGAGCGCGCCCTCAAGTACGCCGTTCAGCACATCCGCGGGGACCGTGTTCAGATCATTGAGGGGATCATCGAGCCCGTGTCGCCGACCTGGGACCATGAACGTGCCGCCCGAATAGTGCGCCGGCAGCTCGAGGACCGGGTCGATGAACTCGGCTGCGTTGAAGGCTCGGGGAACCTGGACCTGCTCGGGTCGTCGAACTGGTACGTCCCCGACATCGCCGTCGTTCCCGAGGACCTCGCGAAGGGTGGGGGGCACTGCTCCCCGACCAGACACTCCTCGTCGTGGAAGTGACGTCGGAGTCGAACGCGGAAACCAACCGGGGCGTAAAGCGCCGCCGGTACGCCGAGTACCGGGCCCCGCTCTACCTCCTCGTCGACCGGATCGAGGGCAGCGTCACCCTGTTCTCCGAACCCGGGCACCTGGGCTACACCCGCGTCGACGGCCCCCACCCCTTCGGTGCCGTGCTGCGTCTCCCAGACCCGTTCAATCTGGACCTGGACACCAGCGGCCTGACACCCGCCTGAGCGCAGCGGATGCTACGAGGCCGTCTCCACGGTCGCATCGTCGATCCAGTTCGCGAGGAGACTGAACGCG
The DNA here is from genome assembly GCF_036077095.1 of Streptomyces sp. NBC_00376. NCBI lineage: Bacteria > Bacillati > Actinomycetota > Actinomycetes > Kitasatosporales > Streptomycetaceae > Streptomyces > Streptomyces sp. NBC_00376. The sequence continues at coordinate 517,988 of NZ_CP107961.1, read as the reverse complement.
GCCAGCATCTCCAGCGCCTCACTCTCCGTCAGCTCGTCCCCTGCTCGTGAGCGATCGGGGTGCGGATCGCGGAGTACACGCCGCGCGCGAACGCACCAGCGCCCTCGTGACGGCTGCGCCACGTATCACTGCCGTCGTTCGGGCCGAGACGAAGCCGCGGTTTCCCTGCCTCGGGCGGCTTGATGCTGAACGCCTCACCGAGGAGCTTCGACTCCGACAAGTCTTTCCGCCCGAGCTTGGCCTGCGACTGGGCATTCACAGCTACGGCCGCCATCCCGACGGCCTGCCGGTAGTGCCCACTCCCCCATAGGCCCTGGACACTGCCCCACACCCACGGATGCATCGTCGACGCGTCCAGCTGGGGCGCACCGGAGCCGAGGTTGTCGGCGAGTTCCTGCTCAGCCTCCAACTGGGCAATGGTGCGGGTCACTGCTTCCCTCTCCCACCAGAACGGGGTTCCCCGCTTTGGAACCTGCTGTGCCTCTGCCCGAACTGCCACGTCCTCTTCGACGCCGGAGCGTACGTCCTGACCGACGACCTTAGAGTCGTGGACACCGTGACGGACCGCCTGCAATCCGAACTCAAACGCCACCGGTGGCACTACATCAACCCCGACCACGTTCGCCACCACCGCCACCATTGGACCAGCCGCAATCCCGCACCACTCAGCCGGGGAAGGCAGTAGCACCCTGCCCGGCTCATGCCAAGGGAGGTGTCCGCGGCGGAGTCTTGCCATCATGCAGAGAACCCTTCGCCCCAAGGGGCCGCGCCCATGAATGCCGGTCCGGCCGGCCCGAGGGCGACCGGATACAGTGCGCGAGACGGCAGCCTGGTCAGGGAGGGGAAGCATGACCGCCACCAGCAACACCCGGCCCGCCGAGGGTGAAGCGCAAGCGCCGCGGCAGAGCCGACTGCACCGCCTGATGCGCTACATCCCGCTGATCGCCCCCGTCCTGCTGTGGGCCGTGCCCTGCTGGGTGCTCCTGCACACCGGCCAGCACTGGCCGCTGCCCGTCACGCTGGCCGGCACCGTCCTGTTCGTCCTCGGCCTCGTTGGTATGCCGCTCGCGATGGTGCGCGGCCACGGCCGGCGCCAACAGGACCGGGCGGCCATCATCGGTGACACCCTGCTGGGCACCAGCTGGGTTCTGTTCACCTGGTCCGTTCTGCTCGGCGTCCTCTTGCGGCTCGCCCTGACCGTGGCCGGCGTCGGCGAGAGTCAGGACCGGGCCCGAATCGTCACCTGGGCCGTCCTCGGCGTAACCGCCGTACTGCTCGCGTGGGGGTACGCCGAGGCCCGCCGCGTGCCACGCGTGCGCCGACTCGACGTGCAACTCCCGCGACTGGGTGCCGGGCTGGACGGCACCCGCGTCGTCCTCATCACCGACACCCACTACGGCCCACTCGATCGCACCCGCTGGTCGGCGCGGATGTGCGAGACGGCGAACGCTCTGGAAGCCGACCTGGTCTGCCACACCGGTGACATCGCGGACGGTACGGCCGAACGCCGCCGCGCCCAGGCCGCACCGCTCGGTACCGTGCGGGCCACCCGGGCCCGTGTGTATGTCACCGGCAACCACGAGTACTACAGCGAGGCCCAGGGCTGGGTCGACCTGATGGACGAGCTGGGCTGGGAGCCGCTGCGCAACCGCCATCTGCTGCTCGAACGCGGCGGCGACACCCTCGTGGTCGCCGGCGTGGACGACGTCACCGCCGAGTCCTCCGGTCTGGCAGGCCACCGCGCCCATCTCGCCGGAGCCTTGAACGGCGCCGACCCCGATCTGCCCGTCCTGCTCCTGGCACACCAGCCCAAGTTCGTCGACCGGGCGGCAGCCGAAGGCATCGACCTCCAGCTCTCGGGCCACACCCACGGCGGCCAGATCTGGCCCTTCCACCACCTGGTCCGCATCGACCAGCCCGCCCTTGCCGGCCTCAGCCACCATGGCGCCCGCACCCTTCTCTACACCAGCCGCGGCACCGGCTTCTGGGGCCCGCCCTTCCGCGTCTTCGCGCCCAGCGAGATCACCCTGCTCGTGCTCCGCTCCCCACACCTGCCCACCGCGCCGTAGGGGTGCATAAATTACGCGACAGGGTGGGCTATTGAAGCACTCCGTGCTTCCACTATCTGGGCCACTCCGCGGCCCAGATAGTGCAGCCTCGGTAGCCATGCACAATGTCTTGGGGCTACCGCAGGGGGTTAGTCAGACCATAGGACACGGCCTTAATACCGCGTGTATCTGGCAGGTAGCACCATTCGGGGATTGGAATCGAGGAGCACATCGGCGGGACCGAACCATGCGGCTAGTTCGCGGATTTCGGGATCTTCGAGAAGGCGGAGGCGGCCGTCCTCAATAAAGGGTGTGCCGTCAATGGTGATGGTCGGCTTGTCGAACTGGCAGTCGCAGTGGGCGTGTCCTGGCCCGCTACGGTCAGGCTCCCCCTCCTCGGTCAGGGCGTCCAGACCAAGGTAGAACGCACCGGCGTGCTTCTCCCGTTCGAACTGGGTGCCACCGCTTGAGCGCACTTTCGGGTTGAGTCCGATCAGGGCGTGCCGCAGGTAGTAGCCCCTTGGTGAATAGTGACGTAGCTCGGTGGCAGCAGTCGCGCCCTCGATCGCTGTTACCACGTTGTTGGTGAGTTCGATCGTGGTGGGCTCGGCCGGTGTGCCGGTGACCGTGGACTCCTCGATGACCAGCAGCCCGTCGGTGCGGTTGGGGTAGAAGTTGACGCCACCGTAAGGGAAGGGCCGCCACATTCCAGCGATGAGAGGAGCGTGATGGCCACTGGTGACGAAGTCACGGAAGGTCACGTCGGTGCCTGCAGCGGTGGTTACCCGGATCTCGCTGGCTGCGGCGAGTTGTGCGGTCGCCTTAGCTTCCAAGGCGAAATACAGCTCCAGCGGGAAGCGGGCACCGGTGGCCAGCGCCGATGCGGTCGCGGTCTGGTGCAGTGAGAGGAACCGGGCCTTGCGCTTGGCAACCTCATCGAAGAACAAGCGGTCGCTGTGCACCTCACCCCACCATGTGCAGGAGAGCACCACATCAGCCTCGGCGTGGATGGCCGACAGCATTGGTGATGGCCGCTCGGAGTCCCAGCCACCCGCGCTGAACGGGGGAACGGCCAGAACGTGCACCTCGGCGTTGCGATAGGCGGCTGCTGCCGCCAGTGCCTGCACCACCACAGGGTCCACCGAGTTCTCCGTCAGGATCAGCACCTGTTCGCCGGCGGCAACGGCGGTGTACTCCATGACGTTATAGGCGCCGGGCATGAGTTCGGTGATGGACAGCGGTGCTGCCATGGGAGTGTCCAAGTAACTGAAGCAGGTCGTTCCGTTCATGCGGGTCGAATCCTTTCCGGTGCCAGCTGGGCGGTCGTTGTTTGCGGGAGGCGGACGGCGCGACCAGCTCCAAGGCCGAGGAGGCCCTGAACGAGGGTCAGCGCGACAAGAAGGCCGAGCGGGACAGTCCACCCACCGGCGAGGTCGTGGGCTGAGCCGAACAGCAGGGGCCCAACGGCGGCCAGGAGGTAGCCGACGCTTTGGGCCATGCCGGACAGCGCGGCGGCCTGGGGCGCGTCGGCCGCACGCTGGCCTTGGAACGTCAGTGCCAACACCAGGCAGGCGCCGCCGCCAAGGCCGATCAGCGCACTCCACGCGGTCGCCATCTCGGGGGCCAGGAGCAGCCCCAGGTATCCGGTGGCGCACATCAATGAACCGCTGACGGCCAGCAGCCGTTGGTCAGTGAATTGTCGGGCGAGTATCGGCACAGTACTGCTGGAGACCAGACCGGTCACCTGGAGCAGGAACAGCTGCCAGCCGGCGGCGCCTTCGGAGGCGCCGTGGTCGTGCACGATGCTGGGCAACCACGCGATCGTGGTGTAAAAACCGAGGGACTGCAGCCCCATGAACGCACTGACCTGCCAGGCCAGTGGGTAACGCCACAGGGTATGCGCCTGCCCCACTCCGGGGGCGGTGGATGTTACGGGCCGGCGACGGACCAGTTGCGGTGCCCAGGCCAGGACCCCGAGTAGCGCCAGCACCGCCCAGCAGCCCAACGCGGTATGCCATCCTCCGGGAAGATGGTCAGCCAGGGGCACGGACACCCCGGAGGAGACCGCGGCTATCAACCCCATGACAGTGACGTAGAGCCCGGTGACTGCGGCGATCCGCCGTTCGGGAACAGTGCTCTTGACCAGCGAGGGCAGCAGCACGTTGCCGTAGGCGATCGCTGCTGCCATGACCACGGTGCCGGCGAACAAGGTCACCACGCCTGGTAGCGAGCGCAGCACAATGCCGAACGTCAGCACCAGCAAAGCGATCCACAAGACGCGCTCGGTTCCGTGGCGCTGCGCACTCCTGCCCACCAGCGGTGACGTGGCCGCGAAAGCCAGTAGTGGCAAAGCGTTGAGCAGTCCTGCCGCGGTGCTGGACAAGCCGGTGTCGTGTTCGATCATCGGCAGCACCGAGCCGACACCTGTCAGCGGCGCCCGCAGATTCGCCGCAACAAGCAAGATCCCAACCAGGAACAACCCCACGCGAGGCGCTCCGCCCTGGTGACCGTCGGATTCGCCCCCGGGAGCGTCAGCGCCTTTCGGAACAGTCACGCTCATCCACCCCTTCTTGCCCCAGCGCGGCGCGACGGCTGATCCGCACGAGCGTGGAGGCGGCGGAGCGGGCAGTCACCGCATCTCCCGCCGCAATGGCCTCTACGAGGGTGGTGTGCCAGTGGTCGTGTTCGGCGGCGATATCCCTGCCCCAGGTCAGCTCGGCGACCGCTGCGGCCAGCGCGCTCCCCAAGTGCTTGTAGACCTCGGCAAGCAACCCGTTCCCGCCGGCTTCCACCACCGCCAGGTGGAATGAGCCATCGACGTCAGCCAACGCGGTCATCTCACCAGCACAGTTGGTCTCCTGCGCCTTGCGCAGCAGCTCCCGCAATCGCTTCACGTCTGCGCTCGTCCGACGCTGCGCGGCCAGCCCCGCAGCATGCTCCTCCAATACCGCGCGCAGCTCGAAGACATCGGACAGGTGTGCCGTTGCCGCCCTGCGCACCAGCACTGCCTCCAACTCGCTGGCGACCCGGACGTAGGTGCCGTCTCCGGCACGGGCTTCCAGCAGGCCCAGATGCACCAAAGCACGCAAGGCCTCTCGCACGGTGTTGCGACTGATTCCGAGAATCGCGACCAACTCGTGTTCGGAAGGTACGCGACTACCGACCGGCCAGCGGCCGGAGGCGATCTGCTCCCGTAGTTGATCAGCGGCCTGGGCGGACAGGGTCGCGGCGCGGCGCGGCTCTCTCAACCCCTCCATACAAACCTCCAAATGTTGGACAGCTGTAGATAAACACATGACGCCTCCAATGTGACAAGGTGATCTATGTCACATCACGTGATGTGCGGTCGACGTACACCTCTCGGTGTCCAGCCAGGCGCAATGGTGGAACGTGCCCACGCGGCCGGGGCGGCGGCATCGCCAACCCCTCGCAGGGGTTGCAGCTGCTTGGCCAGCAGCCCGTCGAGAGCAGCGAGGATGTCGGCCGGATCGGCCTTGAGGGAGCCGCGGATCCGGGTGACGAGATCGTTCGGGAAGATTCACAGCAGACCGTGCCCCCGTCGCCGGGACGTGAGCCCTGTGACCACCCACGTAGCGGCGGATATCGACCCCCACCATCGTGACGGAATGTGATACGAATGACACTCTTGGTTGGCATTCGGCCCTGCTAACCGATGTCGAGGACGATGCCGCGATTGACGTGGCGCAGTGATCGAATTCCGGATGCTGGGGCCTTTCGAGGTGTTGTCGGATGGGCAGCTGGTGCAGTTGGGGCCGCTCAAGCAGCGGGCCGTTCTCGCATACCTCCTGCTGCACGCCGACGAGGTGGTGCCCATCAGTCGGCTCATCGATGCGCTGTGGGAGGACGATCCGCCGATTTCGGCACGGGAGTCGGGCCACAGCCGACACCGCGATCAGCTGCGAGTGGACCAGGTCGTTGGCGAAGGCACGCCGCTCGGGCGTCGACCACTCCGAGGCCCCGGAGCGCCAGGCTTCCTTGAGGGGGACGACGTGGTCGATGTCGATGCGGGAGGCGGAGTCGAGGGTGAGGCCGTCGTACGCGGAGTACCAGGTGCCGGACACGGCCCGGCACTGGTCGACCTACTTGCCCGCCTGGGCAGGGGCCGTCCAGAGCCAAGCGCACATCGGTCTGGGTATGAAGGGCGTCGACCGTCCGCGCGGCATCGAGCCGCTCAGCACGCGCCCAACTCTGAGGTAGAGAGTCACAGGGCCGACTATCGCTGCCCGCCTCGCAGCCGCCAGCGGCCGAGGTGATGTCAGGCGGCGCGCTTCACGTGGCGGACCAACCACATCAGCAGGGCGTCCAGGTCAGCGGCGGCCGAGAGGACCCGGTCGACCGCCTCAGGGGTGTGCAGCCACTCCTCGCAGCCGAGGGGACGGGCGGCGATCAGCGAACGGTGGCGCAGCAGGTTCGTACGGGGGTGGTCCGTCGGATAGCCGCGCGGCGGGCGTTTCATCACGTCCCCGGAGATGTCGTAGCCCTTCTTCCGCACGGCCTCGACGATGGCGCACAGTTCGCGGCCGCTCCTCTCGGAGGCCACGGCTTTGCGGAACATGTTCACCTGGCCGGGATCGGGGTACCACCAGGCGCCTTGGATCCGCAGGCCGTCCAGGGAGAACCGGAGACCGATCTCGATCTTGCGGCCGAGTCGGATCACCGCGCCCTGGTGCTGCCACCACCAGGAGTTGGTGCGGTAGTGCCAGACGGAGAAGTCCTCGTACCGGGGGTCGGTGTCCGCGACCTCGTTGAGCAGGGCGATCATCGGCTGCCGGACCAGGCGTTCGCGGTCCGCGCGGTAGCGCTCGCGGGTCGCGCGGGTCGGCTCGCCCTGGAGCTGCCACAACACGTCCATGGCCTGCTCCGGCCAGCCGGTGAACTGTCCACGCATGCGCGGAGGATAGCTCACCCGTGATCCGCGTGCGGAGAGTGAGACGGGCAGGGAGGCACAATTCCCGGCCGCCGCGCCCGGCACTCCCGTTGCGGCCCACCGCGCGGGAACCCGGTGGCCGCACCATTGCTGAGGAACGGCCTCGCCATCCCGCCTGACCCCCTGGGTCAAGGCCCGCAAGCGCGCCCAGGAGTCGGGGAACGAGCTGTAGGCGGGGCAGCGCAGAGCGCCGTGCGGTCTGCGCAGCACCTTCTGTGACGCGATCCTCGCCGAGCTCGGCACCGGAAGCGCCGACGACATCGTCTCTCCTCGCCGTTCGCACCTCCGTGAACCTGAAACTGCCCCGTGGAGGCAGGGGTGTCGCGCCGAGGGAAATGCGACGGTTTGATGTAAATCTGGCCGACGACGCAGGCCTGGAGCGGGTTCCGAAGCATCGGGATGTGCCGGGGCGCTCCGACCATGAGGGAGAGGCTATGGCGAGGTTGGCAGTCGAGGGGACCGACATCGTCGTACACCTGTCCTGGCTGGAGAAGGCGCTGGCACACCACCGCAATGTGCGGATTCCGGTGTCGGCGCTGCGCCAGGTCCATATCGAGCCCGACTGGTGGCGTGCGCTTCGTGGTGAGCATGATCGGGGGATCTGCATCCCCGGACAGGTGTGCGCGGGTGTCCGGCACCTACGGGAGGGCCTGGACTTCACGTTGGTGCGGGCTGGCACACCGGTGCTGTGTGTGGAATTCCACCGCAGCGCGCCGTTCAGCCGGCTGGCGCTCTCCGTCCCCGATCCTGAGAAGGTGATGGGGGCTCTCCTGCCGCTGGTCCCACGGGACCGGCCGGGATGAAAGCGGGCGGCCTCGCTTCCCGCTGCGTGGTGTCCTCGCCCCTGACCGGATGCGGCTGCCGGCCGTTCCCGAGGATGCTGCCGTTGGATGAGCAAGGTCTCCGAGGCGGTGGGCACGACAGTGATCTCCGCCAAGGCCTTGGTGGAACCCTTCATCCGCGTGGGGAGGAAGACTTCGCGGGAGTTCGTGTTCCAGGCGCTGGAAGCCGGTTGATCAGATGATGCGGGGGACCGTCTCGTTGCGCTTGGTGGACCAGTTGGTGACGATGGGCTTGTCCACGGTGGCCATGTCAGGGAGTTCGAGCTCGGCAGGGTTGGGGTCGTCCTCGGTGGTGGCGATGATGACGTTGCCGAACTCCGTGCCGCCTTCGCCGTCGGTGGTCTTGGGGTTGATACCGGTGTACGCGACGGCGGAGCCGGAGAGCTTGATGGGGTCTTCGCCGCCCTGTCCGACGGGGGAGGCAACGCCGTCGGCGTCGGAGCCGAAGGAGACGCTGGGGGTGTTGACGTCCAGGTAGCAGGTGATGCCGGACTTGGCCTTGGCGGTGACAAGGTAGTAGCTGACAGGCTGAGCCTCCCAAGTGACCGTGAAGTCCAGGTCGTTGGTACCGCAGGACTGCCCGTAGCTGCTCTTCCCGCCGTCGCCGGATTCGGTCTTGACGGCGGAGCCGCCGGAGTTGGAACCGCGGGAGCTGGAGCCGCCGGTGGAAGGGCTGTCGCTGGAGGAGCTGTCGCTCCCATCGCTACCGCCGGAGGCGACAGCGGAGGGGGCCGCGGAGCTGCCGGCGTCCGCGACGTCGTCGGGGTCGCAGGCGGTGGTGGTGGCCGCGAGGGCCGTCACGGCCGCGGCAGCAAGGACGAGACGGGCGGAACGAGCGGCGAGACGCGAGCGCATCATGATCTCCAGCGGCTTTCGGTTGCGGTGTTTCCTGCTGACACCGACGACACTAGGGCCGCGTCGATCCTGAAATGATCCCGCGAGTGTCCAGGTTCTGTCTCAGCGATTCGGTTCCATGAAACGGCATTGGGTTTCACGAACCCAGCTCAAGAAGCCCGTACCTGACCACAAGTCAGGAACACCGGTCGGCGCCGGCAATCAGAAGACAACACCGCGATCACCGCCGCCACCAAGATGACTTGCGCCCCGGAGAAAGGCCTCTCCCGCCGTCGGCACCGCAAAGCGGAGGCCGGCGGCAACTACTCGTTCTTCTGCACCTTCCCCGGCCACATCTCGATGGCCCGGGATCAGCACCTTCGCAGGCGGCCTGAACAGCGACTACGACGCCGTCCACGCCGGACTCACCACGTCTTGGAACTCCAGCCACGTCGAAGGCGCCGTCAACCGGATCAAGACGCTGAAAAATGTTCGGAGGCGCCAGCTTCCCGCTCCTGCGCAAGCGAACCCTTCTGGCCTGACGCTCCGTGACCACACCACACAACCTGCGTCAGACCCCCGTTCACCCCGACAAAATCAGCAAGTGGGTTGTCGGATTCGGCAGTGTCGAATTGACTGATGGCTGTCCAGCGCTCCACTGCCACGGTCCCGAGGCGGTGCGCAGATCGACCGAGCACATCAGCATGTCCAAACTCCTCGTGCAGTGAGGCGAGACGACGACGGGGCCCGCGCCGCTCTCGGCTATGCGCGGACCCCGGTGGCACTGTGCGATCAGCCGCTAGTGCGGCGCAGGAGGACGAGGTTTTCGGCGGCTTCCGCAACGCCTGCCGCAGCGGCCCGACCGTACCAGTGTTCCGCGCCGTCGAGGTCTCCCCGCTCGCGCAGCAGGTTTCCGAGGTTGAACATGGCATCCGAGTGCTGTGCCCCGGCTGCTTTGCGGTACCAGGTCTCCGCCGCCTCCAGGTCACCGCGCTCGTAGGCGAGGAGGCCCAGGGAGAATGCTCCGCCGGGGTGTCCGGCCTCGGCACTGGCTCGACTCCATCGCTCGTTCTCGGTCAGGTCGCCGCGTTCAGCCGCCAGGTAGGCGAGGTTGTACATGGCCGACGAGTCGCCTTCCTCGGCGGCACGCAGCAGTTGTCCACGGCCGGCGTCGTCGCCTTGACCGATCAGGAACATGGCGTAGTCGTTGGCGGCTCCGGGCACTCCGGCCTCGACGGCGCGCCGGAAGTGGAGCGAGGCCTTCTCTGTGTCACCGAGTACCTGGTGGAGATCGGCAAGGCGGTAGGCCGCCAGATCGTCGCCCGCCTCCAAGGCCTTCGTCCACCATGACAGCGCCTGGGGCACGTCTCGCTTGAGCAGGCCCAGGTCGCCAAGTTCGAGCATGGCCCGTGCCTCCCCCCGTGCCGCTGCTGCGCGCAGCACCGGCTCAGGCCGGTCAGGTGTGGGAACGGGCGGCTCAGCGGTCACCTCTCCCGTGAGCTGATGCACCTGTCGCCGCTCCAACCACTGGCGGCCTGCCCACAGGGAGATGACTAGAAGCAGACCCAGGTAAATCGGCCATCCCTGCATGTCGCGGCCCTTCCCCTCAGTAGTGGCTCCCGTGAGGCCACGCGCCGTTGCCCTCATGCTTCCCTTGTCCTACGGATGGCATGTTCCGGCGCAGTATTCCGCGTCGGTGCGGCCGGTGACACAGTTCGGGGGCGTCACCAGGACGACGTCGTCGAGGGCGGGAGTGAGGGGTTCGTGGCCGGTGACCCACTTGATGCGGCACGCGGCCTCGTGAGGCTGGTGGATGGGCGCCTGCGGTCTCCCGACCGACCGTTCGGTGCCCTTCCCCGTCGACTCGCCCCGGCGGAGCGGTCCCGTCCGCTGCGTGTCGTGGTGCGGCTCCAGTTCGGAGAAGGTGGAGAGCATCGCACCGGCTGCCCGTGTGCCCTGTCCCCGGTGTGTGCCGATTCGCGGTCCCACCACGGTCACGTGCACGCCGCGGTGCAGCAGCTCGACGGCCACCGCGAGACCGACGACACCGATCCCGACCACTGCTAGCGTCCGTCGGCTCAGGCATCGTTCCGCCTCCCCGCCGCAGCGCCGGCCAGGACCTGGTGGGCGGGCGCAGCCGGATCGAAAGTGGCCTTGGCCTGCATGATCCAGCGCCGCGTACCGTCCGCGAAACCCTGCTGGGGCCCGAGCGCGGTACGGCCGTGAGCGATCCGCCGCTGGTCGACGACCAGCAGCTGCCCGCGCCCCAGCGTGACCGCGACGGTGGTCTGCGCCAAAGCGGCCGCGAAGCGTTCCAGTACCGCGGTGCGTCCGGTGTTGCGCGGGTCGCGGAGCATCTTCCCCGCCCAGCGGACCCAGGCCGGCTGTCCGTCCTGGTCGCCCTCCAGGACGGGAAACGGCATCCGCGGCGCCCCGACACCGCGCAGGTTCTCAGCCTTGCCCTCGAAGAACACCTGTTCCCGCAGCGCCTGCCGGTCGGCCTCCCCCAGCCTGGCCATCGCCGCCCGGAGGTCACCGAGCAGGGACACGCCGCCACCGGCCGGATCGCCCCGCAGCACCAGCAGGCTCGTGTACTCCGGAACGTACTCAACGTTCGGGGCGTCAATGTGCAGGGCCTGCCCGCCTGTGCCGCCGAACGACGCCGCCTCCTTCACCGCGGTGGTCTCCCCCCAATCCGCATCCGGCCGCCCCCCCTGCCGGATCGAGTTGAACGGGCGGCCGAGCGCGGCCAGCACACCGGCAGCGACCACCTGCAGTTCCTCGTTCCCGAGGGTGGCGGGCAGCGCCGGCAGCGCCCACCCCGCCAAGGCCGATCGCTGCGGTCCAGCCGGCCGGCCAGCGCCGACAGCAGCATCTGCGCGCCGCCACCGGTGAGTACGGTGCGGGCGGCAGCCACGTTCTGCGCACTCCAAACGCCGTCCTGGAACGCCTCGACACCTTCACCACCGGGCCGCCGGGCGGAGAAGCGGAGTACTCCAACCTCGGCTACACCGTCCTCGGCGCGGCGCTCTCCGCTGCGGCGGGCGCGCCGTACGAGGAGCTTCTGAACCGTCACGTTCTCACTCCCCTGGACATCACCGAGGTGACCTCGAACCCGCCACCGGCCGGACGACTCAGTGCACGCGGGTTCCTGGGCCGGCCCCTCCGCCCCTGGAACATGAGTGGCGCGATCCTGCCCGCCGGAGGGATGTGGGCCACCCCACGCGAGACCGCGCGACTGGTGACCAAGCTGCTCGTCGAACGAAAGCTGGGCGAACCCGCACTGACTTGGCAGACGTCAGGGCGCCTGCGCTGGCACAACGGCGTCACCCGGGGTGCCTCCGTTTTCGCGGGTGCCTTGGATGACGGCACCAGGGTCATGGTCCACCGTCTCTCCGGCCGGCCAACACCGATCGAGAACACAGCCGTCCAAATCCTGAAGGATGCGACCGCCAAACCGTCGAACCAAGTGGACGGTTCGTGAAAAGGCACAGGGCAGTGGCCACGGGGTCCGACAAGCTCGCCGTACGCTACGAGGCGACGGTGCTGGTCCCAGCCGTGAACGAGTGGCTATGACCAGCATCGTGGCAATGGTCTTCAGGCGACGTCGAATTCGTTGCCCTCGGGGTCGCGCATGGCGGCGGCGTAGAGCCCCATGTCCGGCTCATCCTTGGTCCGCAGCACGGTGGCACCGGCTTTGACCAGCCGTTCCACCGTAGCCTCGACCCGCTGTGTGCGGACGTCCAGCGGGACGTCACGACCCCCACCGACCTTCAGGTCGAAGTGCCACCGGTTCTTGGCGACCTTCGGCTCCGGAACCTGCTGGAACCACACCCTCGGCCCACGTCCCGCGGGATCGATGATGAACTCAGGGATATCCCCGGCACCGGCCGGCAACTCCGCCTCGGGCACCCCCATCGCCGCCCAGTAGGCACGCCACGTGGCGTGCCCGCCAGGCGGAGGCTCAGGCACGTAGCCCAGGGCCTCGGCCCAGAAAGCCACCATTCTCTGCGGATCGGAGCAGTCGATCGTCAGCTGCACCGTCATCTCCATACCCGGAACATCCCAGGCAGGCCTGACAGAGAAGTCAGGGCCTTCCTGCGAGCGACTCCGGCCGCGGCCTGGCGCTGCTCCTGCTCGGCGACACCGGTCTTGCGGAACGAGTTCGTCTCGCTCGTTGCGGGCGGCGTCTTCGGCGGGCGAAGTAGGCGGCGGGGCCCAGGTGACGCTCTCTGAAAGTTGTACCAGGGGAACATGACGAAGCCCTTCCCTGACGGAGGGAAGGGCTTCGTGAATGAGCGCTGGGCAGGCCTTGCACCTGCATTTCCCCACGGGAAGCGGGGCGTCTTTCCTTGGACCACCAACGCAGTGTCAGTCACCGCGAGTTGCGGCGAACCTTCAAGATCAACTATAACGCATGCGATCCTGATGAAGTACACGGCCTCGATACTGGTGGGCTCGCGTATTCAACTGTCGTCAGTTCGTCCCGGTGTCCGGCCGGATGGTGACCGCAGGTGGCGTATTGGCTCCAGATGCTTTCGCTCTGCCGTTGGGGTTCGGCGGGACGGCGCCGAGCGGGGCCGAGTCCTGGCCAGGGTCAGGCCGTGCCGGTGGGATTTCCGGAGGGGAAGGTGACGGTCCAGGCGGCCTCGATCATCCGGAAGATCTCGTCCACCGCGGTCTGTGGATCGGCCGCGTCACGGGCCAGGGAGTAGGCGTCGATCACGAACCTCGCGATCGTCCGGCAGGCCGTTGTGGTCTGTGACAGGTCGGGATCGGCGGCGATGGCCGTCGCCAGCGACTCTGCATGGCGCAGTCCCATCGACTCCTCGTACTCGCGCAGGGCGGGTGATTCATCGATCATGCGCCGGATCGGGGCGGCACTGTCCCCCGTGCAATGTCGCACCAGGGCCTGGATCTCCCGGCGCAGCGCGGGGATGAGCGGCTCGTGCGGTGCCCGGTTGGTGACCGCCTGCGTGAGGCTTTGCTCGAAGTCTTGGTCCTGCTCGAACACCAGGGCCTCTTTCGAGGAAAAGTGGGAGAAGACCGTGGTGACGGCGACGTCGGCCTCGGCGGCCACGTCGCGGATGCCCACCCTGTCGTACCCGCGTTCCAGGAAGATTCGCAGGGCGGTGTCGGCGATCTTCTGACGGGTCGCGGCCTTCTTGCGTTCGCGTCGCCCGGATGGCACGGTCATACTCTCACGCTACCAGATCCAAAAACGCAACCGTTGTTAAACGCTAACCGTTAGGGTTATGGTCGACGGAATGAAGAGAGTGAGCTTTGACGAGTTCGGCGGTCCGGACGTCCTGCGACTCGTCGACGCCGAGGAGCCCCACGCGGGCCCTGGCCAGGTACGCATCGCCGTGCGGGCGGCGGGTGTGAACCCCGTCGACTGGAGGATCCGCGAAGGCCAGATCCTGAAGGCCCATCCGCTCGAATTGCCTTCCGGAGTCGGGCTGGACGCCTCCGGGGTGGTGGACGAGGTCGGCCAGGGCGTCGAAGAGGTCGAGGTCGGCGACCACGTATTCGGCGAAGGCGCAAGCACCTATGCCGAGTTCGCCGTGCTGTCGGCCTGGGCCCGCATGCCCGAGGGACTGAACTTCGAAGAGGCGGCCGGATACCCCTCCGTGGTGGAGACCGCGCTGCGGATCATCCGCGAGGTCGGTGTGCAGGCCGGGCAGACGCTGCTGGTCAGCGGTGCGTCCGGAGGAGTCGGATCGGCGGTGCTGCAGATCGCCCGCGACCGCGGCATCAGGGCGATCGGCACGGCCGGAGCCGCGAACCAGGACTACCTGCACGGCCTGGGTGCCCTCGCCACGACGTACGGCGAAGGCTGGGTCGAGCGGGTACGGCGGCTCGGCCATGTCGACGCAGCTCTCGATCTGGCCGGCTCGGGCGTGATCCGCGAGCTCGTCGAGCTGACCGGGGATCCGCAGAAGGTGATCTCCATCGCCGACCTCGCCGCGCCGGAGTTCGGTGTCCGATTCTCCGGCGTGGCCGGGAGCGTGCCGGAAGCGCTCGCCGAGGCCGTCGGCCTCATCTCGCGGGGAAAGCTCCACATCCCGGTCGAGAAGTCGTACACGCTCGCCGAGGCCGCGGCGGCGCACATCGACAGCCAGACCGGTCACACGCGCGGGCGCCGGGTCCTGGTCGTCTGAGAACCGGCTGCGCGTCGTTCCCAAGCAGAAATTGAGGACGATGCCGGCCTTGGGACTGGTCAGCCCGCATCGCGCGGCGGCGACCGGCGCGGAGCCGCGGGGCATGGGTGCTGCGTCAGGGAGGCGACTCGTGAACTCGTATCTCCAGGTGCCGTGCTGCAGCCGAGCCGTAATGACTTACTGCTCCGAGTCGTCATTGAGACCCCGGCGGGCATCAACGACCGGGCATATCGTGGCGGCGGTTGACTGGTGGGCTCGCATACTGACTTCGGCTCGTTGGGGTGAACTTTCTCGAAGTCTCTGAGGGGCTCGGTGTGGTGGCTGTATTCGGTGGTGGATGAGGTATGCGGATGGGGGCGGGCTGACTGCTGCGGGTCGGCTGCGCCGGGAGTCGGTACGGCTGCAGGCGGCTGAGCTGTTCGAGCACGGCATCAAGCCGCTGGAGGTGGCACAGCGTCTGCGGGTGAGCCGGAAGTCGGCCTACCAGTGGCACCAGTTGTGGCGGGAGGGTGGTGTGCGGGCTCTGGCTTCCCGTGGCCCGAGCGGATCGCGGTGCCGTCTGTCCGAGCGCTGTCTGGAGAAGCTGGCCGCGTATCTGGAGCAGGGTCCGGCCGCGCACGGCTGGGTGGAGGACCAGGTGTGGACCGCGGCAAGGGTCGCCACGCTGATCGGCAGGAAGTTCCACGTCTCCTACAGCGTCTCCGGCGCGACGAGGCTGATGCACCGGCTCGGCTTCAGCCCGCAGGTCCCCGCGCGGCGGGGCGCCGAGCGCGACGAGCAGGCCGTCACCGTCTGTAAGGAGGCGACCTGGGCGGAGGTAAAAGAGCCGGGGCGGCCTGCGGGGGCTACGTCTGCTTCGAGGACGAGGCAGGCTTCACCCGCAGGCCGCCCAGGGGACGCACCTGGGGCCGACGCGGCCGCACACCGCAGGTGACGGTGAGCGGGCGACGCTCGGGACGGCTGTCGGTGGCCGGACTGCTTGCCATGCGGCCCGGTTCCCGCACCCGTCTGTGCCACCGCCTGCGTACCCACCCCGCCGGCAGAGGCAAGCGCCGCAGCATGAGCGAGCGCGACTTCATCGCACTGATCGACGGTGTCCACCAACTCGTCAAAGCACCGATCGTGCTGGTCTGGGACCGCCTGAACACCCACGTCTCCCACGCCATGCGTGAGCTGATCGCCGAGCGTGCATGGCTGACGGTGTTCCTGCTGCCCGCCTACTCCCCCGACCTCAACCCCGTCGAGTGGGTATGGGCACACGTCAAACGCAGCCTGGCCAACCTCGCCGTCGTCGCCCTCGACCGCCTGGAAACGCTCGTCCGCAACCGGCTCAAACGCCTCCAGTACCGGCCCGACACCCTCGACGGCTTCATAGCCGGCACCGGCCTCACCCTCGACCACCCAGCCTCACCCTGACGAGCCGAAGTCAGTAAGGGCGGCAAGACCGCGATCAAAATCCCCGCAACACTCACCGCGGACCAGGTGGAGTCCGTCGTTCATGCCGCACTGCAGGATCCGGCCCTTCGCGTGGTCGTGGCCCTGTCCGGTATCCATGCGCTGCCCGCCCGCCAGATTCGCTCGATGCTGGTGGAGCAAGTGGACCTGCCCGGACGGCGACTCGACCCTGGGGGCTTGAACCGTCCCCTGGACGACTACACCGCCGAGGCGATCGGCGAGTATCTCGCCTACCGTCACCGCCGATGGTCGAACAGCGCCAACCCACATCTGCTGATCACCAGGAACACCGCCACCACAACAACGGCGGTGGGCACGTTCTGGATGGACAGGCTGGTCAAAGAATTGCCCATGGGCGTCGACCAGCTGAGGCAGGACCGCATCCTCGAAGAAGCCATCGCCAACGGCGCCCCCTTCATCTCGCGCACGCCTTCTCCCTCGGCGCCAAGGCCAGCCTCCGCTACACCAGCGCAGTGACGGAATCGGAAGCAGAGCAGGCACCGAACACCCTCTGATCTCGAGTTTTTACTCCACAGGGAGCCGTCGCCGGCCCTCCGGGGTGAAGGTGAAGGTCTGGCCGAAGAGCCCCGTTCCGAAGCGCACTGCAAGCAGGAGGGGTTCTTCGTGCTCAGGTGGCCACGATTGCTCGGCTCCCGGAGCACTGCCGCTCCAGAGATGGAAGGACACCATCGGTTCCTCCGGGTTCTCAGTCAGGTAGCCGAGAGTCTTGCCGTAAAAGCGATTGTTGCTGCCGAACAACATGGACGGGGTACCGAACTTGTCGACGACGTCCGTCCACACGCGGTCCTCGCCCGCCCACTGGCGGACCGCACCCTGCAGGACTGCGTATTCGGCAGGGTTCAACACACGGTCGGGCTTCAGCCAGCCGCGGCGGTGTGCGAACTCGGCATACACCGAGGCAATGCCGTACTCGTAATAGCGGTCCGGGATCTGATCGCGGAACACCCCCGCGACGCCGGTACTGGACCAGGCACCGCGCTCTTCCCAGACACGCTGCTGCTCGGCCAATGCCTCGGGCTGGCGCTCCACGAACAGCAAGTGATCCATCAGCATGCGCAAGGCCAGCTCGTTCCCGAACACTCCGGGACGACGCAGGGCGAGATTCAACTGATCGATGAGATACGCACGTATCTCGTCGGAGGTTGCAAGCGATCTGGAGGTAGGCACCCCACAGTCTCCCGCAACTGCCGCCGGATCGCGGTCATGGGCTGACGCCCACCATTCTCCACCTGAGTCGGGTGTCGACGTACACATCAATCGACGTGCGCAGCCGCGTACGGATATACGTGCTCACCCCCCGGCCAGACTGGTCAAGGTCAAGGGAACCTGATGGGAGGTTGCGCTCTCAGCAACGGGCTCTGGTCGCACGGTGATGGGTCGAGCGGATGAGGACGGAGACCAGGGCAGCCAGGTCTGCCGCGCCGACGGCGTCGTCCGCGTAACGCGTGGTCTGCAAGGGGCCGGTCTGATCCAGCCGAACTCCCTCCAGCTCCAAGACGTAGGCGAGGGTGAGCATGGCAAGGCGGGCGTTGCCATCCGGGAAGGGGTGAAAGAAGGCGACGTCCAGGTAGGCCCTGGCCGCACGGGAGGCCAGGGGGACTCTCGGGTCGGCGCTATCGCGCAGACAGTGCTCAAAGTCCCGCTGGGTGTGCGGCGTAAGTGCATAGCGTTCACGGCCGCCCTTAGCGAACGCATCGCCTTGCCGGAACGACACGTCGGGCTGGCCGAGGACAAGCCGCTGCCATTTAGCCAGAAGCACGCAGGTGAGGGGGCGCTTACGGGAAGCGTCGGTGCGCGATTGAGCCAGCGCCGCGAGTAGTCGGTCGCCTCGAGCCGGATTCGAGGAACGGCCTCCCGCATCGCACCAGGTGCCGAGGCCGTCCACGGTCGCCTCGACCGGGGCCGGCGTCTCACCGACCACTGAAGCCCAGTCGACCTGGTTCCTGACATGGCACCAGGCGGCCAAGGCGTCAGCGGTCACGGTAAGGCTGCTCTCCGGTCAGGCCTACGGCGAGATCCTCTCCTACGGAGTCGACCAAGGTGCGCGACGGTTCGGTCCAGCTCTTGAACCGTCCACCAATCGCAGTGTCGACCGCTTGCTTCGCAGTCTCCAGCCCCATGCCCGTGGAGGAGAGGAACCACGTGAGAACCGTGTGGCAGAGGCCATACCAGCCGCATTCGGCACCCGTGCGGTCCACTACCACCGTCACCAGTCGGGTAGCCGCCCGTTCCAGGTGCCAACTGCGACCATCGGCATCCGCCTCGGCGGGCGGCGCCATCTGCGCGAACCGCTCGGCCAGCTCCTCCAGCCAGTCGCGCCACTCCAGCAGTGACGCGACCACCTTGGCGGCCGTCGCTGCGGGCTCGCCCACGGAATGGGAGGTGCAGCACCAGCTGGTGACGACGCCACCACCACCGCCCTCGCCGACCGCCCAATGCCATCCGCAGGCCCATCGGCCGTATCGGGCCGCCAGAAGCGCCGTGACCTCGGTGGTAAAGCGATGTCTCTCATCCCACCCGGCGCCGGCAGGAGGAACCATCGAGGCGATCACTGTGGCGACCTGAGAGCCCTCCTCATCGTCCCAGTCGAAGGCAATCAGGTCGGGATCGACGGCAGACCACGGCAACCAGGCCGGAGCAAGCTCGTAATTGACAGCCGTGACGTTCCTCCAGAACCGGGCAGGGCAGGGCAACTGACCGATTGTGCCAAGGGCTCGCGGCTTTGTCACACAAGTTTCCGGCGCCGCCGATCTACTGTCATGGCGCACAATGCGACGCTGCCAGGCCATCTGCTCCACGCGATGCGGCGGCACTCGACCGGGCACGTTCACCTGTACGCAGGTGAGACTTCGAGGTGTACGCCGACATCGGGTCCAGGTCCGTCGCCCACTACCTGTTCTCCGCTGTGGCAACCCGCCCCTTTCACGCAGCAGAGTTCCCATCGAGCCCCTGAGTTCGCGCTACGGAGCCTTCAGTTTTCCTGAACCCACGGAAGATCAACATCGAGAGCTTCTACTGCCGCCCAGGCATCGAAGGCGCCCACGAGAAAGGCAGCGTCGAAGGGATGATCGGCTACTTCCGCCGCAACCACTTCACCCCCGTCCCGGAAGTCGACTCCCTCGCCGAGCTGAACGAGATGGTCGACCAGTGGGACCTGCACGACGGGCACCGCCGGATCGGCTCACGGCCACGGACCGTTGATGAGTACTTTGCCGTCGAACAGCCGTTGCTGATGCCGCTGCCCCAGGAGCCATTCGAAACCGGCCGACTGTTCACGCCACGTGTCGACCGCTACAGCCAGATCGCCGTCCGCACCAACCGCTGCTCGGTCCCGGCCCGCCTCATCGGCAAGCGGGTGCGCGTCGTCCTGCACGCCTCTCATCTGGTGGTTTACGACAAGAACGTCGAAGTGGCCCGGCACGAGAGGCTGATCGCGAAGGGCAGCTGTCGCCTGGATCTGGACCACTATCTCGAAGCCCTCATCCGCAAGCCCGGTGCCTTCCCCGGTGCCACGGCCCTGGAACAGGCCCGCTCCGCAGGCAAGTTCACCCCGGTCCACAACGCCTGGTGGGCCCAGCCCGCAAGCTCCACGGCGAGCGCGACGGCAGCCGGGCGCTGATCGAGGTCCTCCTGCTGAACCGGCACCTCGCCCACGAGCATGTCGTCGCGGGCCTGGCCACCGCACTGCGGGCCGGCACCCTGCCTTCACCGACCCCCGCCTCTGCGCGACCATCGTCGACCGCCTCACGTTCAACGGCACGATCATCGAGACCGGCACCGACTCCTACCGCCTCGCCAGCACACGAGCGCAAGCCGAAGAGCAAGTCGCAGCCAGCTGACTGGCAGCCTGTTTCGCTTCTGACCA
The DNA here is from genome assembly GCF_036077095.1 of Streptomyces sp. NBC_00376. NCBI lineage: Bacteria > Bacillati > Actinomycetota > Actinomycetes > Kitasatosporales > Streptomycetaceae > Streptomyces > Streptomyces sp. NBC_00376. The sequence continues at coordinate 497,814 of NZ_CP107961.1, read as the reverse complement.
GGCCGCCGATCTACGGACCGGCGGCCCTTGTTACCGTCTCTCGGACCAGTCGGTCGGTTGCGGACGGAGCCGGATATGTTCCCCGAGACGGTTTTGCACAGCAGACGACTGATCCTCCGCGCGTTCGACAGCAGCGACATCCCGGACACACACGCAAGCTGCTCGGACTCCCTCACTCAACAATGGCTTCCGCTTCCCCAGCCCTACACGCTGGACGATGCCACAGCCTGGTGCACAACCACTGCACGCGCGATGCGGGACAGCGGCGACGGCATCCAATTCGCCATCACCGACGCCAGCACCGAGCGCCTGATGGGCCAAGTCGGCTTGAAGAAAACGGACTGGCGAGCGCTGGTGAGCGAAGTTGGCTACTGGGTGTCACCCTGGGCGCGCGGTCACGGCATCGCAGCCGAAGCAACCCGCACGCTGGCGCACTGGCTCCTGACCAGCCAGCACTTCCAACGAATGGAACTGCGAGCAGCCACCGGAAACACCGCGTCCCAGGCAGTTGCACTCAAGGCTGGCTTCCACCGCGAAGGCAACTTGCGAAACGCTGGTTTCGTGCACGGAGCTCGAGTCGACCTGGTTCTGTTCTCCCTGCTGCCCGACGACCTCGGGTCGTCGACTGATCCCACGAGGCACCGCTGAATTTCGTGAACATTCCGGTTGCCGCTCGCACCATTCTGCTGCCCAAACTCAGGTTCTGGCACAACTTCTGTGATGCCGCTCTGCCTCTTCTCGTACTCACGCTGGGTCAACCCGCTGACCTGTTGTTTCCGCGCGCATCCCGAGCCGGCGCAGCGATCGACAGGCCGTAATCACAGAAGTTGTGCCAGAACCCAAACTCACCAACAAATGCTGTCCCTTGAAGTGAACGAAGCCAGCCGCCCGACCAGCCTTGCAGACCTCAGCGCTCCGGCTCCGCTTCAGAACAGCCGGGCACCAGACCCGGCCCGGCTGTGGCTGCCGCTCTTGGCACTCGGGCAGTGGATCATCCGTTGCGGCCGGGGCGCGGGTCGGGCCACGCGGCCCGCAGCAGGGCGGTCTCGGACGGGGAGAGCGGACGATGGCCAAGAGCGACGTCGTCCTGATCGAAAGCCCACTCCCCGTAGAGCAGGACAGCCATGCCGTGCTCGTCGTCTGTGCACACCGCCCAGCGCCCGATGTTGCTCTGAATCGACCATTCGTAGTAGCGCAGGCCGCCCGAAGCGTCCTGGCTGGACGTCATCCGGGCCCCATCCGCAGGGAGCAAGTCTTCCAATGAGCCGGCAGTCGAGGGCGGGATTCTGTCTGCGGCCTCGCGCAGCTTCGTGAGCTCCTCCACTCGGACTCGCAACCAGGCGTACCCGCTTCCCCGGGCGAGCACGGCAAGGGGCGTGCAAGCGATCAGCGCACAGTTCCGCATCAACTCCGGATATTCGTCCAGCCCGTTCAGCGCGGCAAGAGCAGGCTCGAACAGCGCCCAGAACGGGACTCGGTCATCGGCGAGGAAGGGCCCGTGCACCCTGACCACCCGCTCCTCGCCGGGCAGCGGCAGCGACTCCGCCCTGGGGAACAGCTCACGCGAGTCCAGCGGCAGGCCGCAAAGAGTGCCGTCCGCCCACTCCACACGCGCTGTGCCAGCCAGCGCGGCCCAGCGCGGCGCAGGACTCTCCGACCAGGCAGGCCGGGCGCGCCCCGAACACGTCGGGCACGGCACGGAGACAGTGATCGACATCTCGACATGATCGCAGATCACCCAATTGCTGACCTGCTCGGCATGGCCGGGGTCAGGTGCTGAGGCGGCAGGAGCGCCGGCGGTGGCCGGTGTAGCTGATCAGTCTGCGGGCTTCGAGGCGGCCTGGCTGGTAGGCGACGGAGCTGGTGCTGGACAGGCCGACCCGCTCGCCGACCTGCCGGACGGGGCTCTCGCCGGTCTCGGCAATCCAGTCCCAGATCGTGCAGGCTCTTCCTGCCGGGCAGACAGGGCATCCGGCCGGGTCATGCCACTCTCGTCCCACGCTGCTCCTGACGGCGGTCGTGTCGGTGAAGCTGGACCATCCCGAGTACCTCGGCGCCACCCACGGCAGGCTGGGCGGTGCCGCAGTGCACCCCTGCGTCGCGGAGGCCGCCCGGGAACACCTCGGTACGTGGCTGGAGGGACACCCCGAGCAGGCCGCGGCCGTCGTCGGTCGAATCGTCCGCAACACCCGCCGGGACTGAGCAGCAGCAGTCGGTTCCCGCCGTCCCCGGGAACGGGCGGTGGGCAGCTCCTGCTCGATCTCCTGAGCCGTCCTCATCCGGTGTCGGCGCTCCGGTGAAGGCCGCGAACAGAACGGCGGGCGACGGCCGTGTCAAGCGGGCGGGAGCAGGAACTCGTGCAGGGACCGCCGCACCTTGTCCAGGGAATCCTCGAGTTCCTCGGGGTCGTCGTGGCGTAAGGACCAGGTGACGTCCCGCAGTTCAAACCGGACTGTCGGCGTACGCAACAATGTGCTCAACATTAGGCCTGGCCTAGTCGCGGCGTTGCAGGATGTATAGGTCCCAGCTGTCGGGGTCGCCGATGTAGACGAATAGCTTTGGGTGCTCGGGGCTTCCAAAAACCTCCCAGGTGTCCATGGGACAGTCGTTCAGGGACACATCCACCTCCTGGGACCACGGTCCGCTACCTGGGTCGTACTCCCAGGTGCCGGTGCCGGTGCACTCGTGCACCACGGGTTCGAAGGAGTCGTCGAGGTCGAACGTTTCGACGTGGGTCGCCGTGGCCTTGCCATGCGCTGTGAGGATGAGTGTGCCGCCCTTTCCGTCGGACCACGTCCCGGCGATCCGTTCCGTGCTCAGCCGCGGAGGCTCGTATCCAATCCCGGCGTACAGGCCGATGCTGCCGAGTGTGCCGACGGTGACGACAGCGAGCGTCCCGTACAGCGCTACACGCCGGAACATCGCGCCGCCGGAGAGCCGCGGGCGGTCCGGCAACAGCAGCCTGCGGGCGACCAGCGCGGTGACGGCGAGCGCCGCCGTCACCGCGAGCCATCCGCCGAGGCCCGCCAGGAGACCGGCCTCCACGAGCACTGCCGTGGCCAAGGCCGGCGGGGCGGTTCCGGCGGCTGCCAGCGCCGGGATCCACCACCACGCCTCGCGCCCCGAGAGCCGGCGCCCGAGCCATCCGGCCACGACCAGGAGCGGCATCACCACGCCGACCGACAGCAGGGCGGCAAAGGCAGCTCCGGCCGCCACCACGAACGGCGCCATCAGGATCAGGAAGATGATCCCCATCGCGTTGTAGGGAAGGTCCGGGCTCTCCTGGGTCTGCCCCCACACGATGAGCGCGATCGACCCGATCACAGCCTCGACGGACAGCATCGACATCGAAGCCGTCAGCACCGCACCGAACCTGTCCCTCACGCGCGTCTGCGTCTGCACCGGCACCTGCATTTCTGAACGCATTCAAATCCCCTCCCGTGCCGCATCCTCCTCCATGCGGTACGGGCCTCCGTGACCGGGGCCCGCTGACGGGCGCCGTCCTGCACCAGAGTGTGGCCGGGAACAGACAGGGCCCCTCCAGCTCCGGCTCAAGGTCGTCCTGACCAACTGTCCCGAGCTTGACGCACTCACCGGCCACGTCCGGTCCTTCGCCCGGATGCTCACCGAGCGCCAGGGCGAACGACTCCCCGAGTGGCTCGACGCCGTCCGCCAGGACGACCTGCCCAGCCTCCACACCCTCGCCGCAGGCATCGACCGCGACCGCGACGCCGTCATCGCCGGCCTCACCCCGCCCTGGAACTCAGGCGTGGTCGAAGGACACGTCAACCGGATCAAGGGCCGTCGTCCTCGTCGGCCACCACCAGGTCCGCGAGCAGCTCGCGGGCCTTGACCGCGTCGGGCGGTTCGGGGAGCTCGCGCAGGGACGGTGCCTGATTGGGGAGGGCCTGACGGGCGGGGTGTGGGAGCCGGCCGCGGTGGCGGTGGGGGTGCGGCGGTCAGCGCGAGCCCGGCGAGAGCCGAAACAGCTGTGAGGAGCGCGGTTCGGCGCAGATGACAAATCAAGCCGATCACGCTCCGGCCCAGGCCGGCGGAGAATCGTTGCTGCCCGGCAGGTGTCACCCGCCCGGGTAAGAAGTCGTACCGGGAGCCGCAGCCGGGCTCGTGACAGTGCATACGAGGTCGTCCCCTGGCCAGCAGTCGGGCACGGGATCCTCACCGCATCCGGGTCACGATGAGGGTGCCGTGCCGGCCGGACCCGGCCAGCAGCGCCTCCACGACCTATCGAGCGGCTGCAAGGTGTCGTTGAGGGGGACTTCACTGGTGCTCTCCTCAGTGGTGGAGGGTGGGTGGTCGGACCGGGGCTGCTTGTCCGATGGCGGCGAGAACGGCGACGACCAGGAGCAGGGCGAGCGCGGCCAGGATCGTGTCGACCGCGCGTTCCAGAAGAGCGGTCGCTGCGTCACCCACACCCGAGCCCTGCTCATGCAACGGGGCGAGACCGACCCTGGCGGGGAGAGAGAGCCCTGCCGCGCACAGCCTTCCCGGCCCCTCCCGGCGTGGCCAGCCAGACCAGCGACGTCCCTACGAACGGCTGAACCGGCAGGGCGGCCCCGACTGCGGGGCCGCCGGTCCGCCCGCGTGGGCGTCGGGGCCTGATACCCGGCCGACACAATTCCGCGCGGTGCCGGATGCACGGCCCTGATCGGCCGGATGCGGTCCTCTCACAGGCTGGACCACGTACACGGTTCCTCGTGTGTGTCGGGTGGTGAGAGGTGGTTGTCGGTGGAGGCTCGTTGGACACGTGCTGGTGCGCCGCAGGGGAAGGAACACGCAGGTCGGGGGCGTCGGGGCGCGGTGTGGGCCTCGGCCGCGGTGCTCGGGGTTGCCGGTGCCGGCGGCTGGCTGGGGTTCACCGGCGGCGACCGGGACAGCGGCTCCGCGCCGACCCCGCGCGCGGCGGCCGTGGCGGACCGCATGGATCTGCCGTGGCCGCGGGAGGGGCAGACGAGCATCGAGGTGGAGGGCATCGGCAGCCTGGGCAGCAGGGGCGGGCGGCAGCCGGTGCCGATCGCAAGCGTCACCAAGGTGATGACCGCGTACGTGATCCTCAAGGAGCATCCGCTCAGGGGCACGGCGAAGGGGCCGGGGATCACGGTCGACGCGGCCGCCGCTCAGGAGGCCCACTCGCTCAGCGAGTCCAGCGCCCCGGTCCGCGAGGGACAGCGGCTCACCCAGCGCGAACTCCTGGAGCTGTTGCTGCTTCCGTCCGGCAACAACGTGGCCCGGCTGCTGGCCCGTTGGGACGCGGGAAGTCAGGACGCCTTCGTCAGGAAGATGAACCGCGCAGCCGCCGGACTGGGGATGACCCGGACCACGTACACCGGGGCCAGCGGTCTTGAGGTCACCACCAGGAGCACCGCCGACGACCAGCTCAAGCTCGCCCGCCGGGCCATGGAGGAACCGGTGCTGCGCACGATCGTCGCGATGCGGGACACGACCGTTCCCGGGGTGCCCGGCACGATCACGAACTCCAACCGGCTGCTCGGCAGACCCGGGGTGATCGGGCTCAAGACCGGGTCGGGCACCGCCGCGGGCGGCAATCTCATGTGGGCCGCCGAGGTGCGGTCCGGCACGGCGCGGCGTCTGGTGCTCGGTGTCGTGCTGGGGCAGCGCGCCAACACCACGCCCGCCGAGGGCCTCCGGGCCGCGCTGGAGAACAGCGGCAGGCTGATCGACGCCCTGCAGAAGGACCTCCCGGCCGCCCTCGCCGGTCGCGACGGCAAGCCGGTGGGGGCATGACCGCGCAGGTCGTGCGCACGGCTCGCGAGACCGACACCGGGTCGGGAACCTCTCCGGGCGGCAGGGGCCCCTGGCGGCGCGGCCTGCTGATCGCGGCAGCCGCCGTACCGCTCACACTGGTCATGGCCGGGCACACCTGGTTTCCGGATGGGTTCGGCAACCTCGGCAGCCTTCTGGAGACGTTCCTGCCCTGGCTCGGGGTGGGAGTGCCCGTGCTGCTGGCGTCGGCGGCGGTGCGACGGTCGGCGACCGCCGGTGTCGCGGCGCTCCTTCCTGCCGTGGTCTGGTGTTCCCTGTTCGGCGGCCTGCTCATCGACAAGCGGTCCGCCGGTCAGGACCTGACCGTGGTCAGCCACAACGTCAACGACGAGAACCCGGGCCCGGTCGGGACCGCGCGTGAACTCGCCTCCTCCGGTGCCGAGTTGCTCGCCCTTGAGGAGCTGAGCACGCGGACGGCACCCGTGTACGAGCGTGCCCTGGCCGACACGTATCCGTACCACTCGGTGCAGGGCACGGTCGGACTGTGGAGCACGTATCCGCTGAGGGATGTGGAGCCGGTCGCGATCATGCCGTGGACCCGTGCCCTGCGGGCGACGGCCGAGACCCCAAAGGGGCCCGTCGCCGTCTATGCCGCCCACCTCGCGTCGGTACGGGTGCTCCCGGGCGTAGGCTTCACCACGGCGAGGCGCAACGAGGCGGCCGCACAGCTCGCCGACGCCGTACGCGCCGAACGGCTGCCCCGGGTCGTGGTCGTGGGCGACTTCAACGGCACGACCGACGACCGCGCGCTGCGGCAGGTGACCTCTGGGCTACGGTCGGCCCAGGAGGAGGCCGGTGACGGCTTCGGCTTCAGCTGGCCCTCCTCGTTCCCGGTGGCCCGGATCGACCAGATCCTGGTGAGGGGCGTCACCCCGGTCTCGTCCGGGACCCTGCCGTCCACCGGGAGCGACCATCTGCCGGTCACGGCCGGTCTGCGCCTGTGAGAAGTTACGGGCGTCGGCCACCCCTCTTGCCCGGCGGGACGCCCTCCGGCAGTCCGATACCGATTGACCTTTCAGGTGACGTGATGCAACAGCACGACCGTGACGCGGCGGAACAGCACGACGGCGGCCCGACCGGTGCCGCCCCGGCCTCCGCTCCCTCCTCCCCGCCCGACTCCGTCCACGTACTGCTGGTCGAGGACGACGAAGCGATCCGCAGGTCCGTCGGGATGGTGCTGGAGCGCTACGGCTACCGGGTCTCGGCGGCGTCCGACGGCCTGACGGGCCTTGAGATGTTCCGGGAGGGGCAGCACGACCTGCTGCTCCTCGACATCATGCTGCCGCACCTCGACGGCATCGGACTGTGCCGCCGGATCCGTGAGACGAGTCAGGCACCGATCCTGATGATGTCCGCCCGCGGCGCCTCGCTCGACGTGGTGGCGGGCCTGGAGGTGGGCGCCGACGACTACATCGTCAAACCGGTCGACACCACCGTCCTGCTGGCGCGGATCCGCACCCTGCTGCGCCGGGCCACCTTCACCCGGCCCCCCGCGGCGGGCAGCCGCCCGGCCGACGAGGGCCTGCTCACCTTCCGCGACCTCAGCGTCGACACCCGGGGCCTGGAGGTACGCGTCGACGGCCGTCCGCTCGCGCTCACCCCGACCGAACTGCGCCTGCTCCTGGAGTTCATTGCCGCGCCGGGCGTCGCCCTGCAACGGCAGACGCTGCTGCGCAAGGTGTGGGACTACGGCTGGGACGGCGACAGCCGGGTGGTGGACCTGGCCGTGCAGCGACTGCGCAAGAAGATCGGTGCCGGTCACATCGAGACCGTCCGCGGTTTCGGCTACAGGTTCCGGCGCTGAGATGAGGCGGACCACCGGCCCCGCCCCCGGCGCCCAGGCCGAACGCATCGCGTCCGAGGACGGCCCCGGCCGCGGCGTGCGGCGTCTTGTCGACCCGAGATCCCTCCGCTGGAAAATCGCCTTCGGGGTCGCGGCAGCGGCCTGTGCCATGGCACTGGGCATCGGGATCCTCGTCCACGGGACCACCGAAGCCCGCGACATGAACGTCGGCCGCGGCGAAGCGATGCGCGCGCTGGAATCGGCCGAAGCCGAGTTCCGGGGCGCGCAGCCCGCACGGCCGTCCCCGTCGGGGGTTCCCGGCTATCTGGTCGGCGACGACGTACCGGATGAATTGCGGGACCGGCTGGGCTCCGAGCCCGCGCCCGTGACCTGGTACGACGACCGGAAGCCGGCTCAGGGGCCGCGGATGTGGGCGGCCGGCCACGTCGACGGCACCGTGCTGGCCACCTGGGTGGACATGGGCAGCGAGCTGCGCAGTCTCCAGGCCCTGGACCGGCACATGAGGTACGCGGCCCTCGCCACGCTCGCCGTCGTCATCCCTCTCACTCTCCTCGCCGTCGAACTGGTACTCCGCCGTCTGCGCCGCGTCGCCCGGACCGCCCACCGCATCAAGCACGGTGATCCGGACGCCAGGACCCGGAGCCGCGGCCATGACGAGATCAGCGAAATCTCCTCCGCCGTCGACCTCATGGCGGACGCCCTGCAGGACCGGCTGCGCGACGAACAGCGTTTCACCGCCGATGTCGCCCATGAACTGCGCACCCCGCTGACCGGCCTCGTCACCTCCGCCTCCCTCCTCCCGGAGGGCGAGGCGACCGACCTGGTCCGCGACCGCGTCCAGGTGCTGCGCGCCCTCGTGGACGACCTCCTGGAGATCTCCCGCCTGGACGCGGGAGCGGAGGAGGCCGATGCCCAACCGGTGCCGCTCGGTGAACTGGTGGCGGAATCCGTACGACGCACGGGGCTGGAGACCCGGGTCACGGTGAGCGGCAGCCCGGTCGCCGAGACCGACCCGCGCCGCCTCGACCGCATCGTCACCAACCTGGTCCTCAACGCCCACCGCCACGGCGCGGCGCCGGTCGAGGTGAGCGTCGGCGAAACGACCGTCGTCGTACGCGACCACGGCCCCGGCTTCCCCTCGGAAGTCCTCGCCCACGGACCCCAGCGCTTCCGCACCGGAGCCGCCGAGCGGGGCCACGGGCACGGCCTCGGCCTCACCATCGCCCTCGGCCAGGCCCACGTCATCGGCGCCCGCCTCACTCTGGCCAACATCGCGGCCGGCGGAGCCGTGGCCACCCTGGAACTGCCCGGCCGCAGCCCGTGTTCCGGCACCCGTGCCTGATCAGGGACGACCGTGCGGGGCCGGAGTTCCACCGGGGAGCCGCCGGGACCCTCCTCGCCCCTCCCACTACAACCTTTGCTCACCCATGCACGCACGGCACCCCCTGCGCACTGCGGCCGCCTCATTGACTCTCGCCGCCACCATGCTCGCCGCCGGTGGCGCCGGGAGCTGACCCCCGACGAGATCAAGGCAGCGTTCGCCCCCGCGTCGACGGTGGTCACCAGCGCCCTGATGCGGGCGATGACGGCTGCCGCGGCGGAACAGTTCGTGGAACGGAGCGTGGAACCGCCGCCGCTGCGCTCTGCGAACGTCGACGGCGGCCACAAGTGGAACAGGCGCGTGATGACGGAGTACCGGAACCGGATCCTCTACCGCCGCTGATCGCGCCGGGCACCCCGCTACGGGCACGTCGGCAGCACGACCCGGACCGTCAGGCCGCCGCCCGGGTTCGCCGTCGCACTCGCCTCGCCGCCGTGCGCCCTCGCGATCGACGCCACGATGGAGAGCCCCAGGCCGGCTCCCTCACCGGGAGCGTGGCGGCGGGCCTGCGCCCGGCGGAACGGCTCGAACAGCAGCGGCACGGTCGCCGCTTCCACCACCGGCCCGGTGTTGGCGACCTCCAGACCGCCCGGTCCCACCCGGATCCGTACCGTCCCGCCGGGGTGGTTGTGGCGCAGCGCGTTGGCGACCAGGTTGTGCACGAGATGGCCCAGCAGGACCGGGTCGCCCTCGGCCGGCAGTGGCCGGGCCTCCGCCTCGACGGTGATGGAACGGTTCTTCGCCTCCGGCTCCAGCGCCTCGGTCACCGTGGCCGCGATCGCGTCCAGTTCGACCCGTTCGCGCCGCCGCAGGCCCTCGTCACAGACCGCGAGGAGCAGCAGTCCCTCGATCAGCTGCTCGCTGTCGGCGGCGGTGTCGATGAGTTTGTCCCGGATCCAGGCGACCTTCTCGGGCGGCGGGTCGTCGGCGAGGCCGATCTCGGCTGCGGCCCGCTGCACGGCGAGCGGGGTGCGCAGCTCATGGGCGGCGTTGGCGGCGAACCGCTGGCGGGCGGCGACCAGCTCCTCGATCCGGTCGAGCATCCCGTCGAAGGTGTCGGCCAGTTCCTTGAGCTCGCCGGGCGGGGCCTTCAGCGCGAGGCGTTCGTGCAGGTTGCTGGCGGAGAGTCGGCGGGCGCGGGCGGCGATGACGCCGACCGGCCGCAGCACCCGGCCCGCCATCCACCAGGCGAGCGCGACGGAGAGCGCTGAGTAGACGGCGAGGGAGACCCCGGAGATCGTCAGCAGCTGGTTGAGCGCGGCGTCCCCGGCCGCGGTGGTGACCCTCTTCGCCACCGCGTACTGCCCGGGTTCCATGACCACGGTCTGCGCCCAGTCCGACGACGGCGGCTGGGGCACGGAGGCCACGCCCGACTGAATGGCGGGGGTGGCCCCGTGGGGGACCGCCGGTGCCACCGCAGTGAGCACAGTGGCGTAGAGGCGCTCGCTGACCAGCAGGTAGACCAGCCCCATCAGCAGGGCGCCGGCCAGCACCAGCAGTCCGCCGTACAGCGCGGTGAGCCGGGCGCGCTCGCTCCTCACCGGCTCTCCCCCGGCCGGTCCGCGGAGCCGCCGTCCGGCTGGTCCGCCGGCCCATTCACCCGTCCGGTCGCGGGGCCGTGGTGCCCCGGCCCGTCCGCGAGGCCGTCCCCGACGCGGTAGCCGGCCCCCGGGACCGTCTCGATCACCGGGGGCGCGCCCAGTTTGGCGCGGAGCTTGGACAGCGTGACCCGGACCGCGTTGGTGCGATAGCTGGTGTCCTCCTCCCACACCCCCTCGATCAGGTCGTCGCCGCTGACGACCGCGCCCTCGGCCCGCAGCAGGGTCTCCAGCACGGCGAACTCCTTGCGTGAGAGCGAGAGGTAGCGGCCGTCGCGGCAGACCTGGCGGCGGGCGGTGTCGAGCGTCAGCCCGGCCCGTTCCAGGACCGGCGGGAGAGCGGGGCGGGCACGGCGGCCGAGCGCCAGGACCCGGGCGAGGAGTTCGTCGTACGCGAACGGCTTGGTCAGGTAGTCGTCGGCGCCGAGCCCGAGGCCGGCCACCCGGTCCCGTACCGTCCCGGACGCGGTGAGCATCAGGATCCGGGTCAGCAGGCGCATGCCGACGACCCGCCGGCACACCTCGTCGCCGTGCAGCCCCGGCAGATCGCGGTCGAGGATCATCACGTCGTACGCGCCGAACCGAAGCCGGTCCAGCGCCGCCCGGCCGTCGGGGGCGATGTCCACCGCGACGGCGTCGCGGCGCAGCCCCTCGGCGATCATCCCGGCCAGGAATTCCTCGTCCTCCACCACCAGTACACGCATGAGTCCTGTTTAACCCAGAGCGATGTTTCGTCGGTGTAAGCATCCGGGCTGAGAGAAACGAAACCGCGACCTCGCGCACGCTCAAGCCGTTCGTACCCGGCCTGTCAGCAACGGACGAGGAGTCCTCATGAACCCGACCATTTCCCGCCGGACCACCTCCCGCACACAAAGCCGCAGCGTCGTCGCCGCCTGCCTGATGGCCGCCGCCGTCGTTCTGTCGGCCACCGCCTGCTCTGGCGACGGCGGCGGAAGCGGAAGCGGAACCAAGAGCGGCGGCTCTGCTTCGGGCACCAAGAAGACGGACGAGGACCAGGCCCTGGAGCACCGCAAGTGCCTGCGGGAGCACGGCTTGGATGTCGCGGAGCCGAAGCCGGGCGAGGACGGCCGCGGAATGACCATCAAGGGCGGCGGCAAGAGCAAGAAGGAGATGGAGAAGGCGTTCAAGGCCTGCCAGGACAAATCGGTCGGCGGGCCCAAGGAGATCACCCAGGCACAGAAGGACAAGATGCTCGCCTTCGCCCGGTGCATGCGCAAGAACGGCATCGACATGCCCGACCCGAAGTTCGAGGGCGGGATGGCGCAGGCGCCCGCGCTGCAGCAGAAGGACATGAAGAAGTTCGAGAAGGCCAACGCGGCGTGCGAAAGCGCCGGGCGGTGAGGCGCGGACGCGTCATGGTGGCCGCCGCGGCGGTCCTCGCCGTGGCGGCCGGGTCACTGGCTCTCACTCAGTTCGGCTCCGCCGGGGAGACGGGCGGCCCGAGGAACACCGGGCTGCCCCCGGCCACCGCCGCGGTCGAGCGCCGCGACCTGCGCGACAGCGCCCAGGCGGACGGCACTCTCGGCTACGACAAGCAGCGCAAGGTCAACGCGGGCGCGGGGGGCACCATGACCTGGACCCCGCGCACCGGCTCGACCGTCAAGCGGAACGAGCGGCTGTACGAGGTCGACGGTCGGGCGGTGTGGCTGATGTACGGCTCGGGGCCGATGTACCGGACGCTGAAGCCGGGCGACCGGGGCCGGGACGTGGAGCAGCTGGAGCGCAACCTCGCGGAGCTCGGCTACACCGGCTTCACCCCGGACGACGAGTACACCGAGCTGACCGCGGCCGCCGTCAAGCGCTGGCAGAAGTCCCACGACAGCGAGCGGACCGGAACGGTGGGGCCGCAGGACATCGCCTTCTCCCCGGGGGAGGTCCGGATCAAGAGCGTCGAGGCGACCGTCGGCGAACTGGCCCAGCCCGGCGCTCCGGTCCTCACCACGACCGGCTCCGAGCGCATCGTGACGTTCGAGCTCGACGTCGCCGAGACCCAGCTCGCCAAGGCGGGCACCAAGGTCACCGTCGATCTGCCGGACGGCAGCCGCGCGGCCGGGTCGGTCTCCTCGGTCGGCCGGACGGCGAAGCCCGGCAAGGACCCGCAGGACAACAGCCCCAAGGTCTCCCTGACCGTCTCCTTCGACAAGCCGGACAAGGTCGGCGGCTTCGACCAGGCGCCGGTCACGGTGAACCTGAACGGCGAGCTGCACAAGGACGTCCTCAGCGTCCCGGTGAACGCGCTGCTCGCGCTGCCCGGCGGCGGCTTCGGCCTCCAGGTCGTCCAGGACGGCAGGGTCCGCGATGTGAAGGTCGAGCTCGGAATGTTCGCCGAGGGCCGGGTCGAGGTGTCCGGCGGCGGGCTGCGCGAGGGCATGAAGGTCGGGGTGCCGAAGATATGAGCACGGTCGTCGGCCTCATGGGCGTCACCAAGGAGTACCCGGGCCCGGTCGCCGCCCTGCGCGGGGTGGACCTCACCGTCGAGGAGGGCGAACTCCTCGGCATCGTCGGCCCGTCCGGCTCCGGCAAGTCCACGCTGCTGCACATCATCGGCACCCTGGACCGCCCCACCGCCGGGTCCGTCCACATCGCGGGGCACGACGTGGCGGCGCTCTCCGACCGCAGGCTCTCCGCGCTGCGTGCCCAGCACGTCGGCTTCGTCTTCCAGGCGTTCCACCTGGTGCCGGGTGTCAGCGCCCGCGACAACGTCGCGGAGGGCCTGCTGTACTCGGGCCTGTCCCGTGCCGTACGCCGCCGCAGGGCCGCCGACGCGCTGGAGCGGGTCGGGCTCGCCGACCGCCTCGACCACAAGCCCCACCAGCTCTCCGGCGGACAGAAACAGCGGGTCGCCATCGCACGGGCCGTCGTGGGGGAACCCGCGCTGCTGCTGGCCGACGAACCGACCGGGGCGCTCGACTCCGCGTCCGGGGAAGCGGTGATGAAGCTGCTGCGCGACCTCAACCGGGAGGGCGCCACCATCGCGGTCATCACGCACGACACCGAGATCGCCCGGGACCTGCCGCGCGAGGTGCGCATCCGGGACGGCCAGGTGGTCGCGGACGTACGCAACCCGTCCGCGGACGTACGCGATCAGTCCCCGGGCATGGGCGATCCGTCCACGGATGTGCGCGACATCTCCGGAAACGGCCGCTCCCCCGCCACGACGGGAGCGGACCAGTGAGGGCGCGACGCGCGGGCCGCGGCGGCGACGACCGGGGGCGGCTGAAAGCGGCCCGGCTCGGCCCCCGGGACGTGCTGCACGTCGGCTCGGCGGGACTGCGCAGCCGGCCGATGCGGGTCGTGCTCTCCGCCCTGGGCATCGCCATCGGCATCGCGACGATGATCTCGGTGGTGGGCATCTCCGCCTCCAGCCAGGCCCAGCTGCTCCGGGAACTCGACAAGCTGGGCACCAACCTGCTCGTGGCCTCCCCCGGCGATTCGATGTTCGCCGGGCAGGACGTCAAGCTGCCCGAGGACGCGGTCGGGATGGTGGGCCGCATCAAGGGCGTCCAGGAGGTGGGCGCGACCGCCGACCTCGACACGACCGCACGCCGCAACGAGAAGATCGACAAGGACGACACGGGCGGAATCGTCGTCAAGGCGACCACCGGCGACCTGCTGCGGGTACTGCGCGGCGAGGTCCACAGCGGCAGCTGGCTCAACAACGCGACCGGACGCTACCCCTCCGTCGTGCTCGGCCATGTCTCCGCGGAGCGTCTCGGCATCACCGCTCCGGGCCAGCAGGTGTGGATCGGCAACCGGTACTTCACCGTGGTCGGCATCCTCGCCCCACTGCCGCTCGCCCCGGAGATCGAACGCTCCGCACTGGTCGGCTGGGAGGGTGCGAAGCGACTGCTGGGCTTCGAGGGCCACCCGACATCGGTGTACGAGCGCTCGTCCGACGCGGCGGTGCAGGACGTGCGCAAGGTCATGGCGGCGACGGTCGACCCGCGGAACCCGCAGAACGTAAAGGTCACCGACCCGTCGGCGGCACTCCAGGCCAAGGCGGCGACCGAAGGGGCGTTCAGCAGCATGCTTCTGGGCCTGGGCGGCATCGCGCTGCTCGTCGGCGGCGTCGGGGTCGCCAACACCATGATCATCTCGGTGCTGGAGCGGCGGTACGAGATCGGGCTGCGCCGCTCGCTCGGCGCGACCCGGGGCCAGATCCGCATCCAGTTCGTCGCGGAGTCGCTGATGCTCTCCGGCCTGGGCGGCCTGGCGGGCGTGGCGCTTGGCGCGGCAGCGACCGGGGTGTACGCGTTCTCCAGCGGGCTGCCCTGGGTGGTGCCGCCGTGGGCGGTCGGCGGTGGCTTCGGCGCGACGCTGGTGATCGGCACGATCGCGGGCCTCTACCCGGCGGTACGGGCGTCCTGTCTCTCACCGACGCTGGCGCTGCACGCGGCGTGAAGCCGGCCCCGGCCGGGGTGCCGGGCTCCGCGACGGGGCCCGGCACCCCGGCCGGACCGCGTCGCCTACGGCTGCTTCGACGCCTGCGCCAGGTCCTCCGCCGCTGCCACCCCCACCGCCGCGCTCTCCGCGTACGCCGAGTCGGGACGGCGGAAGAAGGCGTAAACCCGACCCCAGGCCGGGAAGTCCGCGGGCATCGCCCGCCACGAGATCCCGCCCGCGACCAGGTAACGGATCGCGTCCAGCATCTGGCGGTGGCAATAGCCCTCGGGCTGCCCGCCCCTGCCCTGGAGCCAGGTCGGCACCGGCAGCAAGGGCCGGACCTCCGCCCACCCATCTTCCATGATCGGGAGTTACACCGAACGATTGGCTCTGTTCCGTAGTCGGTGGTGACGTTCTGTTGTCACGACAGAAGGATTCGGTGGCGGAGGAGGTCGAATCCTGCTCGGCCGTGCATCTGGCGCATGATTCTCTTCGTGTGGGTGTTGACGCCTTCGGTGCGGCCGTTGTGGAAGCGCAGGGTCAGGCCGACGTCGACGGCGGCGCGGTCGGGTTCCAGGCCGTTGCAGAAGCTGTGCAGGTGGGGCAGGCCGGCCACACGGGCGGCGCTGATCCACTTGGTGAGCCGGGTGTCGTTGCCCTTCGACGGGGTCAGCAGCTGGGCGAACTCTGCGACGAGTCGGGCGAGTTCGGCCATCTCGGGGCATGCGGTGGTGAGGGTCGACAGGAGGGCGGTGTCCTTGGTCCACAGGTGTTCGGGGTGAGTGAGCAGGAGCCGGGTCGCGTGGCGTGGGGTGGTTACCGGCCGGTTGCCTTCGGCTCGTCCCTGGGTGAGGTAGCGGACCAGGAGGTTGTGGCTGCCGGTATAGCCCTGGGCTTTGATCTCGCGGAACAGTTGCGTGACGGTCACCGCGGGCTCGGCCGCGCGCCGGGTGCGCAGGTGCTCGCGGTAGGGGTCGACCAGGGTGGGCCCGGTAGCGAGGGGTGATGCGTTCGGCCGACGGCTCGGGGATGCGGCAATAGCGCTTGACGGTGTTCAGGGCCAGGTTCAGGCGGCGGGAGCATTCCAGGAGTCCGACACCCTGGCCGAGGAGGTCGTGGACCTTGCGCCAGCGCTCGCGGGTGGTCTGCTCGTGGACCCCGCCGGGGCGGGGCGCATTCACGGTTGCCCAGCAGGGGGCGTGGGCCCGCACTTCGGCCAGGACCTTGTTGCACAGATTCCGCCACAGGTGCCATCGGTCGCTGACCTGCACCGCGTCGGGCAGCGCCCGACGGATCGCCTCGGCGTAGGTGGCCGACCCGTCCCGGCACACGACCTCGACGCCGGGATGCGTGCGCAGCCAGGCTTCCAGCCCGGCGGCCTCACGGTCGGGCAGCACGTCGATGCGCGCGCTTGTTTCGGCGTCGATGATGATCGTGGCGTACCGGTGTCGGCGGCGCAGGGCGAAGTCGTCGGTGAGGTTGATCCCCGGGAGTGGACACCGGGTTTCATGCAAAGAGTGACAGCGTAGGTGACGTGCTGTTCGAACTCGGCCGGTGGGAGATAGCCGAGCGCGGAATGCCGACGGTGCCGGTTGTAGTACGACAGCCAGCGGAACAGCTCGAGCCGGGTCTGTGCCTTGGAGGTCCAGCTCCTCCCGTGGAGCAGCTCGCGCTTGTGTCTCTGGAAGAACGACTCGGCGAGGGCATTGTCATAGCTCGAGCCGACCCGGCCCATGCTGCGGCGGATGCCGTGCCGGCTGCATACGTCGGCGAGGGCGGACGCGCTGTACTGGGTGCCCCTGTCGGTGTGGAAGACGACACCGTGGACCCGGCCGCCGCGGGCGGCAACGGCCATCTCGATCGCGTCGGTGACCAGGAAGGTGCGCATGTGGTCGGCAATCGACCAGCCCACCACCTTCCTCGAGCAGATGTCGATGTGGCAGCCAAGAGCATCGCGCCCCTCTGAGCGACCCGTTGGACCACGAAATCGGACCGGCCCCAGGCGCACGCACTGCAGCAGCGGATGCCAACGTTGACGGTCCCGGTGCGACAGGTGCGGCACCACCGTTCGATCCAGTGACGGCACCCTGTCGTTGCCGGGCGTCGTATGTGGTCGTCAATGCTTCGTGGTGTCGGTGATCCAGCGGGCGGCGAGGAGTCCTGAGCCGGCGGTGAGGGCGGCGGCGGCGATGACGGTTGCATTCAGGCCGAAGGCGTCGGCCAGGACTCCGGCGACGAGGGCTCCGGCGGCGTAGCCGATGTCCCGCCAAAAGCGATACGTGCCCAGGGCGTTGGCGCGCCAGGCGGGGTGGGCGTGATCGGAGACGGAGGCGATGAGCGTGGGGTAAACCATGGCGGTGCCGAGTCCGAGGGCAACGGCGGACAGGATTCCGGCCAGGAGCGGAGTGTCCAGCAGGGTGAGGGCGAGGACGAGGCCAGCGGCTTGGACGAGCATGCCGGTGACGATGAGGGGTTTGCGCCCGATGCGGTCGGCAAGGTGGCCGGTGGGTATCTGACCGATCCCCCAGAGGATCGGGTAGAGGCCTTTGATGAGGCCGACGGCGGCGAGGCCGAGGCCGTGGTCGGTGAACAGCAGGGGGAAGACACCCCAGGTCAGGCCGTCGTTGAGGTTGTTGACCAGGCCGGCCTGGCTGGCAGCGCGCAGAGAGCGGTTGCGCCAGGAGGTACGGGCGAACGTGGCAGCCAGGCCCGCGCTCTCGCCGGTGGGCAGAGGCTTGGTGCACTGGGAGAGTTCGAGTGCGACGTGCGCGGCTGTGTCCCGTACCACGAGGGCCAGGGCGAGGCCGGCGACGAGGAAGACGATGCCGATGAGCTCCGGGACTGGGCGCAGGCCGTAGGTGGTGGCGAGGTAGCCGGTGAGCAGGGCGGTGGCGCCGACGGCGGTGTAGCCCGCTGCCTCGTTCAGCCCGGTGGCCAGGCCTCTGCGGGAAGGCCCTACAAGGTCGATCTTCATGTTGACCGTCATCGACCAGGTCAGACCCTGGTTGAGGCCGAGCAGGACGTTCGCGGCGACAACCCACCCCCAGGACGGCGCCCAGGCGAGGGCGAAGGGTACGGGGATGCCGATCAGCCAGCCGGCGACGAGGAGCTGCTTGCGGCGGAAGCGGGCCGTCAGGGTTCCGGCTGCGAGGTTCGTGAGGGCCTTGGTGAGGCCGAAGGCAATGATGAAGGAGAAGACAGCCAGGTCACTCGTCAGGCCGAAGGTGTCGGTGCCGATGAGCGGCACGGTGGTTCGCTCCAGGCCCACCAGGCCGCCTACGGCGACGTTGACGACGACGAGCAGGGTGAACTGAGGCCAGTTCTCCCGCAGGCCGAGGCGGACGGGACGCCCCGACGCACCGGTCGGCGTGGTGGTCGTAGGTGTGGCTTTCACGAGCGGATGTCCTTCGTGCCTCGACGAGGCGGGAGGCGCCGGGCGTGCCTCGGCGGGACTGGCCAGTTGAACCTGCCGCAGACCTGCGCGAGGCACTCAGTGTGTCCCAGCGGTATCAGTTCTGAGCTGTCATGCAGCCCATACCTGCACTTCAGAATACCCCCACCGGTATTTTGATTGAAGCAGACGCGTGCCCGCCGCCCCGCAAAGGATATACCCAGGGGGGTATTTGACTTCCTTGCGGGTGTCGCTTTACCGTCGAGTACGTAAATACCCAGGGGGGTATCTAGAAGGGGATACCTCGATGCGTGAAACAGATCTGGACGTCTTCGCGGCCGAGCTCGCCAATGGCGCGTTCGTCATCGACGTCCGCGAGTTTGACGAGTACGCGGCAGGCCACGTGCCGGGAGCGCTCAACCTTCCACTGTCGGCGCTCGATGCCGCACTCGGCGAGCTGCCCGTCGACCAGCCGGTGTACGTGATCTGCGCCAGCGGCAATCGGAGCGCCTGGGCCGCCGAACATCTCGCCGGTTCCAAAGTGGACGCCGTCTCCGTCGCGGGCGGCACCGCGGGCTGGACCCGCACCGGTCGTCCGCTCGTGCACGGCACGAACGTGCACGCCGTCTGAGCACCGGACCCACCCGCCCGTGGGCCTGGACTTGTAACCGCCCCGTGTCCCAGCACTCTCGCACCCGTCCCGGGGTGCGCGTTCCGTATGAAGGGATTGCCGTGTTCTTCGCCCAGTACTACCTCGACTGCCTCTCCCAGGCGTCATACATGATCGCCGACCAGCGCACGGGCCAGGCGGTGGTCATCGACCCCCGCAGGGACGTCTCCGAGTACCTGGCCGATGCCGCCGCGCACGGCTTCACGGTCGTTGGCGTGATCAACACGCACTTCCACGCGGACTTCGTCGCCGGCCACCTGGAGATGGCGGACGAGACCGGTGCCTGGATCGCATACGGCCGACGGGCCAAGACCGAGTATCCGATCCGCAAACTCGCCGAGGGCGAGCGCATCTCCCTCGGTGACGTCACCCTGAAGATCCTGGAAACGCCCGGACACACCCCCGAGTCCATCAGCGTCCTCGTGTACAAGGACATCGACGACTCCGTCCCGTACGGCGTCCTCACCGGCGACGCGCTGTTCATCGGCGATGTCGGACGCCCCGACCTGCTCGCCTCCGTCGGCGTCACCGCCGAGGAACTCGGCGCGATGCTCCACGACAGCGTCCAGAACAAACTGATGGGCCTGCCCGACGACGTCCGCGTCTTCCCCGCGCACGGCGCCGGATCGGCCTGCGGCAAGAACCTCTCGACCAAGAAACAGTCGACCATCGGTGAGCAGCGTGCCACCAACTACGCGTGCGCCCCGATGGGTCGTGAGGAGTTCGTCGCGCTCGTCACCGCCGGCCAGTCCACCGCACCCGGCTACTTCGCCTACGACGCCGAACTGAATCGCAAGGACCGCACCCGGTACGACGCGACGACGGCCCCCCGGCCGCTGATGCTCGCAGAGTTCACCGAGCTGCGTGCCGCCGGAGCAATTGTGGTGGACGCCCGCAATCCGCAGGAGTTCGCAGCCGGACACGTGCGCGGCGCGGTGAACGTCCCCGCGGACGGGCGGTTCGCCGAACAGGCCGGCACCGTTCTCGCCCCGGCCGACGAACTGGTCGTCATGGCGCCGCAGAACCGGGAGGAGGAGGTCGTCACCCGCCTCGCCCGGATCGGCTTCGACCACGCTGTCGGCTACCTGCGCAACCCCGAGGACGCGCTGGAATCGCTGGTCGACGAAGTCACCCCCGCCAGCCGTCTGACCGCCGCCCACTTGCGCACCGCGCTCGCCGGGGACACTCCTCCTCTCGTCGTCGATGTCCGAACCTGCGGTGAGCGCGAGGCGAACGGCTTCATCGAGTCCGCTCTGCACATCCCGCTCAGCGAGCTGCCGCAGCGCGCCGACGAGCTGCCGGCCTACCGGCCCCTGGTCCTGCACTGTGCCGGCGGCCACCGTTCCTCGATCGCAGCAAGCCTGCTGCGCCACCGCGGCTTCGAGGACGTCTCCGACATCCTCGGCGGATATGCCGCCTGGTCGCTGTCACTGGAGTCGGCCGAAGCCGGCGCCTGACCCCTGGGGCCCCGACAAACGCCCGAGCCCCTCACACATCCATACATACCCCAAGGGGTATGTATGCCATCTGAACGGAACCCTCATGAGCACCACGCCCGCACCAGCCCCCTCCCTCTCCCCCGCCGTGCTGCACCGCCTCGTCCAGGAAGGACAGGCGCCGCGTCTGCTCGACGTGCGCACGCCCGGTGAGTTCCGTACTGCGCACATCCCGGGCTCCTACAACGTGCCCCTGGACACCCTGCGCGAGCACCGGGCCGAGCTCCTGGCCCACCTGGACGAGGACGTCGTGCTCGTCTGCCGCTCTGGGGCCCGTGCCGCCCAAGCCGAGAAGGCCCTGGCCGACGCAGGCCTGCCCAACCTCCGCGTCCTGGAAGGCGGCATCGCCGCCTGGGAGACGGCCGGTGCACCCGTCAACCGGGGCCCCGAGCGGTGGGACATGGAGCGCCAGGTCCGGCTCGTGGCCGGCTCGGTCGTCCTGGCCACCGGCCTCGTCGGCGTGTTCGTGCCCGGCGCGCACCTGATCGGCACCGCGATCGGCGCCGGCCTGACCTACGCAGCCGTCAGCAACTCATGCGCCATGGGTGTCCTGCTGTCCAAGCTCCCCTACAACCGGGGGCCTCGCCCCGACATCCGCACCGTGATCGCGGAGCTACGGAGCGCGTCGTGACCGCCCTGGCCGTCGCGGCTTCCCTTCTCATCGGCGTCAGCCTCGGCATTCTCGGCGGCGGCTCGATCCTGACAGTGCCGATCCTGGTCTACCTGGCAGGAGAGGACACCAAGGAAGCCACACCTCGCTGTTCGTGGTCGGTGTCACCAGCCTCGCCGCCCTGATCCCGCACGCCCGGGCGCACCGGGTCCGCTGGCGGACCGGTCTGCTCTTCGGCGCGCTCAGCACGGTCGGTGCCTACGGAGGCGGGCGCCTTGCCGAATACATCCCCGGCACGGTCCTCCTCGTCGCCTTCGCGCTGATGATGCCGGCCACGGCTTTCGCGATGCTCCGCAAGCCCCGGAACGACCGGAAGAGGACTCGGCCCGCACACAGTGATCCGCCCCTGAAGCACATCGCGGTAGAGGGTCTCGTCGTCGGCGCGGTGACGGGCCTGGTCGGCTCCAGCGGCGGGTTCCTCGTCGTGCCCGCGCTCGCCATACTCGGCGGACTGCCGATGGGCGTCGCGGTCGGCACCTCGCTCCTCGTCATCGCGATGAAGTCCTTCGCCGGACTTGCCGGCCACCTCTCCGGCGTCGAGATCGACTGGCACCTCGCCCTGATCGTGACCGCAGCCGCAGTGGTCGGCAGCCTGATCGGTGGCCGACTCGCGGGCCGTATCCCCCAGGACGCGCTGCGCAAGGCATTCGGCTGGTTCGTCGTCGTCATGGGCCTCTTCGTCCTCGTTCAGCAGCTCGGCACCGCCGTCTGGACCCACCCGGTCACATGGGCGGGGCTCGCAGTCGCACTGCCGCCGCGGTCACCGCCCGGCTGCGGCAGGCCCAACACCCACCGCGCCCGCATGCGACTGCCTCCGCACCGCAGCGCTCCACACTTCTGGAGAAACACGAGCACAGCACAGCAAAGTCCTAACGTATACCCAGGGGGGTATATGTTAGGAGGTGAAGGATGATTTCGTGCAGGTAGATGAAAAATCGGTGCGGCCCGTCCTGAACCGTCTTCGGCGGGCTCAAGGACAGCTGGCCGCGGTGATCACGATGATCGAATCCGGCCGCGACTGCAAGGACGTCGTGACCCAGCTGGCCGCCGTCTCCCGGGCCCTGGACCGGGCCGGATTCAAGATCGTGGCCAGCGGGAGGTGACGACCTCTCGATCGGCGGCCGGATGATCTTGGTGATCACTCCATGGATCTCACGCTGCGGGGTGGGGCAGGAGAACAGCGGCAAGTTCGCGCCACTCGTGCTCGGGCAGAGAGGTGGTATCGGCGGTGAGTACTTGTAGGCAGACGTGGTCTGCGCCTGCGTCGAGGTGCTCCTGAACGCGTCGGCGGATTGCTTCCACTTCCCCATGGGCAACGATCGCATCCACGAGTCGACGACTCGGTCCTCCGACGATGTCCTCGTCGTTGAAGCCGAGTCGTCGAACGTTCGCTTCCTGATGCGGTGCCGAGAGGTAGCCGGCGACGTGTGCCGTGGCTACTTGGCGGGCGCGGCTCAGGTCAGTGTCGAGCACCACTGCCTGCTCCACAGCGAGGAAGGCGTTCGGTCCCATGATCTGGCGGGCCTGTTCGGTGTGCTTGGTGGACACGAAGTAGGGGTGCGCGCCCCAGGTGTGTTCGGCGGCCAGCTGGAGCATCTTCGGGCCGAGGGCGGCCAGTACGCGGCGCGGAGCCGGGTCCGCTTTGGGGCCGTGGGCGGGTACTGCGTCCATGGCCTGCAGGTAGGCGCGCATGGTGGTCACCGCTCCGCCGCGGGCCGGGACGGGATAGCCGTCCACTTCATGGACGGTGCCGTCTACGCGATGTCCGCCCAGGCCAAGTACGTAGCGTCCGGGGAACGCCTCGCCCAGCGCACGTGTCGCAGTAGCGGTGGCGATCGGGTCCCGGAACGCGATGTTGGCGATGCCGGACGCAACGACGATGCGCCGTGTCGCCGACAGCAACAGCCATGCCTGGCCCACCGTGTCGCGGCCGAACGCCTCCCCGAACCAGATGGCTCCGTAACCCAGCTCCTCGATCTCCGCGGCCGATTCCTGTACCCGCCCGGCAGGCTGCCCCTCGTAGGCGAAGGTCCAGATCCCGACTCGTCCCAGCTCGGTCCGCCCGCTGTCCGTCATCCGCACTCCTCATGTCCATGCATTCCGGAGAGGTTCTCCGTTTGACGGACGCTACTATACGGAGAGATCCTCCGTTTAACTGCCCCGAACTCGAGCGAAAGACGGGACGATGACGACCACACAGGGGCACGTCCCCGCGCGCCGACCTCGGCGTACCGATGCGCGACTCAACCGGGAACGTCTCATCGCCACGGCGCAGGAAGTATTCGCTGAAGCCGGACCGGAGGCGTCCCTCAACGAGGTCGCCCGCCGAGCAGGCGTCGGCCCGGGGACCTTGTACCGTCACTTCCCGAACCGCTCCGCCCTGCTGACCGCGGTTCTCAGGGACCGGATCGAGACGCTGTGCGAGCTGGCCGGCGCACTGTCCTCCTCGGAATCCGCCGACGACGCCCTGGCACAATGGCTGCGCGCGTTCCTCGTCCATGCCAGGGTCAACCAGGGGCTGGGGGGCGCGTTGATGGTTGAAGAAGAGCCCGTCGCGCTGGGGCTCGACTGTCATCGGCTGATCCTGGACGCGGCAGCCGATCTTCTTGCCCAAGCTCAGCGACGGGGAACGGCGCGCGCCCACCTGACCGCCGACGACCTGGTCCAACTGGTCGTCGGGATCGCGCTCTCCACAGCTCGCAGCCACGACGCAGAACAGCCCGACCGGCTGCTCACTCTGGTGCTTGATGCCACGTACGGGACACCGCTTCAGAGCGAGTGATCGCAGCGATGGCCTCTGCCTCCCTGGCAGGCGCTCCCCGCTCGCGTCGGCACCGCAGGCAGCACTGTCAGATACGCCGCTGGCATCCCGGATCGCCAGGAGATGCCATTCATGCTTTTCACCGCGCTGAACCCTGAACCCTGAACCGGGCCGCCTCGGGCCACATCAACCACAACGGGCATCGGCCACTCCTCGCTGCCTTCGACAGGAGCCTGTCCCGGCCCGCGGTTACGGCGTCGCTCTGGCCGAGGTCCCCGAGGACCGGAGCGCTTGCGTGAGGACCGCAGGGTCACCCGTACGGCGAGTCGCTTCACGGGCCGGGGATCCTCACCGTATCCGGGTCACGGTGAGGGTGCCGTGCCGGCCGGACCCGGCCAGCACCTCCACGACCAGGTCCGCCTCCACCCGTGTGTACGGCTCGCCCGCCGCTCCCCCACCATCGCCGCGCCGCTCAAGGCCTCACCGACACAAGCCGCGAGGACAGGCTCCAGGCGTGCGGACACCCTGGCCGTCCCGCCCTCGTCCCCCACCGCCAGAACCAGATGGTGCGGTCTGAGCCGGGGGCCGGTGAACCCCAGCACCAGGGCGTCGACCGTGTCCGCGTGCCGGACTTTCAACCACCGGCGCTGTCCTGACGGCGGATAGCCCGCCCCACCGCGTTTGCAGACGATCCCCTCGATGCCCTGCTTCTTTCGGCAGGCACCGTGTCCCACACAGGTCATGTCGCTTTACGCGAGGGTCGAGGATCCCTGTTGTGTCGCATTGCAGCGAGGCGTGTTGTCCCTTCGTCCTGCACGACTGCGTGACTGAGGTCATATCTTCGTGGCGGTGCTACGTCAGCTGGGTCGAAAGGTGAACATGTGGCTTCTGGCGCAGGGGTCTTCGACGTAGGGAGTGGTGCGGGCTGCGAGGGCCCGTTCACGGGTGCTGCTGGCCTGTGGCTTCCCGGCCTGCTCAAGGTCATTTCCCCAGCGCCTGGTGATCGTCCCCCCTCGATGGCTTCACCTCACGCGGAACGGCGTCGATATGCGTGTGCAGGGCGGCAGTTCGGGGTGCAAGCTGCCGGGGTGAATATGGAAGAGGTCGGCGCGCGGTTGGTGGGTCGATTCGGCCCTGAGGCCAAGGGGTGGCTCGCTGAGGTTCCGAACCTCGCTGTGCGGCTGGCCGCGCGGTGGGGTTTTGTGCTCGGTGAGCTGTTCGAGAGTGGGGCCTCCTCTGTCGTCCTGCGCTGTCAATGGCCTGACGGAACGCCGGCCGTTCTCAAGCTCAGTCCGGATCGAGACCTGTTGACCAAGCAGGTGGAGATGCTGCGCGTGTTCGCGCCGTCGGGTCGAGTGCCGGCCGTACTCTCTGCCGACGCGAAGGCTGGGGCGATGGTGTTGGAGGAGGTCCTGCCTGGCACCGAGGCCGAGGACATGCCGCAGACGTCATTGCCACGGCAGTGGGGAGAGTTGCTTGCCGCACTGCACGCCGTGGCCCCACCCGCGCACTGGCCACTGGATCTGCGCGGTCGGTTTGACGAAGCCTTCGTCCGGATCGGCCGGCGGCTGTCCGAGCCAGCCATCGGCGCACGGATTGACCAGGCCGCGTGGCAGCGGGCGATACTGCGCTGTGAGAGGTTGCTGGACAGTCAGGCCAGGCTCGTGTTGCTGCACGGTGATCTGCACCTCGGCAACGTCCTGGACGGCGGCCCGTCGCGCGGTCTGATCGCGATCGACCCCAAGGCATGTGTAGGCGACCCATGCTTCGACGCCGTCGACTACGTAGTGGCGGGCGCCGGACAAGAGGGTGTCGAGGCCCGTTGCCAGCGGGTGGCGACCGCCTGCGGGCTCGATGGGGACCGGCTGTATGCCTGGAGCCGAGTGATCGCACCAATGTCAGCCATCGCACACCTCACCTATGACGGTCCAGAGCCCGTGATCGACGAGCTGCTCGCCCTGTCTCGCTGATCCCACGGGAGTATCAGTTCGGCCCGGAGAGGGAACACGACGGGCCATGCCGACGGGCTCCCTCACTGTGTTCTGCGCCCTTGGTCGGCGGCGGGCTCAGTGGCACGAGCCGTACGGGACCGTGCCGGGGCGGGCAGGCGGTGGACGTTGTCGAGGGCTGCGGCCTGTTCTCGTAGACGCGCGATCTCGTCGTGCTGTGCGGCCAATCGCGAGACGGCGCGTTCCTTGAATGTGGTGAGGTCGGCAACGGTCTCGTCCCGCTGAGCGAGGTGTTCCTCGAGCTCGGCGATCTTGGTCTTGAGTCGTTTGATCTGCGCGATCCGTGGGTCGACGACCTCACCGGCTTCCTGCAGAGTACGAAGGCGCCGCTCGAACTCCTCGCTCCATGGTCTGCGGCGTCGATGCTGGCGACGATGCGTTCGGCGCGCTCGGCCTCGGCGACCAGTCGCGCTCGCTCGGTCTTCTGCCCGCGGCCGATCTTGCTGATGAAAGCCCGGCTGGTGGCGGCCGAACTCGCCCAGACGTCGCGGTGACAGGAGTGGTGGGTGGCCTGCGGGCAGCGGGCCGAGTCGCAGATCCCGGCCAGGGGCCGGCTGCGGTCGGGGCTGCGGGCGAGCGCGAGGCACAGGGCCTTGCCCGGGTCGAGGAACCAGCAGTAGTTCGCCAGCCCCAGGTGCAGGGCGCCGGCTCGTCCGGCCGGCAGGTTGAGCAGTTCCTGATCGCTGCGCTTGACCGTGGGAGCCGTCACGTCCAGCTTCTCCAGCTGGCGTCCGACGCTGGTGAAGAAGGCCAGCAGGTCCCGGGCGCCGGGCCCGGAGGGACGGTGCCCGGCCTGGTAGTCGCGGAACGCCCGCAGTGTCAGCGTCTGGTTGCGGGACTCCTCTTCCTTGCCGACCTCGGCCAGGAAGAGGGCTTGTGCTCCGCCGGGGCGGTTCGCATCAACTTCCTGGGCCGCTACCTGTTCAACATCAAGGCCAGCGACCCCGGCCAGAGCCTGCGCCGCTTCCGCCACCCCGACGCCGCTGAGGACAACGAGGAAGAGGCCTGACATCCCGGGCATATCCAGGGCGTCAGGCCGTTCGTCCTCTGCTTGCTACTGGGCCCTGAGGCCGGGGGCGGGCGGGGTGCGCGGTCGCAGGCGCTCTCCCTGCGGCCCGAACATGATCAGGTACTCGACCGGGCCGCCGGGGCCGGCGTTCGCGACCCCGTGGGGATTGCGGGTGTCGAACTCGGCGACGTCCCCGGCACTCAGGACGAGGTCCTGGTCGCCGAGTGCGAGCCACAGCCGCCCGTACAGGACGCACAGCCATTCCCAGCCGTCGTGGGAGACCTGCCGGGGCCGCGCGGGCGGCTCTTGGACGGCGGGCAGGACGTGTTTGTGGGCGTGCAGGCCCCCGACGTACCGGGTCAGCGGCAACACCGCCTTGTCGTCGCCGAAACGCTGGAGCGCGGAGGTGCGGGGCTCGGCGGCGGGGGCGGTGCCGGCCAGCTCGTCCAGGGAGACGCCGTACTCCTTCGCCAACTGCAACACCACTTCCAGGGTGGGCTTGCGTCGGCTGGTCTCGATCCGCGACAGCGTGCTCGGGGAGATGCCGGTCGCGCGGCTGACGCCGGTGAGCGTGGAGCCGCGGTGTTCGCGCGCGGCCCGCAGTCGGGGGCCCATCGCCGCCAGCGTGTCGGCCACGTCGTCGCCTGTCACCCGCTCTGCCCCCTTCCGGACGCGCCGCTCCACCATCCTGTCCTGCAAGTTTGCCAGGCTGGCAAGGGTAATCGCGTCGGACGGTCGCCGCACCGCATGATCGATGCGTACTTGCGTCCACCCGCGAACCGAGGAGAAGCCCCCATGCAGCCCGATCCGTCCGCCGTACTCCGCCACCGCACCGTCGAGGCCCCGGCCGGGCGCCTGCACCTGGTCGAGCAGGGCACCGGCCCGCTGGTCCTGCTCGTGCACGGCTTCCCCGAGTCCTGGTACTCCTGGCGCCGCCAGCTCCCGGCACTCGCCGCGGCCGGCTACCGGGCGGTGGCGATCGACGTGCGCGGCTACGGCCGCTCCTCCAGGCCTGCGGCGACCGACGCCTACCGGATGCTGGACCTGGTGGAGGACAACGTCGCCCTCGTGCACGCCCTCGGCGAGGAAAGCGCGGTGATCGTCGGCCACGACTGGGGCTCCAACATCGCCGCCACCTCCGCCCTGCTCCATCCCGAGGTCTTCCGGGCCGTCGCCCTGCTGAGTGTCCCGTACGCGCCACCCGGCGGCCCCCGCCCCACCGACATCTTCGGCCAGATCGGCGGCCCCGAGCAGGAGTTCTACGTCTCCTACTTCCAGGAGCCCGGCCGCGCCGAGACGGAGATCGAGCCTGACGTACGGGGCTGGCTCGCGGGCTTCTACGCCGCCCTGTCCGCCGACACCATGCCCGCCCAGGGCGAGCCCGACCCGCACTTCGTCGGCCGCAGCGGCCAGCTGCGTGACCGTTTTCCCACCGGCATCCTCCCGGCCTGGCTGACCGAGGACGACCTCGACGTCTACGCCGGAGAGTTCGAGCGCACGGGTCTGACCGGCGCCCTCAACCGCTACCGCAACGTGGACCGCGACTGGGAAGACCTCGCCCCCCACCGCGGCGCCCCGATCAAGCAGCCGTCCCTATTCATCGGCGGCGCCCTGGACGCCTCCACCACCTGGATGTCCGACGCTATCGACGCCTTCCCCACCACCCTCCCCGGCCTGACCGCCTCCCACCTCATAGAGGGCTGCGGCCACTGGATCCAGCAGGAACGCCCCGAGGAGACCAACCGTCTGCTGACCGGCTGGCTCAACACCCTCACGGGCTGAACCGCCAGGCGCGGCCGGGGCTTCTGTACACGGAACAGTTCGGCCCGCGTACCCGAGCGCAGCGGCCACGACCGGACGCTGCGTGATTCTCACAAATGACCAAATGTGCGAGTTCCGCTGACGGGGCGGCCGGCCAGGCCTCGGCGAGGTGGCGCTCGGCGACGGTGGCGGCGCTGAACAGCAGGTCGACAGCTTGGAACCGGTGTCGGGCGGGAATCCGGTCGTCGACGGCGAGGGCTGCGGCCAGAGCGAGGCCGTCGGCGGTGGCGGGCTGGCAGGTGTCCTGGTGGAGGATCTCGTTGTAGAAGTCGGCGAGGAAGCTCTGGTCGTCCCAGTAGGGGTCGACCTCGGTGTCGAACAGCATCGCGGCCTGGGGCGGCCCGGGGCCCGGCAGGCGGTCCGCGATGACGTCCCGGAAGAGCTGTCGGATCGGCGGACCGGAAGCGATCGCGTTGCTCCGGGTCCGTTCGGGTTCGGCACTCGTATTCATGGCCAGCGCAGCCTGCAGAAGCATCTCGGGCCGACCGCCCGACCCCTGAGCGGGAACCGGCAGATACGGTCGTACATCATGCCGCCGCCTTGGCCCACAGAGCGGCCAGGGTGCTGACTTTGACACTTCGGGCGACGCGGTCGGCGCCCGGTAGCCGAGACACACCGCCTCCCACCAGCGCGGATGAGTTTTCGGCAGGCGCAGGCCCCGCGACGGATCACGAGTACGCAAAAGGGCGGTCCGCCGCGGGCGGACCGCCCTCCTGCCTCTTGACTACGCTTTGGCGGCTACCGCCGGATCCGCAGCGGGCGAGCCGTAGACGCCCATCTCGTAGACCGAGTAGCCCCAGGTCGTCTTCCGCTTGACGCCCTGCATTCGGACATACTGCACCGCACTGCCGGAGTTGATCTTGATCACGTCATTGCCGCAGCTGTCGGGGTGCTGGGTGGCCGCCTCGCTCCAGTTCGTCCCGTCCAGGGAGGTCTGGATCTGGTAGTCCGTCGCGCAGGCGCCCTCCCAGGCGAGGGTTACCGCTGCGACCTCGGCGGGGGCGGCGAGCTTCACCTGGACCCACTCGTTGTCGCTGTAGCCGGATGCCCAACGAGTGCCGAGCTGACCATCGTTGACGTACCGGGCCGAGAGCCGGTCGAGGTTCTGCTCGACACTGGATGCGCTCGCTGTGCCCTTCAGCGCGAGGTTCTCCGAGCCGCCCGCGGCATCCCACAGCTGAAGCCGGATGTCCGCCTGGATGAGGAAGGAGTCGAGTACCCCGTCGCCGACCTTGGGCTGGACCTTGCCCCATGTGTTGCGCGCCGGATCGACCCGTACGGCCCGGGCCTGCTTCTGCAGAGCCTCGGAGTCGGCGAGCAGCGCCTCGGCCTTCTCCTTGTCACCGGCCTGCCGGGCTGCGAGCGCGTCCAGTGTCTTCACCATCGACATGCCCCACAGCTGGGTGGCGTCCAGCCAGGGCTTGGCATCGGCGGCGAAGCCCTGCTCCACCGATCCGGCGCGGATGGCGGCCGGGGCCTCCTCAATTTCGTTCGCGTAGGTGCGCAGCGTCTTGACAGAATCAGCGCGGTCGCCCGCGTCCCACGCCTTCCAGAACTCGGCTATCCGGCTGGCGAGTTCGGGTGCCTGGGACTGCCAGGGGGTGGTGCCGAAGGTCGGGGCCAGGTGTTCCAGGTCGGCGAAGACGAGCAGCGCGTCGGTGGCCCGGCGGTCACCGCCCGCGAGGTAGGCCATGGCACGCGCCCAACTCGTCCTCGCGTCGTACGCCTTGTCGTTCCAGGTGAAGTCCGCGGCGCCAAAGACCGCGATCTTGCTGGCGTACGGCTGGTTCATCGGGTTGGCGACGATGCCGGAGAGGTGCTCGGAGAGTCCCGCCTCGCGCTTGTCGTAGGGGGCGAGCAGCAGCCGACCGCTGGTGTTGCCGTAGTCGTTGACCGGGTAGTTGTCCCAGACGAAGACCTTGCGGCCGAAGAGCTTGGATGCGCCGTCGGCCTGCTCGTTGGTGATCGTCGGTGGTACGACGTCGGTACCGGTCCACATGACCACGACCGCGGGGTCGAGGGTGGCCCGCATCGTCTGCTTGTAGCTGGTGTCGGTCAGGTCGCCGTACTCGGTCGGCACCATCTGCAGCGGGCGGGCGCCCTCATGGGTGGCGATGAAGTTCCGCTGGAGGTCGTTGAGCAGATCCACCTGCGCCTTCGCGGCTGCGGTGCGTCCCGGTTGGCCGTACGCCGCCTGGTCGGCCGCACAGTTCCACTTGGTGTAGCTGATGTCGTCCAGAGGGATGGAGAAGGACCGGGTGCCCAGGTCGTAGAGGGCCTGGAGCTTGGCCTTGAGGGCCTTGCGGTCGTCGGGGTCGGAGTAGCAGATCGAGCCGCCGGGTGAGACGGCGAACGTGAAACGGACGTGGTTTGCGCTGGCTCGGTTCACCAGCTCGCCCAGTTCGGCGAGTTTGTCGGTGGGATAAGGATCGCGCCACTTGTCGCGGTGGTAGGGATCGTCCTTGGGCGCGTAGATATAGGTGTTGGCCTTGACGTCGCCGTAGAAGTCCATCTGGTCCAGCCGCTCGGCGTGCGTCCAGGGCTGACCGTAGAAGCCCTCGATCGTGCCGCGCAGCGGCATCGACGGGAAGTCGACGGCCTGCGCGCCAGTGATCTTCCAGCCGTCGTCGCCGCGGACGAAGAGCTGACGGAGCGTCTGCACGGCGTAGAACTGGCCGGTGGCGTCGTGACCGCCCAGGGCGATCTGCTTGCCCCGCTCACTGACGTCGACCCGCAGGGTGTATCCCTCGGCGCGGTCCGGGGCGGCCACGTCGCCGAGCGCCTCGGCAACGTCCGGCCGGGCGGCCGGGCCGATCCGCACGGTGAGCAGGCCGGCGGCGGCCTTGGGGACGTTGTCGGGCGTGACGATGTCGACCCGGTCGGCGCCGTGCTTCCTGAGCTCGCGGACGAGGCGGTCACGCGCTGCCGCGTCCGTGGCGTCGTCGGCGACGAGGAGCACACGGCCGGTCACGGTGGCATCGCGGCCGGTGCGAGTGAGCGACTGGGGCGTGGGGGAGACGGGCGGCAGCGGTTCGGCGGTGGCGGGCGGCTCCTGCTGCGAAGTTGCGGCAAAGGCCACGGGGCCCTGAGCCAGCGCGCCGAAGGCCATGGAACTTGCAAGTGCGAGACATGCGCTCAGAGCGATAACGCGTCTTCCCACCTGGACTCCAAGAGGTCTAGACCAATATTCTGCCTGCAAGGATAGTGGCGGAACTCCATTGCCCGTCAAGGGCGCCGACCGTATTCGGGGCGGCCATTGCCCGTTTTCTAGGGCTGAGGTGGGGTGTGACGTCCGGCTGGAATGGCTCGCTGCCGAGGCCATGGACGAACTGCCGTCCACCGAGGCGCGGACGGCAGTACAGGCTCTGCTCGTCGATGCCGCCGGGCATCCGGGACCGGTGGCCGGTCCCCGGCGACGAGGAGATCGCTCACGCCTTCGGAACGTGGTGCTGGATCTCGTACGTGGCCTACGCGGACGGCCTGGAAGCACGCGACATCGACTGGGCGCAGTAGCCATGACGGCGAGGCCGGTTCTGGCTACCGGTACTTGTACCGGTAGCCAGACGTTGCCGGCACCGCGGGCTACATCGCCCGGTGTCGTGCTTGGCGGATCTTGCGCCGGATGTCGAGTGCCTCCTTCCCCCTGGCGGCCTCGCGCTCCCGCTCGGCCTGGTCCTCCTTCTGGCACAGAGGGCAGACCAGGCGCAGGACACGTGAGCGCAGCTGGTCGCGCCGGGCGTAGCTGAGCGGGATCGACCAGCCGCGGGCGAGCCGGCGGGCGGCCCAGTGGCGCATGCCGAGCAGGGACGCGAGGACGTCGGGGCGGTTGTCGTAGTGGTCCAGGAGGAACCTGATCTGGGCCCGGGGGCCATGTGGGTAGCGGGTGCTCAGCGTTTCCTGCTGGGCAGGGGTGAGGAAGCGCCGGTGCACGATGCCGCAGCGGGGCCTTCTTGGCCTTGCGCCTGGCGGTGGCAGGGGTACGAGTTGGCACGGCTCAGCACTCTGCGGATGCGGGCCTGTGGACAGCGGACAGGTGTGTGAGCGCGGGAAACAGCCCCGCCTCGTCCGTCGACGGCAAGGCCCGGTGGGTCAATGTCCCGGTGCGCGTGGGCTAGCGCGGGGTCATGTTCGACAATGGTCGCTCGCCGGAGCACTCAACGTATGCGCCTCACGGAAACTGAGCCAGAACCCGTTCTCGTGAACAAAGCCATAGATGCCTGCCCCAGCACTCTCATGTTTGGGAATCTGTGCAGCGTATCGCCAGGGCGTGAGCTGCCTGGTGTGCTCCAATGAGCGGATGAGTGACATACGCCGATCTCTGGGGCCGTTGGAACAGGTTGATGATCGCTGGGTTCTGGGCGATCACCTACGGCTGGGCAGCACGTGGCTCGAGTTACGCACAGAGGGGCTGTACCAACACGGGGGTGAGTCCGAAGGGCAGTTGATTCCTTGGCCCAGGGTCATGCTGGTCGGCTTCACGCTGGGCACCAAGTACCCCCCGAAGGGCTCGTACGGCGTGCTGGCATTGCTGGGCGGGTTGCCGGGCCCTTGGAAGGGGCATGGCCGTGGATATCTACACATGACACTGCGGCACCCGTACGAGAACTGGCTGGCATCCTTCGACCGCCACCCCCGCGCGTACAACTCAACTGAACTGGTGCTGTTTCAGGAACTGCTCAGCCAGACCGCCAGCGAGGGCGAGGCGGACAGGCTCGCCGACTCGGATTGGCTGGGCCGGGCAGTCGAACTGCTGGTAACGCAGCGGCCCCGGACGGCCAGTGCGATACGTGAGGCGGTGACCAGGGCCCGCCAATTGTGACGCGAGCGGTAGTGCGCACGCCCCGGTGACGCATCGGCTCGATCCGCTCGGCGGACAGCAGCCACGGGCGCAGTGTCGACTCCGCGCTCCTGGCAGGCCTTGGTGGCTCGGCCCGTGGTCGGCCCCGCAGAACACGCACTTACAGTTTGCGGATCGATGCGGGGTGAGGAACGGTTCGGGCCGTGTAGAAGGATGGCTGGAGTCGGCCGGTCAGCGTCAGGAAGGCGACGAATGCGCCTGTGGCGATCCAGCCGGGCCATCCGGCCATGCTCATGTGCAGGGGATCCAGTGCTGCCTTGGAATCGGCGAACTCCGTGACCATGGCGACACTCACCGAACTCACGAACGCATGGCCGATGACGGCGGGTACGACCGAGCCGGAGCGCAGACGCAGCCATGTGAAGACGGGCAGGATGAGGAGGCAACTCACCAGCATGGCGGGCACCGACACATACCAGGGCCGACCTGGATACTGGCCGCCCATCAGCAGTGTGGGCAGGTGCCACAGGGCGAAGGCCGCGCCGGTGATTGCGTACGCCCGTATCAGGCTCCGGCGGTCACCGTCCTGTGCGAGGCGCGGAAAAAGGTAGCCCTGCCAGCCCAGTTCCTCGCCGAAGAACAGCGGGAGCGACACCAGCATGTTCAGCACCGCTGCGGCCGCCCACGAGCCGAGCCCGTTCCAGTGCACTCCACCGAACGGGTAGCGGCCGGCGAAGGTGCCGATGGCAAGAGCAGCCGTGGTGAGGCCGGCGGGGACGACGAAAGCCATCAGGCACGCCCGTGCAGCACGCCCCCAGGGCTTCGTCCAGCGCAGGGCGAGCGTGTCCCGCACCCGGCCGCTGCGCTCGACACAGCGGACGACGAGGATTGCGGCGAGGGCAGGCGCCAACATCGCGGCCGCGATGCACACCTGCTCCAGTGCACCAGTCTCCTCGCGTGCGTCACCGCGCTGGTAACCGCTGGCCAGGAGTGGTGACATGGCCGCCCACATGCCGATGTAAGCGACACCGAGGAAGATGAACAGGCCACGTCGCCGGTCGACGAGCGGTAAGTGCCTGGTTGAAAGCGTCATGACGTGAAACCTACGGATCGGCGCAGCAGCGAGGAATCCAGCTAGAGCGCATATCGACAGTGGAGCTGACTCCCCTTCCTGCAGGGAGACCTCTCCACCCATCGAAGACAGTCAGCGGTTGACTTCGAGGTTCGTCAGGACCAGCAGAGCGCGCAGGAGGTGGGTGGCACGAGCGGGTCGGTGCGGAGTGACGCGACGCGGTGCCGCTACGCGGCACTTTCCCGGAGGGCTTCGCACTCCGGGTTGGCGGCCGCGATCGGGACTCGACGTGACGGATCGTGAGGGTCAGGCCAGGCATCTCGACACCCGGAACCCTTCACTCCCTCAAGCATCCAGACGATACGTCCACTCTGACCCTGGCCTCGTGCTTTCGCGAGCGGCTGCGTCCACTGCTTGATCAAAGACGCGAAGAGTGCTCCTGACCTGCAACGATGGGACTTGTCTAGGGTCCTGTTCGTCGCATGGGAAGAAGTACTACTCAGGTGAAGAGGCGAATCGGTTCGTGTCCGCGTTGAGGCCGGTGGTCGTGGGGTGGTCTCACCGGCCGGCGCGGTCCTGCTGGTGGAGACGGCCCGCCGTCCGCCGACCACATCGAAGCCGCCCGCCTGGCCCTGGCCCAGCTGCCCAAGCAATACCGGCGCGGAAGCTGGACACTGATCCGCACTGACTCCGGCGGCGGGACACACGAGTTCCTGAAGTGGCTCACCCAGCGGGGGCGGCGGCTGTCGTACTCGGTCGGCATGACCATCACCGACGCCATCCACCAAGCCGTGCTGAAGGTCCCGGCCGGCGCGTGGCCCCCCCGCCGTCGAGCCGGACAGCGAAATCCGCGACGGCGACTGCCTCAAAGGTGGCCCAAGGGGATGCGGCTGATCGTCCACAAGGAACGGCCCCACCCCGGCGTCCAGTTGCGTATCACCGATGCGGGCGGGATACGGATCACCTGCTTCGCCACCAACGCCGAGAACACCCCGATCGCACAGCTGGAGCTGCGACACCGCCGGCGTACTGCTACCCGCCGCCGCAGTGAAACAACGAAGACTTCGCTGTGCGATTCGTTTCGCTGAATGGAATCCACTGTTTGCCCACTTAAAGTAACCCACCGGGTTACACCCTTTCGAATACCCCCGGGTGGCATAACCCGGTCGCCTATCTGCCTGAAACAGGCCGATCGCGGATCGGTCTTGGATCACACCCGCCCGTGCGGTGGGGAATGCGTAGAAGGAACGATGACCATGAATGCGAACTCCTCTGTGCTTGTCCGGCGGTCGCGCACGTGCCTGGCCGCTGTCGCTGTTGCCGGAGCACTGGGACTGCTCAGTGCGTGCGGCGGATCATCACAAACCAAACCATCGGGCGCACTGAGTCCCGGCACTGGCCAGACCCTGCCTGGAACGCCCGGTGTCTCCGGAACGGGCGGTACGGTCACCCCGCCACCAAGCACGCCCTCGACCTCACCTACCGCCGGCCGATCGTCCGCTCCGGCGGCCGCCAACGCGGTGACGATCAAGAACTTTGCCTTCTCCCCGGCGAAACTGACGGTCAAGGCGGGCACGAAGGTGACCTGGACCAACACCGACACCGACACTCACACCGTCACCAGCAAAAAAGGATCGGGCGGGCCGCTGAAGTCGGCAGGCCTGGCCACCAACGACACCTACAGCTACACCTTCACCAAACCCGGCACCTACGCCTACTACTGCACCATTCACCCGTTCATGACCGCCACTGTGGAGGTGACCCCATGACCGAACCCACACACGACTCCAACGGCGACGGCGAGCACGGCATGTCCCGCCGTCAGCTCATGCGGCACTCCGCCTGGTTCGGTGGCGCCGTCATCCTGACAGTCACCGGGGGAGAGGTGATCAGCCATATCCCCGGTTCGACGGACCCCACCCCGGCGGGGAGCGCAGACCTGCGATTCGTGCAGGTCTCCGACAGCCACATCGGTTTCCACGGCCCCCCCAACATGAATGTCTCCGGAACGTTCAGCGCAGCGCTCACCCAGATCAACTCACTCGGATTCCGCCCCGACTTCGTTATGCACAGCGGCGATCTGACACACCTTTCCACCCCCGCCCAATTCGACCAGGTCAAGCAGATGCTGTCGCAGCTGCGCACGGACCGGATCTTCACCGTGCCGGGTGAGCACGACTCGATCGGAGACAACGGACGCGCTTACCGACAGGCTTTCGCCAAGAACACCCTCGGCGACGGCTGGTACAGCTTCGACACCCATGGTGTGCATTTCATCGCGCTGGTCAACACTCTGCACCTTGAGCAACTCGGCCACCTGGGCAGCGATCAGATCGACTTCGTCCGCAAGGACATCGCCGGCCTGTCGTCGGACACCCCCATCGTCGTCTTCAGTCACATCCCGTTGTTCGCGATGTATCCGAAGTGGGGCTGGGGCACCGACGATGCCGTGCAGGTGCTGTCGATGCTGCGCCGTTTTTCCTCAGTCACGTGCCTCAACGGGCACGTCCACCAGCTCTTCACCAAGACCGAGGGCAACATCACCTTCCACTCGGCCGCCCCCACCTGCTACCCGTTTCCCAAACCCGGCCAGGGCCCCGGCCCCATTCCGCAGGTGCTGCCCGCCGGGCGCCTCAAGGACGCACTCGGCATCCGCACTGTCAACTACCGGCAGGGCACCCACGCACTGGCGGTCAAGGACGAGAAACTCACATGACCCCCGGAGCCTGCCCGCTCTCGCACTGCGCTTGGTGCTCGCCGCCACGCTCGCGGCAAGCGGATACATCCACGCCCAGCTCTACATCGACGGATACCGCTTCATCCACGTCATCGGCCCGTTGTTCCTGCTGCAGGCCGGCGCAGCCTTCCCGGTTGCCGCACTTCTCCTGTTGGCGGCACCCCTGCTACTCCGAATCGCCGCCGCCGCGATCGCCATTGGCGCGCTCGCCGGGTTCGCCGCATCCCGCACCATCGGGTTGTTCGGGTTCACCGAACGCGGCCTGCAGCCCGCCCCGCAGACGCTGCTCAGCCTCATCGCCGAGACGCTCACCCTGCTGACGGTCGTGGCCTGGCAGACGTTCGAGGTCCGGCGACACCGTCGCACCCGGCCGCACCATGACGCGACCAGCCGAGTGCGGCCCGACCTCCGCACCACGACACCGGACAGATGAACCAGACACCGACGCGCCTTCGCCCGCACAACGCGCCCCGATCACAGTCGTGCACCTGCGAAGGGCCACACTTCGGCGATGCCCGCCCGCTCGCCCTCGTCGTCCCGGCCGGTGCCGTAGGCGGTCCGAAGACTCGGGCACCTATGGCTCTACGAACACGGCCCCTCCTTCACCTGGGTCGGCATGTCGCTCTCATCGGCCGTCCGGTCCAACCGCTCTCCTTGATCCGCGTACCTGCTGGCGTGCCGACTGGACCCGGACGGGACTCTTCGGACGTACTGGCGAGATCGGCCCGCAACGCCTGGAGAACCTTTTGAGAAACCCTCGCCTCGCGACCGGCTCGGTCGCCGCTGACGCCATGCGTGCCACGGTGGACATCGGTTGCTCCGGCGGCAGAAGGACGACGATCGGCGTGAGCCCGCAGCCCGCACAGGGGGCAGTCGCATCCGCCCGCACCGATCTCCGTTTGGTCTCCGGGTCGTCGGTCCGCACCACCGGCACTCCCAGGGCCGCGCTCGGTACCACGTGGTGTGCCGTCCAGCTTCAGGGCGGCAAGACCGAGAGCGGGGGCGGCTGATCACGTGGACGGCCTCACTCACCCTGCCAACCACCGACGGCGCTACGGCGTCCTGTGGATGCTCCTGCCCGTGGCGGTCACGGTCGGCCTCTACTGGTACGGCCGGGTACACACCCCCGCCTACGAGAACAGCCTCTTCGGGCAGCGCGGCGACGACGCCAGACTGCTCAAAGCACAACTCGGCTCTGCACTGCTGGGCCTGGCGCTGATTCAGCTGTTTCTCGCCCTCTGGATGTACGGCCTGCCCGCACTGCGAACCGCACCGCACCGGGTCAACACGACGCACCGCCTCATCGGTCTGACCGCCTTCCTCCTCTCCCTCCCCATCGCTCAGCACTGCATCACCACCTACGGCGTCCAGCTGACCGACACCCGCGTGGCGCTGCACTCGCTCACCGGCTGCTTCCTCTACGGGGCATTCGTCGCCAAGGTCATCGTGGTCCGCCACCGCCACTGGCCCGGCTGGGCACTCC
Source organism: Streptomyces sp. NBC_00376 (assembly GCF_036077095.1). Classification (NCBI taxonomy): domain Bacteria; kingdom Bacillati; phylum Actinomycetota; class Actinomycetes; order Kitasatosporales; family Streptomycetaceae; genus Streptomyces; species Streptomyces sp. NBC_00376. The sequence continues at coordinate 458,908 of NZ_CP107961.1, read as the reverse complement.
CTCTGGCCGGAGGCACCCTCGTCACCGCGATCGCCCTGATCTGGTACGCCGCCGCCCTCTGGTACCTGAACGGCTTCCAGGCACCCGGCCTGTGAGCAGAGCACGAGACGTCTCTCCCGGCGGCCAACGGCGGCCCCGGCCGAACCGGCAACACCGCGGCCGCATGGCTGTGGCCAAGAGCCAGCTGTACCCACCGCATCGGGTACAGCTGGCCCGAACATTGTGCTAACCACGGGCTTTCATGTGGGCGGGTGTCCGAGGTGTGATCGAAAACGCGAAGAGTGCTCCTGACCAGCAACGATGGGACTTTTCTGGGGTCCAGGTCGTCGCATGGGGGGCGCTCCTCAAGTGAAGAAGCGTGTCGGGTCCTACCTGCGTGTCCGCATCGACGGCGGCGGCCGGGCGGTGGTCTCGCAGGCCGGGGACGACGTGCTGCTGGTCGAGACCGTCCGCAAGGCTGGCTTGGACACCGCGATATCAGCGGCGCTGACGCCGTACCGGAAGGCTCGGGCGGTGCACGATCCGGGCAAGGTCCTGCTGGACGTGGCCCTCGCGGTCGCCCTTGGCGGGGACTGCTTCGCGAATGTCGGGATGCTTCGGGCCGAGCCGGCAGTGTTCGGGCTGGTGGCCTCCGACCCGACCGTCTCCCGCCTCATCGATAACCTCGCAGCCTCCGAGGAGAAGGCCCTGCAGGCCATCCGTGCCGCGCGGGCTGAAGTCCGCCACATGTCTGGCGGTTGGCCGACGGGAAGCGCCTGAAGCGGGCGGGACGGTGACCGTGGACCTCGACGGGGTGCTGGTCATCGCGCACTCGGACAAGGAGGACGCCGCACCCACGTGGAAGCGAACCTACGGCCACCACCCGCTGATGGGGTTCGTCGACCACGGACCGGGCGGCACGGGTGAACCGGTCGCGGCCCTGGTCAGACCAGGCAACGCGGGATCGAACACGGCGTCGTGGCCGGGCAGGCCGGCAGCGGCAGGACGTTGCCGCCGGTCCACCGTGATCCGGCCGCCGACCGCACCCACGGTGCTCCCCGGTCTGGACGGTCCCTCGACCCCACCCCTGCTGGACAGCAGCAGGTCTGGCCCCCGGGCGCCCGAACACCTCGCTCACGGACCGCCCCCGGTCTCAGGCCCGGGTGCCACAGGTCCAGGAGCACGGTGGTGAGTCTCAGGGTGAGCTCCTCGACTCTCGCCGTTGACGCCGCCGGGCAAATGCAGCATCCGGCGGTGCTGGAGCGGGAGGGCGCCGGTGAGCCGCAGGGCCAGGCCCTCTCGGCCGGGTGAGCCCGCCCGGCGTGCCCCGGGGGCAACTACCACGAGGCACGGCAGGGCCGTCCGAAGCGGCCTCGGTGTCCGGTCAGCCTCGGCGGCATCGGTATCCCGGACGGTTGCCTGCGGATGACCGGGCTGCGTTGCGGGGCATCGTTTACGTGCTGCGCAAGAGCGTGAGCTGGCGGGACGTTCCGGCCGAACAGGTCGGCTGCAGCGGTGTGACGGCCTGGCGCCGTCTGCGGGACTGGACCGAGGCCGGTGTCTGGCCGCAGCTGCACGAGGTGCTGCTGGCCGAGCTGCGGGCCGCGAGCCTGCTGGACATGAACGACGCGGCAGGTGCCGCGCAGTCCGGGCCGGTAATCCCTCAGCAGGCCCGCCGCCAGGAGCAGCCCGCGGGCACCACCCCTACTCGGTCGTGTGCGTGGGGTAGACCTCGACGTCGGTGTAGGCGCCCTTGATGTCCCCCGCACCCGCGGGCCACTTCAGGGTCACGGTGTGGGTCTCGTTCGGGGGCGTCACCAGGATGTTGGTCGGGGAGGCGAGGCTGTCGCCGGTGTTGTCGATGTCGTAGGCGAGGTTGAAGACAGCGGCGTCGCCGGGCTTCAGGGTGGTGATACGCGGCTGGGCCTGGCCGCGCTCGATGGGGTTGGAGGTGTTGTCGGCGTCCTTGATGTCGACGCCCGCGAAGCCCGTCGCCGAGCAGGTGGTCGAACCCCGGTTGATCATGGTGATGTCGATCCTGCCGGAGTTCTCGTCGGGCGCGGCGTCCGTGGCGTCGATGGCCAGGTCCTCCGTCTTGCAGAACGTGACCTTGCTGCTGGTCGTCGTCGCGCCGTTCGCGGCTGCTTCTGCCTCGGTGTCCTCGCCGGAGCCCGACTTCGCGTTGCCGGCCTCCGAGCCGCCGGAGCCCGAGCCGCCCTCCGACTTCGAGCCACCGTCCGAGGACGAAGAAGACGAGGACGAAGAGCCCTTGGAGGACGAGTCCTTCCCGGAGCTGTCGCTGCCACAGGCGGTGAGCGAGAGGGTGGCGGCGACGCCGATGGCGGCGAGAGCAGTGATGCGGGTGTACTTCACGGTGTTCCCCCAGGAGTAACGCTGGTGCGTGCGGTCGGAAATATTTGTATCCCGCACCGAGTCACAGGCGGTCCTCCATGACGTCTTCGTTCCGTCACAGGCGTATTGACCTCACGTTCCGCCAAGGCGTCACCGTACGGACACCACTGGGAGCTCCCACTCCCCCGACCAGGTAATCCTCACCCAGTAGTGACCAGCTCAGCCGCCTTCCCCCAAGGACGGCCACTTGCATGTACGACGAGCCGACGCTCCGGTCTGATGCTGAAGAGAAGCTGCCTGCCCGCGTTGTCAACTGCTCGATGAGGACGGGGCCCCACCCGCGAGGCGGGGGGATGGCGAGCCGCCTCGAACTCGCCGGCGGTTTCGTCGGCAAGTTCCTGGACGACGAGTCCGGAACCGGGGCGCACCGAATCGGAGTCGAGCACCAGGACGACATCAGCGCAACATTCCGAGATGACAAGACGGAGACCTCAGCATGCCTACCGCCGACAACCATGCCCAGAAGCGGCGAGGTCAGTCGCCGAGGACGCGCTCCCACAGCAGCCCGTCCCGCCAGCTCCCGTCGAGAAAGATCGAGGAGTGCGCGACGCCGTACGGGCTGAACCCGTTGCGGCGCAGCACCCGCTGCGACGGCAGATTTTCCAGATTGGTGGATGCCTCGGCGCGGTGCAGCCCGAGTTCGTCCGTCATCACCCTGAGTACAAGCCCGACGGCGTGCCCGGCGTGCCCTTGATTCTGGGCGACGCTGGCGATCCAGTATCCGACGGAGCCGCGGCGCAGGTGCGGCTGCGGCAGGATGCCTCCGACGGTGATCTGCCCGATCACCTGGTCGTCGGCGAGTACTACGCCCGGCCAGACCGTGCCGGCCCGGTATCCGGCCAGCAGGCTGCCGATCCGCTCCGCCTGGCCTTCCGGGGTGAAGAAGTCGGCCGGCTGGGCCGGTTCCCACGGCCGGAAAGCCTCGAAGTCCCGCACTCGATGCGCGGCGATCGGGGCGGCGTCGGTGGGCTCTATCAGGCGGATCCTGGTGCTGCTGCGCATGGGCTGATCCTCGTCGCGGTGCGTCGATGAGACGGCCAGCCTATGCGAGGGTGTCCGCAGCCAGCGTCGACCGCAGCCGTCGGTCCGCCGACCGTACCGACGGGTCAACCCTGGCAGCTGTTCGGCGAAGGTTCGCCTCCCGCATGAGATGACCGGGCAGAGGAACCTGCGGACGTGCAAACAGAGAGCGACCCGTCTGCCTCCGCTGGGCACATCAGCCGGGAATCGCAGGCAGGAGCTGTGAACGCGCTGTGACCAGCTCCCACATCCGGGACAGATGGCCCCAGCCACCGTGCTTCGGGCCTCCATGTGTACCGCCTCGTCGTTCACAGCAACGAACAGCACCGCCACGCGATCGACGGGAACAGCAACTCCTCCAGCCGGAACACCACTTCTTCCACGGGCCGAACTGTCAGCCACACCGCACCCGGTACGGGCCAATTCCAGGCAACTTCCCCAGGGCCCGCTCGCCCAACAACCGTCACTCAGCGTGCATGTTCCGCGGAAAACGAGCCAGAACCAGAGTTTCGACAGCACCTGGGCCTGCTGGTGCGTTCCTCGTTGGCCAAGGACATGGGTCGGTAGGAGCCCCCGGCCGGGCAGGGTCATGCCGTACTGGGCCTACGGGTGCCCCTGCCACCATTGGTCCGCCTCAGCGCGAGCGACACGGGACATCCGTTCTCCTGAACCATCAAGATCCAAGCATCTCGGGTGTCCATGATTCGGGGTCAAGGCCCCCACACGAACTCACCCACGCCGACTTCGACACCACCGGTCCGCTGCCCCCGCTCAGCACCCCGACCATCGCGCTGTTGAGGACAAGCAGAGGGCGCCATCCGCCCCCACGCTCTCACTGAAACCGGCCCCGTACGACAACTCCAGCCCACCCGTGCACGCCAATCGCCCCACACATCGGCGTGCACACCCATGCGCGGACGATGGCTCGCAGAAGGAGCGCACTCGCCCCTGCGGCTCCAGCGGCACAAGCGGCAGCTCGGGGGCGTCCAGCCGTCCGCCGTCGTGTCCCTTCACCTCCCCGATACCGAATGTCCGATCCGTCAGAGACTGCATTGCTCGGCGGCCGTGGCCGGCGAGGTGAAGGGTCGGGCTGAGCAGCCGGGGCCCGAGGTGGTCAGCCCAACCTTGCGTAGTCGGCGGCCACGCCCCTTTTTCCGGGGCGAGGTGGCTTTGCCGCCACTCCTGCGACGATCTTCTGCAGCAGGCTGTAGGAGAGGATCGGCAGCAGCACCGAGGGGCGGTGGGGGAACCAGCCGGCGGCCAGCACGGCCGCCGCGCTGCTGTTGTTCATACCGGTGGCGAACGTGAGGGAGACCCCGTCCGGCTGGTCGCAGTGCGTCCAGCGGGACATCCATCGGCCACAGCAGAAGGCCAGGCAGCACACCGCGCCGGACAGGCCGAGCGCCAGCATCAGCAAGTCCGGGTCCGGGTGGGCGAGGGCCTGTCCGAGTGCGCCGGCCGCGTTGATGTAGCAGAGCAGCAGGATGTTCACCAGGTTGACAGACTTGACCGCGGGCAGGACTCGGGGGATGCGGTCCTCGCCGAGCGCGACCCGTACGACGACTCCGGCTAGGCACGGCAGCACCACCGACACCAGCGCGAAGACCCCGGCTCCTGTCCGGGCGATGACGTCGACTGTAGTCGTGTCGTCCAGGACGCCGGCACCGTCGGGACCGACCAGTTGGCCGGCCAGGTGCATTCCGAGGGGCACCGTGAGCGGGCTGAGCAGCGTGGAGCCCATCACCATGGCAACGACCAACGGGACGTTGGCGCCCGCGTTCTGCCCCCAGGAAGCGGCGCCGCCCGCGATCGGCATCGCCAGCACCAGCATCAGCCCGACCACCAGCCCCTCCGCTTCCGCCGGATCGTGCCAGGTGCGCAGGCCAAGAGCGACGACCGGGAGCACGAGCAACGGGAGCAGGGCATTGGCGGCAATGCCGAGCACCAGCCGCACCGGCCGGGACACCACCCCGCGCAGATCGGAGACGCGCACCCCCAGGCCGGCGTTGAACAACATCACCGCCAGCAACACCATCGGCACCGTCAGAGCGCTCGCGCCCACAGGGATCGGCAGCGTCAGCCTGCGCAGCCTCTCGCCGGGTGCCGGGAACACGCCGGCCAACACGTAGCAGGCCAGCATCAGCCCCAGCAGCCACCGCTGCACAGCATTCACCACAGCCATCACGCAATGGAGCCTACGCGTTACATAGCGCTACATCGCTGCCGACCGCCACCGGCCCGGCCGGTTCCGTTGCCGGCGATACGATGCGAAGGCGCGTACCAAGAGGGCGTGCTCGAACGGCATGGCCCACGCCTCCGCCAGTGGACGGCGTAACTCCGACCCGTTCGGAGCGACGCACGCGACCTCGAACCCGGACACAGACGGCCCAGCAGAACCACCAGGCAGGACCTCAACACCCGTAATGCGCGGCGCCTTTTGCCTCGAATCCACCCGCATTGAGTGCAGCGAATCAGCGGGCACGGAAGCTCCCGGTCCTGGGGGACAGTTCGCCGATCGCGTGGGTACAGACCTGTCCACCGTCACAAGGGGGCGGGTCGGGAGTGACGGGGTCGCCGCAGAGGAAGAAAGTCGGGGCGGGGTCCTGCTCCTCCCCTCCGGCGAGTCGGGGCGCGGACGGGACCGGCTGCCACCCCGGCGGTTCACCGGGCGGGGTTCGCAGTCGGTGGTGACTTCGGCGCCGGAAGGCGAGATGGCCGAACTCGGCGGCGCCCCGGCCCGATGACCGTCGAGGATTCCGGTCTCCGCACCATCCCTGTAGCCCTACCTGGGCGCCTGCCCCTTGCGGGGCCTGAGCCGAGCTGCCACCCCGCTGGTCGCGAGGGCGCCACTTCCGGGGCAATTTGGCGAATATCACACGGCATCAAAGCTCACCTGACGCCCACTTCACCCGATATATATAAAATGTCCGATTTCGAGCCACGTATCGTCGCCGTTGGCATGTGAATTCTTAGGATTCGATCCGGTACGACTGAGCCCCGACTCCCACTCATCGATTCTCCACAGCCCGGACAGATCCCAGGGCGGCAATCCGCTGGAGCCCGGTCGGGCTGAGCGATTGTCAGCAATCACAGCGGGAGCCGACCCTCAGCCGGCCCCACAACGCGCGGCAAGGTGACCTCCAACACGCAGCGGGACAGGACACAGCCTTCATGTATGGATCACGAATATTGGCCTGCTCGCGGCGCTCTCTGGCCACTGCCCTGACCGCAAGCTCCTTGCTCACCGTATTGACCATGGCAACCCCGGCCTCGGCCGACACCGCCAGTGCCACGGAGGGGGGCGCGAAGGTCTTCTGCACCTCGAAGAGGCCGGGCCTGGCCTCCGAGCTTTCCCGCGACATCACCAGTGCTCTCGGCGGGCGAGAGGGCACATCGTCCCTGGCTCTGTACGACCGGACCACCGGAACCACCTGCGAACTCAAGGCCGACACGCATTTCGACTCCGCCAGCGTAGTGAAGGTGTCAGTGCTCGGATCACTGCTGCGGCAGGCCGAGGAGGCACACCGGAAACTGACTCCGCGGGAGGTGACACTGACCACCGCCATGATCACCAAGTCGGACAACGACTCCACCTCGGCCCTCTGGCACCAGATCGGCGCCGCCGGCTTCAGAAGGTTTCTCGCTCTGGCACAGATGCGGCATACCGTTCCCGGCTCCGGGAAGAGTTGGGGCCTCACCCAGATTACCGCTGGCGACCAGCTCCGGCTGATGCAGCTACTGACGACGAAGAACGCGGTGCTCGGCCCCGCGTCGCGCGGCTACGCCCTCGATCTGATGAATCGCGTCACGCCCGGCCAGAAGTGGGGGGTGCCCGCCGGATCACCCGCCACGGCAACGGTGCACGTCAAGAATGGCTGGCTGCCGCGCACCACCGGCGGATGGCGGGTCCACAGCGTGGGCGCCTTCACCGGCGGCGGTCACGACTACGGCATGGCTGTCCTCTCCACCGGCAGCCGCACCATGGACTACGGCATAGGCACCATCGAAGGAGCGGCCCGCGTCATCCACCACGACCTGAGCGGCGCGGGTTCTGCGGCGAGCCGCTGACCGGAGGGCCACCGGGTCCGGCTGATGCTCCAGGCATCGGCTACGACACCGAGTACCGGACTCCGCGCCGTCCGGCAAGGTGGACGTCCGAAGGGCCAACGGCTCATGATCCACCTGGCCGGTGACGGGACGATTCACCGCATCTGGTGAGCAGACCACCAGCCCTGGCGCTGCGGCGTCCGCCGGAAGCTCGGCCTCGACGCATCCGCCACGGAATTGCGCCCGCGTACGCGCAGCCGCCGGCGGCTGTTTCTGCCGATGACCCGGAGCCGGTGAACACCGCTTCGCCGGCAGAGCCGGAGGAAGGTGACCTGGTCGACGCCACGGATCCCGAGCCCGATCCGGAGGAGACCGTTCGGCCGGGTAAGCCGGGAGACACGACGAACGGTGAGTACTGCGGTCCGACGCAGGCCGTGTACACGCCCAAGTCCAAGGGAGCCAGGTACCACAAGGGTGTCGGGCCGACGAACGCCAACTACAACGGGACATCACGCACCGCGCGTTAGACGTTCACTTCCGAGGTCACCGGTGAAGTCGGAGTGAGCGTCACGGCTGGCCTGGCAACCAGCGTGGACGTGATGATCGCGAAGATCGAGGGCAAGTACGACGTCGGTCTGAGCGCCAAGCTGACAGCGAAGATGAACAACCAGATCTCGGTGGACACACCGCCGAAGAAGACGACGAACGCCAAGTACGGTGCCTACCGGCTCAAGAACACCGGCACGAGCTAAAAAATCTACAGCAACTGCAAGACATCGGCGGTGAAGACCATTACCAGCTACACGCCCATGAAGGTGGGATGGTACCTGTGGGAGAGCTGATCCTCTCGGTTCCTGCCCGTCGCTCTTCGAGCTTCGCTGTGGCTGCCGTGGCTGCGCTGGTGCTGGCCGGATGCAGTGCGGAAGAAAAGCCCTCGCCGTCCGCACCATCCGCCTCGCAATCCGTGCGGCCCAGCCCCATTCAGACCAGTGACCGGGCCGAGCACATCGAGGGTGAATCCGTTTCCCGGGCACCCAAGCCTGTCAATGACGGGCAGGTTCTATTGTCCGTTGCGTCGAAGCACGGAAATGCCGAACTTCCCCTGACCACGGAAGTCGGCACCGGAATGCTGGCCATTCAAGTCAATTGCCAGGGCGAGGGAACGCTCAACGTCACCGTCGATCCCGTGGGGCTTTCCTTTCCGCTGGAGTGCGTCAACGAGGAAGTCAGCAGTACCTACAACGAAATCCACCTGAAGAGAGCACGCAGCAAGGGCACCGTGCAGATAACGGCCCCTTCGACCGTTCGCTGGGCACTCACAGCCGAACAGTGACGCCCAGGCGGCAGACCGGGTCCACCGACGCCCGGGCCCAACAGCCGAAGCCTGTGGTGGAGAACCTCTTCTCCTCCACAGGCTTCGGCTACTTCCGGCTGGATCTACTGGCCTTGTTCACAAGGAACGGTTCCGAATCAACTTCTGCGGCGCCATATGCCGTACCCGCCCCGCCTCCGCCCCGGACCACTCCCTTGTCAGCGGCGGCTGGCTCCGGAGTGTCCATCCATTCCTTGCCGAGTGGCGTTGAGCTTCGGCCGTCATAAATCGGCATCCGCAAGACATCGCTCCGACCGGGTCCGTGAGGTGTAACGGCCTCGTGGACTCCGCTCGCTGGCCCCAGCGGGGCCGTACACGCGCGGGCGGGTTAGCCCTCTGATTCGAGGTGAGGTCACCACCGGGCGGGATCGGCCCCGCATGAGGGTGGACGGCCCTGTCACCGCCTCGGCCCCACCAGCCGGAGCCCGTGATCTGGCGCGGCAGCAGGTTGCGCAGGAGTTCGGCAGCAATGCGACTCATCGTGACTGCCCCGTGGCCGGGGTGAGCACGTATGCATCAGCTCGCCGGGCGGTGAACCACTGTTGCTCGTACGGTCGGGCATGAGTGCCCTGACAGGACGGTGCTCCCGGGACGGCCCTGCGGCCACTTCGCACGTTCCGCAGGGCCAACCCATCTTCCAGATGTGACCACCCGCCAGCCCGGCAGCCGGAGCCCGCAGCCCCTGAAGTCACGGGGCCCGGTTCTGGTCGACGTGATCAACGGCACAGGGCCATATCGCGACGACCTCGTTCGCGATCGTCTCCGAGCTCTGCGCCGCTGATCTGCCGTGCCGAAGCATGGGCATTTCTCATCGAAGCCTGAGCGGCTTGGGTCACTCGCGTTCGTGGGTGATGGAGTCAAGCGCCTTCAGCAAGGGACGTGTGCCTGCGCAGCAGCCACTGCCCGAACGTCCGACGCGGGGGCCGCACCACCACGCGGCCGTGGGCCTTCCGCCCGACCAGCTCCACTCGCAGGGTGACCGGCGTGTCGGGATTCGTTGGAGTCTGGCGGTGCTTGACTCTGCTGTGTACCAGCTGCAGACCGTCGGTATCGACCACGATGCCCGGCCTCGTGACCAGTGTCAGGGTCTTCCCCGTCATGCCTACGTCGATCCGCAAGGTGTCGTGTGTGATCACTGCGTCAGTGAAGTCAAGCGTCACCTTGCAGAACGTCACCGCGAGTTCCAGCCTCCGCGGTACCGCCCAGCGCCCCACGCGCTCGACCGCGCCGCTGTGGGCCTGTGCGATCCGAACCCTGTCCTTGGCCTCTGCTCCAGTCGCGCCGACCGTGGCCGATACGGGCGGCAGGTCAGCGGTGAGCGTGGTCAGTTCGCTCAGAGTCCGCGCCGACAGGGCGGTTTCCAGGCGCTCGTCCAACTCGTCCGCGGTCAGCAGGCCCTCCCCCGCCGCGATACGCAGCACATCCACCACCCGGTCCCGGTCGGCATGAGAGGCTCGCAGCTCGGGCGACGAGCCGGGTCCGGGGTGCTTCCCGGTGGGCGAAATCTCTCCTGACATGCTTCCGTCCTGGTCATGTTGAACGTCTCCGCGACGCAGGCAGCGGCGCGAGTGGAAGACTAAAGCTATATCGCGATATGGATCCCGGCTGGGTCTCATCACGGAGAGACGATGGTCAGTGGCGGTTTACGGCGTACGGCATCCATCATGCCGGGGCCCGGTCGCGGCAACAATCGCATCCCAACGGCCAGTTCACACCATGCTCAGGGGCAACTGCCACGTCCGAGCGTGGCGGGTCGTGGAGGTGGAGGGGGCGAAGGCTACGTGTGTCCGGAACTCGCTCGATCCGGATCCAGGCGTACGACGAGCGCGACATTGGGCGCCTGCAGCACTCCGTCGACCACAGGGACGCCCGGGTGTCGGAGGGCCTGGCGTGCGGGCAGGGCGGGAACACCACGGCCGACGGCGCGCAGCTCAGCCACATACGCCTCGATCCGGGCCCGGGCGGAACTGTTGCCGCGGAAGGAACGCGGTGCCTGGTGGGCGGCGCTCAGTTCGGTGTGTTCGCGCTGCGCGGCCAGAATGTCGGGGCCGGCGGTGGTGACGTAGAAGACGGCGCCTTTCACGAGCGGAGCGGTGATCTCCTCGGGGATACGCTCGGTGGTGTTCTCCGCGTCGCGGACCACTCCGGCCGCCGTGTGCGCGGACCGGCCGGGCCAGGGGTTGACCAGCAGCCGGTCGGCAGTGAGGAACGGGCCGTGGGCGAACAGGTGTTTCACGGCGGTCACCCGTGGGGCCGCTCCTCCGCCGAGACGGCCTGCCAGTGCTCCAGCGCGGCCTGCAGGTGTTCCAGGGTTACCTCACCGAGTCGGCGGGCGCTGACCGCCTCGAGTTCGTGAAGAGTAGACCGCGGTCACCCGGCCCAGCACGAACGGTCCGAGCTTCACTGTTGCGCGGAGTGCATGTTCAGGTGGTGCGGCACAGGGCGTGGTCGATGAGGTTGCGCAGTGCGTCTTCCTGACGGGCCGCGGTCTGCGGGTCCGCGGAGCGGCTGTGCGCGGAGACAGTGACAGTGCGTCGACCGTCCACGGTTGTCGCTGCCCGGATGACATATCCGAAGCCGCTTCCTCCATGCCCGAGGTAGCCGCCGCCGCAGGACAGGGGTGTGAAGAACAGGCCCAGGCCGTCCCGGGTGCCTTCCGGGTGACCGCTGTCCTGCGGCATCGGCACAGCGTTCTGCATGGCAGCGAGTTCGGCGGGCTTCAGCAGCCGTCCACTTGCCAGTGCAGCGAAGAAGCGGTTGAGGTCGCGGGCCGTTCCGGTCATCGAGCCGTCGGCCCCGCTGTCGAAGGGACGGTAGGGGATCGTGGTGTCGACCATCGCGTCGTCCACGGTGAACTGCTGATGATTGGCCGTGTGCGGATACGGAAGGAAGGGCCAGGTGCCGGGGGTGTCGGTGTGCTGCAGGCCGAGCGGGCGCAGGATGCGGTCGTGGACCTGCTGTTCCCAGGTGCGGCCTGTGATCTTCTCAATGATCATTCCGGCGAGCACGTAATTCGTGTTGGAGTACGCCCAGCGGGTGCCTGCCGGGAAGGCAGGTTCATGGCGCATCGCCAGGTCCACCAGCTCTTCGGGCTTGTACGCACGCCACCGGTTGGCGAAGTAGGTCTGGGCACTGGGGTTGGGGAGGACGTCATAGATGTAGTCGGACAGGCCACTGGTGTGCTGCAGCAGGTCGCGGACGGTGATGCTCCGGCCGTCGTTTCCAGCGCCGGACACGACCTCGGGCAGCAACTGCTCCACCGTCTGGTCGAGAGAGATCCTCTTTTCGCCCACCAGTTGCATCATGACGGTGGCGACGAATGTCTTGGTGGTACTGCCCAGACGCAGGAAGCCGTCCTTCGGAACCGGGCGGCCAGTGACCAGGTCCCCCACCCCGGAGCGGGCCGTGACCGTCCCGCGCGGGGTCTCCAGGCGGACCGCTACCCCAGTGACCCCGGTATCCCGCAGTGCGTCGGCGTCACGCTGCACCGACCACGCCGTGCCAGATGGGCGTGGCGCGGCTGAAGCGGCAACGGACGGGAGAGATGACACAGCCAGCGCCAGCACCGCAGCTGATAACCACGAACGACGAAAGATCATGATGCGAGGTTAGGAACTGCAAGGGTCACCAGCCATCCGGCATACGCCCCATCTCCAACGGGTGCCAGCCGGATGGACATCGCGCCAGGGCCCCAGCGCAACTACTGGCCTCTCCTGTCTGGTCATGCTCCTGAACAGCATTACGTTCCGGCACAGCTTTTGACTCAGCCTCGTTGGTTCAGTGCTCTGGTCAGGTCCGGTTGGCCTCCCTCGCGGCATCGAGATCGGATCGGGCCTCCTCCAATGCGGAGGTCAGCTCGTCGTTGTGGGCGATCCGCCGGCCGGGTCCTGAGCTCCCGGTTCGCGTTCGGCCACGTGGACAAGTTCGAGCAGGTCGCGGTGACGACAGAGGAACGTGCGGTCCACTCCGGCTTGCCGGGCGATGGCGGAAACGCTGATCGGATGCCGCTCTTGGCGGAGTTCTTGATCGCGGTGGCCACTCGCTGGCGGCGACGCTCGGAGTTGGCCTGCCGGCCGTCTCGCCGGACCTGCGGGCGCACGACACGGACACCATCGAGGCACTGGCCGAGCCCCGCGTCCGCAGCGGCCGGGAGGACACCGACGACCAGGACCAGGAGCACGACGGCGACGACACCGGGGACGTCCTGGAGAACGGAGACGGGGCGGGGGTGCGGGTGAGCGGGGGCGGCGGCCGGGGTGCTGCGGTTCAGCGAGGGACGCGACCCGGCTGTCCTGGCCCGGTTAGTGCGGCTGCGGGTCATCGACCCGGAAGGGGTGTACTGGCGGCGTGGGATCGAGACGGCCGGACGGTGGCTGCGGGAGCCCGGGAACCGCTTTCGACCGGGCCCGGTATGCCCGCAGAAACGAGGTCGAGCGGTGCATCAACGCGCTCAAAGGGTCCAGGGCCGTGGCGACTCGGTATGACAAAAGGGCCTACGTATTCCACGGCACGGTGACTCTGGCCGCGCTTCGACTATGGCTCCGTCCCTGATCTCTCGAGTGCCCTTCCACAGCAGCCATGCCGATCGGCTCAGTCGTCGGCCGCGACGAGGAGCGTGATCCGTCCAGCTGAGCGGTCGATGAGCACGAACTCGTGGAAGTCTTCGTGCACACGCCCCCAGTCATGAATAGCCTCATCCCCGAGCCCGCTCAGGTAGTAGATGTGGTCGGCTGCGGCCAAGCGATCGAACACCTCGTGCTGCAGATCCGCCCCCAGCTCGGCGGGTATGTCCCCGAACTGGTTCACCCACCCCCACAGGACGTGCGCGCTCTCCTCCCGGCTGACGGCTTTGTAGACGTCGGGGGTGATCAGCCTCAGCCAGTACGGCCCGTGCCTGGACCCCTCCGCCAGGACCCCACCACCCGCATAGTCGTCCCGGAACTGTTCATGCCCGATGAGCGCCGCGAGCAGTTCCCAACCCCCGACGGACTCCGCAGGGAGCCGCAGATGCTTGATGTCAACCCACCTGAAGCCATGTGACCTCGGATCCTGGAACCTGTAGTCCCGGAAATTGATGAAGGCACTGGCCTCATGGGTGAGCTGGTTCTCCATGGCGTCACAGCTTGAGAGCCGAACAAGGTCGCTCTGCGGACCCATCGGACACGCCCTAGGACAGGCCGTCGAGTGGTCGGAGGAAGCGGCGCTCGTACCGTTTGATGCAGTGGGTGTCACGAGCCAGCTGGAAAGCTTCCTGGCACTCCGGGTCGGACATGCTGTCCGTGCGGTACTGCTCGTACGCGGCCAGGCTGGGAAACGAGAAGAGAGCGTAGGCGATGTCGCTGTCGCCCTCACTTGGCAGGAAGTAGCCGTGGTGCGTCCCGCCGAAACGGTTGACGAGCCGGACCCAGCGGCGGCCATATTCTTCGAAATCCTCAAGCTTGTCGGCGTCGATCTCGTACTTCAGATGAACAGTGATCATGTCTGCAATCATGCCGGGTGTCGGCGGGCGGCGGGCGGCGGGCCATGGCCTACCGGCCCGGCAACGGGACGGCGCTCCTGCGATCCGCAGTAGGAACCGCCCGGGAAGCTCCTACAGATCGTCAAGTGGTCTGTAGGAGCGGTTTGGTGGGGTGGCGAACGGGCTTTCTTCCTCTCCGCGTTCGCCGCCCTGGGCAACCCGGCGTCCCGCGCCTACTACGACAAGAAGATCGCCCAGGGCAAGCACCACACCCAAGCCTTGCTCTGCCTCGCCCGACGCCGGGCCGACGTCCTCTTCGCCATGCCCCGCGACGGTACCTTCTACGAGTCCCGGTCCGCCGCAGCGACTTGAGACGTTCTTGTCCTCCGGACACGTGCGTGATCAGCTTCGGAGATGGGGGCCGAGGATTCCGAGCACATGAGACTCATCCACCGCTGGCTGACCGGCGAGGTGGTCAACAACACCGTCGGCATCAAGCTGACCGGCGGTCCGTTCGACGGAGAGACGAAAATCGTCCAGCTCGGTCCGGACGGCTTCCACCCGCACGGCTTCGTGCTCGCGGCGGCCGGGGACAGAGACCTGGGAACCCCGTCACCCGGCACATCACAGCCACCCGAGTCCCCGACACTGCCACCGGCCGGACCTACGAACACACCGGAGCCGACACCCTCACGGACACGGCTGACGCTCCCACCGAGGGCCCCTCAGACTCCCACACGGCTTGACCAAAGAGATAGGGCCCCCGCGCTGCAACAACGCCGTGCTCCCACTGCGCAGCGGCTGGATCTTCCACGACTGCTCGGCCCGCGCCCGCTCCTGGGCACCCCGCGCCTACTGCTCATTGATCTCCAGCTCCCGGTCCGGCCCCTGATCTGACACAACTGCCACTCCAGCCTTGAGAACGTCCCGGGCCTTCCCGGCGGCGCCGAGGATGCTGTCCAGTGCCGTCAGGCCAAACAGGCCGGTGTTCGCGCGCCGAGTCGGTCGTGTTCACGG
Organism: Streptomyces sp. NBC_00376; assembly: GCF_036077095.1. Lineage (NCBI taxonomy): Bacteria > Bacillati > Actinomycetota > Actinomycetes > Kitasatosporales > Streptomycetaceae > Streptomyces > Streptomyces sp. NBC_00376. The sequence goes on along the minus strand of NZ_CP107961.1, from coordinate 443,603 downwards.
AGCACGGTACGAGGCGCCGTTGCCGCGCAGCACGACCAGCCGGGACTCCTCAGTTCCCACCATCACGGCGGACACGCTACCGACGGAGAGCGACACCGCCCGAGGCGCGCTGAGACACCGCCAGCGTTCCCCTTGCGCCCGGTCGCCGAGCACCTGGACGGGGGTAACCCGCTGGCCCCGCTTCCCGGCGCGGCCGATCTCGGTTCGCGAGCAGGCGGCTGTCGGAACCACTGCCTACCGGGCCCCAAGAGAGCAGATTGCGCTAGTGCAAAATATGTTTGCATCTAGTGCTAAGCCTGGTTAAGTTCAACGGCATGCCTACCTCCTTTCCCACACCAGTCACGCTCACCGGCCGCCACATACGCCTGGAGCCACTGACAATGGAGCATCTCGACGATCTGTTCGCGGCGGGGGGCCGTGATGAGGAAGTCTGGAGGTGGCAGGGTGGGCCGGCGCCACAGACCCGGGAAGAACTGGGGGGCAAGCTCGCCGCACTGTTGGAGGGCGCCGCACGTCGTGAGTACGTTCCCTTCGCAGTCATCCACGGCGCGCGCGGTCAGGCCGTCGGCTGGACCACATACATGGACATTGATGTGGCCAACGAACAGCTGGAAATCGGCTGGACGTGGTACGGGCGCGCGTTCTGGCGCACCCAGGTCAACGCCGAGTCGAAGCTGCTTCTCCTCACCCATGCTTTCGAGGACCTGAGCATGGGACGCGTGCAGTTGAAGACCGACCATCTCAATCACCGCTCGCAGGCGGCCATTGCTCGTCTTGGCGCGCACCGCGAAGGGGTCTTGCGCCGTCATCGCCGACGGCCGGACGGCACCTGGCGCGACACGGTGTACTTCTCGATCCTTGCCCAGGAGTGGCCTGCGGCCAAGGAACGTCTTGCCGCCCGCCTCGAAGGGCACGGCCATCACGGATAGCGCCCACGCGCCGGAGGCTACATCGACGACGCCTACTACAACCGATGCCGAGCCACGGGAAGACCCGCACACAGGCGCTCTCTGATCCAGGTCGCACCCGAGGAACCGAGGGAGGATGGTACGCCGGTCCGCCCGAGGTGAACGGGGGCCGACCCCGTCGTGACACCGTGGATGGAAGCCGGCCCCGAACGGCTCACCATCACCCGTGACGGAGTCATCGCCCACCAGGGCCCCCACGCCCTGCCCCTGTCTCTATGCGGGCCTCAGTTGTCGGCAACTGCTGGGCGGATCGCGTCGCGGTAGAGCTGGAAAAGGCTGACTCGCTCGCTCTTCTCTGTGTACTTGTCCAGGAGCGACCAGCATTGCGCAACGAGTTCACGGGCCTGTTTGCCGGGCCAGGGCTGGGGCAGCAGTTCCGGCGGCAGGAGGGGGTCGGGCTCCATGGCGCGGGTGAATTCGGCGGCCAGTTCGACCGCGATCGTCAGCCGCTGGGGGGCGGGGAGGTAAGTGTCTTCCTGAAGTCGGCGCAGTCGCGGTCGGGCGACGGAGGCGAGTCGCTGGTAGCGGTCGGCGATCTCGTCCTGTGGCCAGAGGTTGCGGGCGATTACGGCGGGGTCGTGTTCGTTGCCGTGGCGCAGGTTGTCCGTGGTCAACAACGTGAGGTGGTCGAGGACATCGAGGTGGCGGGCTTGGTCTTCGACGTAGGGCTCCCAGGCGTTGGCGCTGATGTAGAGGCCGCCCTGCACGGGTGCACCGCCGAGCCGGGTGAGAGCGGCTCGCAGGGCGTCGCGTGCGGAGCGGGCGGTCTCGGGCACCGCGAAGGCGACGAGGTGCCAGGTACCGTCCCAGGGGGCGAGGCCCGCGTCCTGCCGGAACGCGTGTGCGACGAACTCGATGTCGGGCCCAAGAGTCCGCTCGGTGGCGCCGGTGGCCCGCAGGACTGCTTTGCGTCCCCTGCCTTCCTGGGTGAACCGTCCTTCGGTGACCAGCCGCTTGACGCACAGCCGCACCTGTTGGTCGGTCATGCCGAGCAGCGGGGCGATGGCGTAGAGCTCGCCGGTGTCAACAGTGTTGTCGGTGTGGATCAGTGCCTCGACGAGTGTCCGGGTGGGGACCTGGACGGCTGGTTCCGGAGTGCGGGGTGAATCCGTTCCAGGCATGGGGTGGTGGCCTTTCGGGCGTCGTCGAGATGGTTGTCAACACGTCGGGGCGCTGGATCGAGGAGCGATCGGAATCGATTCGATCGTTTACGGAACAGATTAGCTCTGGGAGTGATGCCGACTACCTCGACGAAGTCCAGATCGGGGGCGCGAAGCGAGGCCGATCGTTGCGGTCGCCCCGGATCAGGGCTGGGGCGACCATGTGGCCTACCGGCAGGCGCGCACAGAGCGGTCCGGGTTCGAGACCTGCGCGTTGCACCCGCCGTCAAGCCCTCGTGCGACGCGCTTCACAGGTTGTTCCAGAACGAGCTGAGCAGGGCGGCTGTCTCTTCAGTGCGCTCGATCTGCGGCAGGTGACCGGTTCGCGGGAAGAGGTGGGTACGTGCCCGGGGCAGGGTGGACGCGGCGTTGATGAGATGGTGGGCGGGGAGGATGCGGTCGTGGGTTCCCCAGACGACCAGTGTCGGAGTATCGAGCGCCGAGACCTCCGCGAGCAGCTTTGTGCGCCAGCTCGAACGTACGCCGCGCCAGGAACCGAGTTCGCGGGCCACCTGTCGCAGTGTCCGGGCGGCTCCTTCGCGGTGGGCGAGAGCGAGTGCTGCGGCGATCCGTTCGGGGGTTGCGAAGTCCGGATCATGGAAGAGGGAACGCTCCGCCAGCTGTACGTTGCCCTCGTCGGGGCGCAGAAGCAGCCGCCAGAGCAGCGGCAGGTCGAGGATGCGCAGCGTCCAGGTGACCTCGCGGCCGAATCCGGCGCTGTTGAGCAGTGTCAGGGAGGACACGCGCGCGCGGGCATGTGCGGTGAGCTGCATCGCGATGGCGCCGCCGAGGGAATTGCCGACCACGTGCACGGCGGACGTGAGGCCGAGTCGGTCGAGCACCCGCTCGACGTGCCCGGCCAGTGAGGGGAGCCGGCAGTCCGGCAGGGGCTGCGACCGGCCGAACCCCGGGACGTCGATCGCGATGAGCCGGTGGTCGGGCAGGGCGGTCTGGAGCGGTGCCCAGTCCGCCAGGCTGCGGTCCAGACCGTGCAGCAGGAGCACCGGGGGGCCACTGCCCGTCGCGGTGTAGTGGACAGTACGTCCCGCGACGTCGATGAAGTCGGTGGGGGGCGTGGTGGCTATTTTTGATGGCACGTCGTGTCTCCTGTTGCGTTTCACCGGGCCGGGGTCACGTCGATGATCACGCCGTCGCGAGGGCCGTCGTCGCCGGGAAGGTCGGGCACGTGGCGTGCCAGGTCGAGGAAGAAGCGGTCGGCGTCGATGGCTGTCTCCGGCGGGTGGACGCCGAGGTGACCACCGGTGCCGTCCAGTAGTTGCGCGAGCCCCAGCGCCAGGGGCAGACCGGTTGCCTCCGCCATGTCGTTGAGCAGCGCCGAGGCGCCGGGTGTATCGGCGAGCCGGGCCAGGGCGGTGGCGCGGCGGCCGTCGCGGGTGCCCGTGGCGGTAGCGAAGAACGGGGGCAGTGACCCGGGCCCCTTGCGGGTCATGGCGCCTGCGGTGGCCCGCAGCGCGCGGGACACCGAGGGCTTGGCGAGTTCGGCTGCCGCGGTCTCGTTGGTGAGTTTGCCGGCGTCGATGTCGCGGCGCAGGACATCGAGGTAGGCCACCGTGCCCGGTGTGACGACCATGAGGTTGGCGGCCTCGCCGGCCGGTCCGAAGCTGCGGTGCAGGGTGACTGGCTCGGGGTGGCCGACGGTGTAGGCCGTGCCGGTGTGTCCGGCGGATACGGAGAGGGCGACCGGCCGGAGTGGCCGCCGGTGGACGAGCCGTCCGTCGCTGACCACCGCCACTTTCCCGCTGATCTGCTCCATCCAGTGCACGGCGGCCGCGCTGGGGCGCCCGTCTGGGTCGCTCAGCTGCTCGTCGTCCCCACCGCTGCCGGAGACGTCGACGGGCCATGCGGTGTACAGATCCTGGACATGGTCCAGCTGCCGGACGGCACGGGTGGCCAGCAGATTGCTGACACCGGGGCTGGCACCCATTCCCACCACGGCACGGACCCCGGCGGCCCGGGCCTCCTCGTCCAGGTCGAGCATCTGCAGGGTCGGCTCCCAGTCGTCGCAGATGTCCAGGTAGTGGGTGCCGGTCGTGATCGCGGCTCGCAGCACGGTCAGGCCGAAGCGGTAGTACGGGCCGACGGTGTTGAGGACGACGTCCGCGCCCTCCAGGGCGGCGCGCAGGGCGCCACTGTCGGTCACGTCCACCTTCAGCGCACGCATCGGCGCGCCACCCGTGCCGTCCTCGTTGAGCCGGCGCACCAGCGTCCGGGCCGCCTCCAGGTTCCGGTCGGCCACCACGATCTCGGTGACGCCGGGGAGTCCGGCCGCCACACGTACCGCTACGGCACCCATTGCTCCAGGGCCTCCGAGAGCCAGAATCCTCATTCACTACTCCATCCATCGAGTGAGTTACGATCGTAAGACATACGATCGTAACCGATTCGAGCATTCTTTTGGGTGGAGGAGAATCATGACCGACCCGCACACCACGAACCCGGCCCCGCACGAAGCAACCGGAGCCTCGCCCGGACACGTATCCGTCGTCATCGTCGGCGCGGGATTCGCGGGCCTCGGCACAGCCATCCGACTGCTGCAGGAGGGCTACCGCGACCTGCTGATACTGGAGCGGGCCGATGAGGTCGGCGGCACGTGGCGGGACAACGCCTATCCCGGGTGCGCCTGTGACGTGCCCTCGCGTCTGTACTCGTTCTCGTTCGCTCCCAACCCCACCTGGAGCAGGCGCTTCGCGCCTCAGAAAGAGATCGAGCGGTACCTGAAGCGCTGCGTCGCCCGATACGGCCTGACGCCCCGCCTTCGACTCGGCTGCGAACTGCAGCGCGCCACCTGGGACCCCGAGCGGCTGCGCTGGGACCTGGACACCAGCACCGGACCGCTCAGCGCCGGACTGCTCGTGATGGCCCAAGGGCCCCTTTCGGAGCCGGCCATCCCCTCGCTGCCCGGCCTGGAAGGTTTCACCGGAGAAGCGTTCCACTCCGCCGGATGGAAGCACGACCTGGACCTCTCGGCCAAGCGGGTGGGCGTGATCGGCACCGGCGCGAGCGCCGTCCAGTTCATCCCTCACCTGCAGCGCACGGCCCAGCAGGTGACTGTCTTTCAGCGCACTCCGTCATGGATCGCCCCGCGCCGGGATCGGCCGGTACCAGCGTGGCAACGTCGCCTGTTCCGGCTGGCCCCGACGGCGCAGCGACTGGCGCGAGGCTGGGAGTACATGACTCGGGAGGCGACGTTGCCAGCACTGCTCGGCAACCGCACCATGGCCGCGCTGGGGCGTCGGGAGGCACTGGCCCATCTGCAGCGCCAGGTCAAGGACCCCGAGCTGCGGTCCAAGCTGACCCCGGACTACGCACTGGGCTGCAAGCGGGTCCTGCTTTCCGACAACTACTACCCGGCACTGGTTCAACCCAACGTCCATGTCGTCACCGACCCGATCGCGGGCGTCGGACCGAACGCGGTCCTCACGACCCCGCGCAGCGGCGCTCAAGCCGCACCCGGTGGCGTCGCATCCGCCGACACCGCGTATCCAGTGGACGTACTGATCTTCGGAACCGGATTCCGTGTCACCGACGCCTCCTACGCTCAGCGCGTCATAGGCGGTGACGGACGGTCCCTGCACGAGGTCTGGCAAGGCAGCCCGCAGGCACACCTCGGTACGACCGTCGCGGGATTCCCCAACCTGTTCCTGATGGCAGGACCCAACACGGGCGTGGGACACACCAGCCTCATCCACATGATCGAGTCGCAGATCAACTACCTCGTCAGCACCCTGCGGCTGATGCGGAGCCGCGGTCTGGGCTCCGTGGACGTGCGCGCGGAGACGCAGCACGCGTACAACGCCGAACTGCAGAACCGGATGGCCCCCACGGTCTGGGCCGCGGGCGGTTGTTCCGGCTGGTACCAGGACCGCACGGGCCGTGTCACCACCATCTGGCCCGCGTCGACCTGGAAGTTTCGCCGTCGGACCCGAGCCATCGACCCGGGTGAGTACGTACTGACGGCGCCGCGCGTCGCCCCGGACCAGTTCATCTCCGACGGGTCCGTCCGCGCGGGCGTTGGCGAAGCGCAGCCAGAGTCATGACGAATTCACGCCTCCCCCGAGCGATCGGTTGCGCCGGCGGCCACAGGGGACTTCTGTCCAAGGAGTCGCTGTTGTCCACGACCCTGAACCGTACCCCGGCCACCCACTCGTAGGTGAAGGCGTCGAAGGCTGTGTTCCGTAGGGCCTCGGCAGTGCCTGTCGGCAGTGTCCGGGCGGTGTCGACCGCACCGCCCAGGGTGCCCTTCGCGGAGGCCAGTTGTTCGGGGGTGAGGATCGCCGGAGCCCGGGATTCCATCTGTGCTCGGTAGACGGTGGTGCCGATGCTGCCCAGAATCGCGATGCCCAATGCGCCGCCGAACTCCGCGGAGGTCTCCGCGAGGGAGGAGGCGGCCCCGGCCCGTTCCGGTGGCGCGGCGGAGAGGATGACGTCGGTGACGACGGCGGCTACGCCGGCGATACCGAGGGACACCACGGTGAGGGCGCACACGAGTTGAAGGATGCCGGAATCGGACCTGATGAGGGTCAGCGCGACGTAGCCCGCGGACGCCACCAGCAGGCCGGCGGTCATGACCCGAGGCTTGCCGATGCGTGGTGCCATCGCCGGACGCGGCCCGAGCCCGCCGTAGGGCGGCTGGTGCGGCACGGCGTACTCGGCATGGGCGGTCATCTCGCCCCTGACCTGCAGTGCGTAGGCCAGGCCGCGGTCTTCCAGGCCGTGGCGGAAGTCGGCGTTCGCCCCGTAACCGGTGTCCGCGACCAGCACCGCGGGCCGCAGCCCGACGGCGGCCAGCTCGTCGAGCATGTCCAGCGCGAGCTGCCACTTCGCCCGGTGACGCTCCCCCTGGGGGATCCGGCAGCGGGCCCGACGTCCGGCACCAGCTGTGGGGCAGGAACAGCCGCCAGGACAATGGGCACGAAGCGGTGTCGGACGCGGCATGGGCACTGGCCCCGATCTGACAGTTGCCGACCTCGCCCAGGATGCCGGAGTACTGCCCGGCCACCCCGGGCGAGGACACACCGTCCTTCGGGAAGCCGGTGTCGTCCACCACCCACACCTGCGGCCGCACCACAGCCACCGCCCGCCGGGCCAGCCCCGCACGGACCGTGTCCACCGGCCAGGTCGACGACGTCATGAACTGCTGCAATCGCTGATGGTCCACACCCAGGCGCCCGGCCATCGGCTGCATCGACTTCCGCCGCCCGTCGAGCAGCAGACCCCGCAGACACAGCCCGCCCTTCACCCGCTGGTCAGCACGCGCCAACGGCGCGAACACCTCCGACCGACCCCGACACGCAGCGAGTTCATCCGCCCTCAGACCAGCAGGAAACCACCACAACAGCCACATGCCCAGAGACGTAACAAAGCTGCTCCCCTTGCCGGGGAGACGACGTCGTCGCTGATCGACCGCATCGCCGACTGCTACGGGATGGAGGCGAAGGCCCTGTGGTCTTGCTGGCGGTGGCGCGGTTCGCAGCCCCGGCATGAGGGCGGGGGTGTGCGGGCCGATGGCGAGGTGCCGGTGGCGTGCTGCCGGCGCCCGACGAGGCCGGCCCGCAGACCGATTTCGGCTTCGAACTGCCCTGCGGGCACGTGGATGCCGAGGGCGTCGTTCACCGCAAGGGTCGTATGCGGCTGCGAGCACGCGCCTTGTTTTCAGACCTGCGGCCGATGCTCCATAACATGACATATCCGGTGTGTATGGAAAAATGGCATATAGGGTATTTGATGCTGAACACAGGTGAGAGGAGCGCACCATGATCGCCAGGCTGCTCCGAAAGCTGTCCTTCACGCGCAACTACGGTGCGTACGGGGCCCACGACTGGGGTACGTCCGCCGACAAGCTGTGACCGCACTGCCGGCGGGTGCTCCCGGGCGCCCGCCGGCTCCTGGCCATGCCGCCGGCGGCTGATGGCAGTCCCGCTTTCGGTGACAGGTCGCCTCCACCCGTGAGCAGCGAACGTTGATCACGTTCCCGTGCCGTTCCATACCCGGCCCCGACACCCCGCCCACCGAGCTCTCCGCCCGCTCCTGCCCTCCCCGCGCTGACGGTCCCGACTCCTCGTCACACAGACCCCACCGCTTCGAAGGAGGCGCATTTCAGGGATCGTCGCAACACATTGTGTGTTGCGACGGTCGTAGGCCGTGTGCCGTCAGCCTGGTCCGAAACTGGCTGTCCCGACGAGTGTGCTGCAGAGTGCCCCAGCGCAAGGTCTGAGCCCTGTGTCCTGGGCCGTGTATCGAAAATGGATCTTGAGTAATGGACGATCCCGGTTCATGGGGCGTGGAGATCTCACGGACGAGCAGTGGACGGTGCTGGAGCCGTTGTTGCCGAAGGGCACGAGAGCAGGGCGGCCACCTGTTTGGTCTCGGCGGCAGTCGATCGACGGCATAAGGTTCCGGTTTCGGACGGGTGCTCCGTGGCGGGACGTACCCTCCGATTACGGGCCGTGGGGTCGGGTCCACGACCTGTTCCGCCGGTGGCAGCGGGACGGCAGTTGGCACCGGATCTTTACTCAGCTTCAGTCCCAGGCCGACCTGAGGGGTTCGATTACGTGAGACTTGAGCGTTGACTCCACGGTATGTCGCGCCCATCAGCATGCGGCCGGGGCCCGGAAGCGGGGCGATCTGCGGAAGGGGCCGCCGGGCGGTGTCCTCACTGAGCCTCGTGATCACGGACTGGGACGTTCGCGCGGAGCATTCACTACCAAGCTGCACTTGGCCGTCGAGCAGGGCCAGAAACTGATGTCGATCGTGGTCAGAGCTGAGCAGCGTGGAGACTCTCCGCAGTTCGAACCTGTGCTGAAGAGAGTCCGTGTGCCTCGCGCATGGCCGGGACGGCCACGTGTCCGCCCCGGTCGCGTGCGTGCTGACAAGGCGTACGCCTCCCGCGCGAACCGCGCCTGCCTACGCCGCCGCGGCATCCGCTGCACCATCCCTGACAAGGCCGACCAGGCGCGCAACCGAAGAAGAAGCGGTTCCGTGGCGGCCGGCCGCCACGTTTCGACCCGGTCGACTACCGTGAACGCCACGCTGTCGAGTGCGGTATCAACCGCCTCGAGAGACACCGAGCTGTGGCCACGAGGTACGACAAGCTCGCGGTCCGCTACGACGCGACCGTCCTCATCTCGGCCGTCAACAAGTGGCTGTGACCCTCGGCTGTCACGCGATGGGATCCGGGTTTCATACCGCAGAACACACAGCCGAAGTCGTCCTCGTGCACGACGTTGCGCTTCTGGGGCGCTTCGCTGCCGGGCCGTAGGGTGCGCCGTCAGGCCGTGAGGTGGACGTTCAGAGAAAGGAATGACCATGGGGGACGTGCAGTTGGCGTGGCAGCGATTGGTGGACTGGCTGGAGACGAATGCACCGACGACTGCGTCGTCGATCCTTGCTCCCGCTCCGCCGGCAGCGATCACTGCGGCTGAGGAGCGCATGTGCGTCGTTTTCCCGGTTGAGCTTCGGACGTGGCTCCAGGCATCCGGGGCCGGCAATGACGCTGAGGGTGTCACGGAGGGGGTCGTGCCCGGCAACCGCGATTTGCTGGGACTCGCGGCCATGGAGCGGACGTACCACTTCAAGATGGAGATCGAGCGCGACGACCCGTCCGACGATCCGGAGTTTCCCTTCTGGCATGAGCAGTGGATTCCGATCATCTCGGACGATGATGCTTGTTACGGCAAGTTCCTGGATGCGCGTAGCGGTCAGATCGGTTCATTCGGCGATGGGGATGCGCCATCCTTCGGAGTTCACGAGTCACTGACCGTTCTGTTCAGCGAGACGGTCGTCCTCATGGAGCAGATTTCTGCGGGGGCGCAGGGCGCAACTGGACGTGTTCAGGGCGGCAGGCTGATCTGGGACTGATGATCGGCGTACGCACGCAGGCCCACGGTGACGACCGACACCACGGGCCCACTGCTGTTTCCGCTGTGCTACTCAATGGCTGCAATGCTTTGGACCTCCCACCGCGACTTGAACCTTCGCCGCACCGTTCGAGATCCACCTCCGATACACGGCCTTGGAGGTCGTTTTAACCTTGGATGCCCGTGTATCTGTCGGTTCTTGGAGTGCGGAACTGCGGTGCTGGTGGGGCTGGAGGTGTGGTTGAGGTCTGTTGGCCGGGTGGGATGAAGGCAGGGGCGGGAGGCGGTCCGTTCCTGTCTCTTCCCAGGATGTCCAGTCCTCGGAGGGCGTGCTTCCGTCGCTGTTGCCGTACGCCTGGGCGCACTCGGTCCGGAGCGGTACACCAGGAACATGTCTGCGCGACGTCCGTACCCGAGTGATCTGTCCGATGCCCGCTGGGAGCTGATCGAGCCGGCTCTTGCCGCCTGGCGGTTCGAACGCCGGGGCAGGGCCCTGGACTTCGGCCGGCCACCCGAGCACGACCTGCGCGACATCATGGACGCGATCTTGTACGTGGACCGCACCGGCGTGCAGTGGCGCTGCCTTCCGCACGACTTCCCGCCCTGGAACACGGTCTACGGGTACTTCGCGAAGTGGCAGCAAGAAGGCGTGTTCGCCCAGCTCAACGGCCTGCTCAGGCAACCGTCATCGGCCTCGAACGCGACCTCGCAGCCGTCACCGCTGGCCTGGCCCTGCCCTGGAGCTCAGGCGTAGCCGTTGCCGAGGCGGGTGATCAGGGCGTTCACGGCGTCGCCCTCGATGTGGAGGGAGGTGACGCGGTGCCAGGGCCGGCTGGTGCAGTGCGCAGCCCGCGTTCCCCCATCGTCTCCGATGGTCCACCGGGTGCCGGCTGGTCACCGGGCCGGGGCCGGGAAGCCCGTTCTCCTCCGGCCCGGTCACCGGTCGGGGTTCTGGTGCTGCCGGTCGGTCAGGGTGGCGCCGTGGGCGAGGACGATGCCCAGTGCCGCGTAGTCCGATCCGGGGCGGCGGACGGGCATGAAGACGTCCAGGAGGTCGCCTTCGGTGCTGTAGCCGGCCTTGGTGGCGCGGGGCTTCAGGGCCGGGCTGCCGACGTGTCCGGCCAGGCCGCGTACGTCGAGGCGGACGCCGTTGTCCGGGCTTCCGGATATGTAGGTGATGCGGGACCAGTCCAGCAGGCCGGGGAAGGGCTTGAGCGTCAGGCCCTCGCGGGTGAACGTCAGGGCGCCCCAGCGGAGTGCGCCGCCCGCGGCCAGTTCTTCCAGGTGCCGCGCCGCGACGGCTTCGGCCACGCCCCGGGAGGCGTGCGTGGTGAACGACTGGGCGTTGCCGACAGGGGCCATGGTGGCCAGGCGCCAGAAGCCGGATTCCTGGCGGACCTTGATGTAGTCCAGGTCTCTGAGGCGGATCGGGCCGCCCTCGTACGGGCGGAGCACGGTCTTGAACACGTCGTGGGAGTGGCTGAAGTTGATGCGGACGGACACCCTGGTCGACTTGACGGAGGCGATCTCGTCCCAGGTGCGGCGCAGTGTGCGGCGTCCGGGGCGGCGGAACTCGAAGCCGTGCTCGTGCTCGTGGAGCCTGATCCGGGTGTGCCGGACGCTGAGCGCGGCGCACACGGCGGCCACCATGGGGATCGCCCAGAGGGCGAGGCGGAAGGAGCTCTCGTCGTAGTGGTCGTGGGCGATGGTGCACATCACGATGAACACGATGACGAGCGGGAAGAACACGGTCAGGGGTCGCCTGGGCATCGCTCCCTGGTAGGTCCACACGCGCTCCCCCAGCCGCCCAGGCTGTTCGCCGCGCCCCGTCGCCGCGTCTGCCGTCAACACACACCTCGCATGATCGTCCGGTTCCACGCCGTCGAGTGTCGGACCGGTGTGCGTGCGGGGATACGGGAGAACTACTCAATTGTGCCCGCTGATCGACAGTTCCCGGTCGTCGTACGTCCGTAAGATGGCCGCCCATGGGGACGGGGGCAGGCGCGTTGACGTCGCTGGTCGGGCGGCGGGCGGAGACGGCACGAATCGCGGGACTGCTGTCCGGTGCCCGCCTGGTGACGCTCACCGGGGTCGGTGGTGTGGGCAAGACGCGGCTGGCGCTGCGGGTGGCCTCGGACGTGGCGGGATCGTTCCCCGACGGGGTGCACGTTGCCGAGCTGGCCGATCTGCGGGATCCCGAGCTGCTCGCGACGAGTGTCCTGGGCGACCTCGACGTGGCCCGTCCGGGGCGCCCGGGTGCAGATGCGACGGCCGCGCTGGTGGCCCGGCTGGGCGAGCGGCGTGTCCTGCTCGTCCTGGACAACTGCGAGCATCTGGTCGACGCCTGCGCCCGGCTCGCCGACACGCTGCTGCGTTCCGCCCCCGGGCTGCATGTGCTGGCGACGAGCCGGCAGCCACTCGGGATCGCGGGCGAGCAGGTCTTTCCGGTGGAGCCGCTGCCCGTGCCGGAGTCGGGTGACGTCGCGGGCGCGGGGCGCCGGGTGCGTGCTCTGAGCGGCAATCCGGCGGTCGCGCTGTTCGCCGAGCGGGCCGCCGCCGTGCGGCCCGGTTTCACGGTGACGGAGTCCGAAGCCGCCGCCGTCGCCGAGCTGGTGCGTCGTCTGGACGGGCTGCCCTTCGCGATCGAGCTGGCCGCCGCGCGCGTCCGGAGCCTGACGCCGCGGGAGATCCTGGAGCGGCTCACGGACCGGTTCGCGCTGCTGACCGGGGGCAGCCGCGTCGCCGCGGACCGGCAGCGCACCCTGCGCGCGCTGATCGACTGGAGCCATGAGCTGTGCACGGAGCGCGAGCGGCTGCTGTGGGCGCGGGCCTGCGTGTTCCGGGGCGGTTTCGACCTCGACGGGCTTGAGCGAGTCTGCGCGGACGCCGAGCTGCCGGCGGCCGCGCTGCTCGACACGCTCGACGCCCTGGTGGCCAGGTCGATCATCAACTGCCGCCAGGAGAACGGACGTTCGCTCTATCACATGCTGGAGACGGTACGGGAGTACGGGCACGAGCGGCTGGTCGCGTCGGGCTCTCTCGACGCGCTCCGCGCCCGCCACCGGGACCACTACGCGGAGCTGACCGCGTGGGCCGGGCAGGAGTGGTTCGGGGCCCGGCAGGTCGACTGGTTCACGCGGCTGCGGCTGGACCGTCCGAACCTGCGCGCGGCCCTGGAGTTCTGTCTGGAACGGCCCGGGCAGGCGCGGGCCGGTCTGGCGCTGGCCGTGTCGCCCCGGCACTACTGGCTCACGGCGGGGCTGCTGTCCGAGGGGCGCCGCTGGCTGTCGCTGCTGCTCGCCGCCGACCGGGCGCACGGCGGCCCGGACACGGACCTGCGGATCCGGGCGCTGGTCACCGACACGTATCTGGGCATTCTGCAGGGTGCCCCGGACACCGAGGTGCAAAGCGCCCTCGCCGCGTGCGAGAAGGCGGCACGGCTCGGCGGTCATCGGCAGGAGTCGGCGTGGGTGTGGCATCACCACGGGATCCTCGCCGTCTGGCGCGAGGACTTCGCGGGCGCCGCCGGGCTGTTCTCGCGGGCGTGCACCGAGTTCCGTGTGCAGGAGTGTCTCGACGCGGCGCTCGAGTGCCGGGTCAAGTTCGCCATCGCGCACGCCTACGGGGGTGACGTCGTGAAGGCCGCCGAGGCGTGCGGTGAGGTCGAGGACGCCGCCCGGGCGCGGGGCGAGTCGTGGCTGCACGGGATGGCGCTGCTCGCCCGTGCCCTGCTGGCGCGGCGCGCGGACGTGCCCGGGGAAGCGATCGGGCACGCCCGGGCGGCCATCGGCCTGCTGCGGCCGTTCGAGGACTGGTGGGACGTTGCCATGTGCGTGGAGGTGATCGCGTGGAGCACGCGGGACGCGCCGCGGCGCGCGGCCCGGCTGCTCGGTGTGCTGCACCTGTTGTGGGGGGCGCTGGGCGGGCGGCTCGGCTCGGCGCCGTTCATGCGCGGGCAGCATCTGCGCTTCGAGGCGGGGGTGCGAGAGGCGTTGTCCGGGGCGGTCTTCGAGCGGGAGTTCCGGCGCGGGGCACGGGCGACGGTGGACGACGCGATGGCATACGTACTGGACGCCCCGGCCGGGACGCCGGGGCTGACGCGGCGTGAGAGCCAGGTCGCGGAGCTGGTCGCCGCGGGACTCACGAACAAGGACATCGCGGTGCGGCTGACGATCGCACAGCGCACCGCGGAGAACCATGTCGAGCGCATCCTCGGCAAGCTGGGGCTCACGTCGCGCACGCAGCTGGCGGTGTGGACGTACGAGCAGCGTGACGCGCCTGCCGGGAACTGACGGTGTGCGGCGTCGGCCCGTCAGGTCCCACAGCAGGTGGTAGTACGTGATCCGCTGCGGGCCGGGGCCGACTCCGTGGGATTCGAGCAGTGGTTCCTCCCTGCCCGGGCCGCAGTTCCAGGGCATACACCGTGACTGGGCTGCCCTGCAGCTCGCGACGCGGCGAGAACCCCAGACGCTCGGCCACCTTCACCGACGCCTCGTTGCCCGGCCGCATGAGAGCCGTGAAGTAGTCGTTATCAAGTGTGGCAAAACCCCAGTCCAGGCACGCTTGAGCGGCCTCGGTCGCATACCCGTGCCCCCAGTGATCCGCTCGGAGGGTCCAACCCCAGTTCCACTTCATCGAACTGTTCCCAGTACTGCAGACCGCTTCGACCGACGAATGCGCCGCTCGACGTGAACTCAATGGCGCACAGACCATGACCTCGTTCATCCCACTGCCGCTCGATCCCAGTGAGTCGTTCCAGCGCTTGTCGCCGCGAGAAGGCTCCTACGAAGCGGTTGACCTGCGGGTCAGCATGAAGTTCGACGAAGAGGTCGCAGGAGCAACCGCTCAGTCTCGATCACGCGTCCGAGCATAGATCTCGGCGTCAACCGAACCGACGCAGTCTCAGCCACATCACCGAGCGTGAACGCACCACAAGAAGTGGACCAGAACCCCCAGAACGGACAGCGGATGTTCACCACCTTGGGTGGCACCCGAGCCGTCCCGAGAATCGAACGCTCTGCCTTCCTGGGCGTATCCGACGAAGGCGGTCCTTCAGGCGTTCTGCTGTTGGGTGAAGGGCCCGTACAGGGCTGCCCATTGCAGGAGCAGGACGGTCTTGCCGTCGGTGATGCGTCCGTCGCGGGTCATGGCGAGGGCCTCGGCGAAGGGAAGCTCGAGGACCTCGATGTCCTCCCCCTCTTCCTCGAGTCCTCCACCTGTGCCGACCCGGTCGGCCGCGGAGTAGGGGGCGGCGAAGAAATGGAGGCGCTCGGTGACGGAGCCTGGACTCATGTAGGCGTCAAGCACGTGGGTGAGCGGGCCGAGTCTGAGGCCGAGTTCCTCGGCGCTCTCGCGGCGGATCGCGGTGTGCGGGTCTTCCGCGTCGAGCAGTCCGGCCGCCGCCTCGATGAGCATGCCGTCGGGGTGGCCGTTCGCGTAGGCCGGGTAGCGGAACTGACGGGTGAGCAGGACACAGCCGTGTTCGGTGTCGTAGGGCAGGACGACGGCACCGTTGCCGCGGTCGTAGGTCTCACGCTGCTGGGTCTCCCACCGTCCGTCGCGGCGCCGGTAGTCGAAGGTGGTGCGGCGAAGGACGTGCCAGCCCTGGGAAGTGAGTTCGACGTCGCGTATCCGGACGTCGGGGTTGCGGTCGAGGTCGCGTCCGGCGAGGTGGAGACCGGTGCGCCCGCGGTGATCGGGGGTGTCGACACCCGGGCGGCTCGTCACACTGTCTCCTGCGGGTTGCCGTCGGTGCCGGAACGGTACGGGCCGGCGATCAGGATGAGCAGGGTCTTGTCGATCATGACACTAAGATACATGCAAAATCGTGCAAGAACAGGAAGGAACGCGAATGCTGGCCGCTGAACGACGTGAGTACCTGCTCGATCTGCTCGCCCGCACGGGAAAGATCGTGGCCAAGGATGTCGCCGCCGACCTGGGCATCTCCGAGGACAGCGTGCGGCGCGACCTGCGGGACCTCGCCGCAGAGGGGCTGTGCCAGAGGGTGTACGGCGGCGCGCTGCCCGCGTCTCCCGCAGTGGTGGATTACGACGCCCGGCAGACGGTGACCCGGGACGGCAAACAGAAGGTTGCCTCAGTGGCCGCCGCACTGGTGCGGCCCGGCAGCTCGGTGATCCTTGATGGCGGCACCACCGCCCTCGCCGTGGCTCGGGCGCTCCCGAAGGAGCTCGCCTGCACCGTGATCACCCACAGCCCGACGATCGCCACCGCTCTGATCAACCACCCACGGGCCGAGCTCTTCCTTCTCGGAGGGCGCGTCTTCAAGCACTCGGCGGTCACCTGCGGCGCCGCCGCAGTCGAGGCCGCGCAGAACGTCTCCGCCGAACTCTGCCTGCTCGGCGTTACCGGCGTCCACCCCGAGGCCGGACTGACCACCGCAGACGCCGACGAGGCGGCAATGAAACGCGCCCTGTCCGCACGGGCCGCGGACACCTACATCCTCGCCTCCTCCGAGAAGATCGGGACGGCCTCGCCGTACCGCGTCCTGTCGTGGGAGAAGATCACCGGGCTGATCACCGACGCCGATCCCCACGACACAGTCGTCGAGCAGCTCAAGACACTCGGCGTGGAGGTCCTCGTGGCCAGTTGAAAAGCCGAACCCGGGATCTCGGACGGTCAGAAGCGCCCTCTGAGATGCGAATCCCTCAGCGAATCGAACAATCTCCACGCGCAGTGCCTCCCGAAGCGGTGAACATCTGCTGTCGGTACTGTTCTGGTGAACAGAACCGATTTCGGCGAGGGAAGCCTGCGTTGCACGCGCTACGCGGGCTCGGGCTCGGGCTCCCGCGCGATCCAGCAAGCAGCGGTGATCCGGTAGTGAATTCTCCGAGCCGGCAGCGCCCAAGGAATCGCACGCATGAGTGCACGCACTGCAAGTCCGGGAGGGCGTACGGATAGTGCCGCCTTGCGAGCTGCTGGCACAAAAACAACGACACGTCGCCAAATGGGGCCTCAGGCGTCGAACGCAGTACCCAACTTGCTGGTGAGGGGAAGTCGAAGCCGACCGCATGCGGGCCGACCTCGCCATCGACGCCCTGCATGCGGCCGAACGGATCCACGGCAATCTCACCGGTGCCATTTCCACAGCGATCACGGGGCCCAGTACTGCAGCAGGGCTTTCACCGAAGCCGCATGACCCGTGTTCAAGATCTGGGGGGGGCACGGCCCGGCGTCAGCCCGGCCACGATGAACCGCGCGGCCGTCGTGCTCGCCGGCCGGGACAACCGGGTTCTCGCGGAGTCCCGGCTGGACCGACCGGCGCTCAGTACGGTGCGGACCATGGCGAAACGAAGGGTGACGCGCGGTGGCGTGGCTAACGCTGGTAGCGGGCGTGCCCTATGTGCCACACGTAGGAGGCTGCGACGGCTTCCATGGCGTGAGCGTGATCAGCGAGTGCGTTCTCGCCGGTAGCGGCGAGTTCGGTGAGTCGAAGGCGTGCGGTGGAGGCTTGGTCTTCGCACATGCGGGAGGCCAGGCGGAACGCCCCTTCGAGGTCGCACTCGCGGTGTCGGATCAGCAGTGTCGGCAGGCTCAGAGGAGTCTGGCCACCGTGATCCGTCTCCTTCACGTACGAGGCAAGGTCGTTGATCCACCCGGCAAGGTGGGCAACGGCCTTCTCCAGTTCCCGCACTGCTGCCGAGGCTCGCTGATCCTCGGTGAGTTCGTATCCGAGCACGACTTCCGCGGTCGTCATGACGGTTCGGACGAAGACCGTGTGCGGGCGCATCGCGTAATAGTCGCTCAGGGTGACCTTGTCGGGCCTGTCGAGGTGATGGGCCTCCCAGAGGATGCCGAAGAGGTTGTCCCGCAGGTGCGCGGTGAGCCGTAGATACTGCGTGGGCGTGGCTCGTTCCCGGAACCGGTGCAGGAGCTCCCGCAGGGCGGCGATGCCGGCGTCGTCATCGACCGCCGGCTCGTCGTGACCGGCCAGCACGTGGACACAGTGACTGATGCGGCGGACCAGACGGGCTGTGTCACGGCCTCCTTCGGCCTCGCCGTGTACGTCGTCGAACGCGGTGAGCCACAGAAAGAGATCGGCGCAGAGGAACACGCCGTCCCGGTCCGCCGTGGGCAGGAGACGAGCCACCCCCTGGGCCGTGATGTTGCAGAGGGCCTTCGCCTCGCCGGGTGAACCGACCAAGGGGAAGGTGCCTAGCCAGTGGGCGGTCTGCTCCTCGATGGCGTCGGCATACGGGCTGGTGGCGAAGGGGCCGGGGAAAGAGCCTCGGAGGTCGGGCATCGGCAGGGTGCGCGCGTCCGGGCTGCGGGTGTGGCTCATGCGGCTGCCCCAGCGACGGCCCGCTGCCTGGTTTCGGCGACCATACGAGGGTCCGACGGATGCACGGTGAGCAGCCCGACCGGCTCCACGGTGGCGCCCGGAACGGGCCGCAGCCGCCAGCGGGACGCGATGAACGCCGTGATGACGATCGCCTCCGTCCAGGCGAACGCGTCGCCGATGCACATGCGTTTTCCTGACCCGAAGGGGATGAAGGCGCCTCTCGGCGGCTGGGGGCGCTCCGGCAGCCAGCGGTCGGGGTCGAAGCGCAGCGGGTCGGGGTACAGGGCCGGGTCCCGGTGCAGTGCGTAGGGACTCCACAGCACCTGCTCCCCCGCCGGCAAGCTGGCCTGCCCGAGGCACACGGGCTTGGTGGCCTGCCGGGTCACCAGCCAGCCGGCGTGGTGCAGGCGCAGGGTCTCACTGACCAGTCTGCGGGTGAAGGCGAGTCGGGGGACGTGCTCGGCGGTGATCGGGCCCTCTCCGACCACGGAGTCGACCTCTTCGTGCAGCCTGCGCTCCAGCTCGGGGTCGCGGCCCAGCTCGTGGAACAGCCAGGCCAGCATGACTCCCGTCGTCTCTGAGCCCGCGGCCAGCAGCCCGATGATCTCCGACAGGATCTCGTTGTCGGGCAGTGGCGCACCGGTTTCGTCCCGGGCCTCCAGGAGCAGTGTCACGAGGTCATCGTGGGCGTCAGGGGCCGCCCGGCGCTCCGCGATGATGTCCGCCACCTCGCTGCGCAGCAGGCTGCGGGCGGCCTTGAGCCGCCGGTTGCTGCGGGTGGGCAGCCGTTCCAGCGAGGACACGGGCACCATGGTGCGCCAGATGGCGGCCGTGAAGACCGTGTCGACGGCGTCGAGGATCGCGCGCGCTCGTTCCTGCTCCGCGCGGAAGGAGCACAGCACTGACATGGCGACGTCCTGGGCCATGAGCCCCATTACGGTTTTCAGGTCCAGCAGTTCCCCCTCACGCCAGCCCGTGATGGACGGCTCCACCGTTTCCCGCATGGTGTCGACGTACCCGCTGATCCGCTCGCGGTGGAAGGCGGGCTGGAGCAGGCGGCGCCTACGCAGGTGGGGCTCGCCTTCCGCGACCGGCAGGGCCGACTGACCGAAGAGCTTGAGCTTCTCGCCCAGCAGCCCCTTGGAGAAAGAGCCGGACTTGCTGGTGAGCATTTCGTGGATCAGCTCATGGGAGTTGACCACGGTCACCTTCTTGAGGCCGACCGACATACGGACGATCGGCCCGTATGTGCGCAGGCGTTCGACGAACTCCAGACGGTCCTTGAGCAGGGGCACGACGTGTCCGATGAGCGGCAGCCTCCCCGGAGCTGTCGGCGGAACGTCCATGTCGGCAGTCACATCTATGTCAGGTGTCACGCGTCCGTCCTTTCCACATCTGCTTCTGTGCATGCGGCTGCGCGACGTGCCCGCAGCAACTCCCGCGCAGCGAGCACCTCGGCCTCGATCACTGCGGTGGGCGCATACAGGGTCTTGTCGTGCCACAGGGCGGGGTGTTGGTGGCCGGGGTGCGAGGCGGCGTGCAGATACGTTTCAGCAAGGTCCAGGGCACGGGTGTGCTGCGGCTGCGGTGTGGGCGTGGCGGCGCTCAGCAGGATCTTGACGGCGTATGCGGTCTCTTCGACGGTGCTGCCCCACACGCCCCAGGAGCCGTCGGCGCGCTGAGTGTCGATGGTCCACGCGGCGGCGCTCCGTACTGCCCCGGACGCGTGATGGCCGCCGTACTGTGCGAGCCCGGTGACGCTTCGCGCGGTGGCGTAGTAGGGGGAGGCATGCCACTTGTCGGTCCAGTGCCCCTCGGGTTGCTGTTGGCCGGTCAGCCAGTCGCAGAGCTTCGCCGCTCGGGGGCCGTACGTGAGCTCTTCGGTCGGGCAGCGCCGCAGGTAGCTCACGAGGGCTTGGAGGGCGTGGGCGTTCGCGGTGACCGATCCGGTGTCCTCGCCGAGGTAGCAGTCGTAGTGGCTACCGTTGTGGAACAGGTCCAGTGGTGCCGGGTCGTGCGGCAGGCCGACGAGCGAGGCGACCAGCACCGCCATGGCGGTGTCGTCGGCGTCGGTCATGAGGCCGGGCGCACCGCGTACGCCTTGCGGATCGTAGATCTCCTCGGCCCACCCACGGACAATGGGAAGAGCGGCAGCGGGCAGGTGGGCGCGCGCCAGCGCGGCGGCGACCCAGAGCCGTTCGACCACGCGGAGGGGCGCGGCCTCGGGGAAGAGACCGTCGTAGCGCTGCGCCACTGCGGTGAGGTCATCGACGGCCTGAGCGGTAGTAGCGGGGAACCGCGCTGCCCGTGCCGCGGTGGCGGCCGGCGAGCTGCCCAGCAGGCCGTCGACGTCAGGGACGAGAGACGGTGATATGTAGCTGTCCACGCCCTCGAACGTGTGGTGAAACTTGACGGGCAGGCTGCCCGCCGACTCGTACCGCCTGGCCACGGAAGCAGGTGCCGACGCGTTGAAGCCCCCCGGAACCGGCAGCTGGGGGCCACCGAAACCGGGTATGTCACCGCCGGTGATCAGGGAGTCCAGCTTCTCGTTGATCTTGGCAACCAGGCTGGGTACGAGTATTTCCGCTGCAGCCGTGTCCGGCCTCGGGCCCGCCGACGGCAGTGATCGCAGTGCGTCGAGGCCTCTGTTCACCGCGGCCGTGAGCCGGCCGGTGACCTCTGCGGACGCGGTGCCCCTTCGCAGGACAGCCAGTGCGGCCTCCACCCCACTGAGTGTCGGCAGCAGCCGGTAGGGCAGCGGTCCCTCCCCCCAACTTCCGTCGGACGCCTGCTGTTCCAGCAGGTACGTGATCCGCCGTGGCTCCTCGGGCAGCCACGGCGCCGCCGAGAGGACACGGGCCGTCTCGTACAGGGAGGGACTGACGCTTCCCCAGCTGTCCTGGTCCACCCTGACTACCAGGCTGGTGGCTCGTTCGGCGTAGGACGTGCCGATGGGCGTGCTGATGCTCATGGGGCGACTTCCTCTTCGGGGGTTCTGGCTGGCAGGTGTGCGGCAACGCCTTATGTCTGTCTGGCCGTCGCATCCAGGGCGAGCCGGCGCAGGGAGGCCGTGGCATCCTCTGGGAAGGGGGCGTCGTCCAGGGCGGCGAGGGCGGCGGCCCGTCGTGTGGCGATCATTTCCTCCACGGTCTGCCGGGCGCCGGTGGAGTCCAGGATCGTGCGGACGGCGGCTGCGTGTTCCTCGTTGAGGTCGCTTCGCCCGACGAGCTCGCGCAGTGTCTTCAGCTCGGCCTTGGAGGCTCGCTGGACCGCGAGCGCCATCAGGACGGTGGCCTTGCCCTCGCGCAGATCGTCCAGCACCGGTTTGCCTGTTCTGGCAGGATCGCCGAAGACCCCGAGCAGGTCGTCCCGCAGCTGAAACGCTTCGCCCAGTGGTATGCCGAAACCGGTGCAAGCATCGAGAACGGGCTGGGTCGCTCCGGCCGCTGCCGCCCCTATGTGCAGAGGCCGTTCTATGGTGTATTTAGCCGTCTTGTATCGAATAACATGCAGTGCTGTATCCACATCACCGGTAAGGCGGCCGGTGGTCTGCAGGTCCAAGAGCTGGCCGTACATGACCTCGCTCCGCATTTCGGCCACCAGGGGCAGCACCTGCGCCAGCCGACCCGGGCTGAGGTCCGCTGTTCGGAGGAGTTCATCGGACCACACCAGGGCCAGGTCGCCGAGAAGGACGGCCGCGCCCAGACCGTGCGCCTCGGCCCTGCTGCCCGGGCCGCCGCTGTCGGTATACGCGGTGGCCAGTGCACGGTGGGCGGACGGACGGCCACGGCGGATATCGCTGTCGTCCATCACGTCGTCGTGTACCAGGGCGAACACCTGGAAGAGTTCGAGGCTGGCGGCAGCGCGAACGGCGGCAGTCATGTCCCCTGTTGCTCCGGCGGCCTGCCATCCGTACAGGCACAGCAGGGACCGAAGTCGCTTTCCACCGGTCAGGAGTCCGCGCAGGGTGGAGGTCAGGTAGAGCAGCTCGATTCCTGGCGCGGCACGTTCCTTGGTGTCAAGGAATCCGGTCAGAGCCGCGCCCACCTTCTGTCGCAGGGAAGAGAGGTCGGGCGGTCCCGTGGGAAGGGTTTGTGTCACCGGCAATTGATCCTCTTTCGTTCGGGAACCGTCGTCGCGGTTCCGTTCTTGCAGAGGACGGGTCGACGGACCCGCGTCTCCTCCCTGGGGTTGTAGCGGTGGTGCCGGCCGGCTCCCGGACGGCACCACCGCTACGTGACGATCGACGGCAGGTGATACGGCTTCTACGCCTGAGTGCCGCCTGATGTCGGGGAGAATGAGGTGTCCCGCTCGGGGCAGGAAGGGCTCCGGCTCCAGGGGGTGGCCCCGTTGGCGTCGGGGGTCAACGGGGTGAATCGGGCCGGGAGCGCGGTGAGCGTCCGGTGAACAGCCCCAGGGCGGTAGGTCAGCCTGTCGGCGGGAACGTCCAGTTCGATGTCCGGCAGGTAGGTGAGGAGCCTCTCGATGGCGGCGGTGGCGATGAGTGTGGCGACGTCACGGGCAGGACATGTATGGGGTCCTGCGGCGAAGGCCAGGTGGGCCTTGTTCCCGGAGCGGTAGCCGTCCGTCGGGATGCCCGAGTGGGGGCAGCTGTTGGCGGCGGCGTACGACACCATGACGGGCGAGCCCGCAGGGATGCGAGCGCCGTGGAAGGTCACGTCCTTCTTGGGGAAGTGGACGCTGTAGTTGGCCAGCGGCGCGTCGTGCCAGAGCGCATCGTCGATGGCGTGCTGGATGGGCAGGCTCCCGGTGGTCAGGGTGCCGAAGTAGCGGTCGTCACTGAGCAAGCGGACGAGCGTGTTGGCGATGAGGTTGCACAGTGGCTCGTTCCCGGCCCCGAGGGTGATAAGGATCTGGTTGACGGCCTCTTCCTGGCTCAGCCCGTTGGGATGATCGATGAACCAGGAGGTCAGATCGTGGCCGCGCTGTGCCGCCTTGGTCCCGTAGAGGTTCTCCAGGTAGGCGCCGAACGCCTGCCCGCCCAGTGCCTGTCTCTCCGGATCGCTGTCCATCATCGCCCCGAGCGCCCACACGAGCCGCGGGCCGTCCTCGTCCGGCATGCCGAACAGAGCGTTGAAGACCATCAGGGGTAGCTGCTGCGCGTACTGGCCGACGAGGTCGACAGTCCCGGAATCGGCGAATTCCCGGAGCAGCGTGTCGGCGAAGCGGAATGTCAGGGCACGCACATCATGGGGATCCAGGAGACTGAAGCTGTCCGTGATCACACGTCGCAGGTGTGCGTGTGCCTCGCCGTCGGCGAAGAACAGACTCGGCCGCCACTCCACCAGGGGCCGGATCGGGCTGTCCTCCGGCACCTGTGGCAGCCAGCCCCGGGTGTCCTTGGTCCACGTATCGGTGTCCTGGAGGAGGTCGAGCGCGGCTCGGTAGTCGGTGACCAGGTTGACCACGACACCGGGGGCCACCTCGGCTACGCCGACCGGTCCCTGCCTGCGCAGCAGTTCATAGCTGCGCTGCGGGTTCGCGGCGTGTTCGGCCCCGTGCAGGGACACGGGGGCTTCGGCTGGTGTGAGCGTCACGAGGCTTTGACTCCGGCAACGGATATGGAATGGGCGGTCAGTTGGGCGAGGGCGTGCAGGCCGCTGTTCTTCTCTCGTGCGTCACAGGTGACCAGTGGTGTCTCCGGGGCGAGGTCGAGCTTCGAGCGGATGAGCGCCAAGTCGTACTTGGGTGAGTCAGGGAAGACATTGACAGCGACGGCGTACGGCAAACCGCGCTCCTCGATGAGTTCCATCACTTCCCAGGAGTCCTTGAGTCGCCGGGTGTCGACCAGGACGAGGGCACCGAGCGCTCCGAACGCGATGCCTTCCCACAGCGGAAGGAAGCGGCGCTGCCCCGGAGTTCCGTACAGGTACAGAACGATCTTGTCGCCGGGCAGCGTCAGACGGCCGAAGTCGATGGCGACCGTGGTGGTGGTCTTGTCACGCAGGACATCGTGGCTGAGGTCATCGGTGGCGACCGCCGCGTCCGTCATGACTTCGTCGGTGTGCAGTGTCGGAATCTGCGACAGCGACTTGACCACGGTCGTCTTGCCGATGCCGAGCGGCCCGGCAACGAGGATCTTGATCCTTCGGTGTTCTCCCTCGGGCAGGTAGACAGGAGGCGAGCTAGGCGGCAAGGAGAGCGTGGAGTCCACTCAGAACCTCTTCCAGGACTTCTTTCGACGGTCGGCCATCGTTCGACGCACGCAGGGCGTCCGGAATCGGGACGGTGGCCTTTAACTGACCGTCACTGACAAGTTGTTCGGCAAGCACCAGAGTCACGCTGACCGGGAGGCCGAGATAGCCGGCCAGTTCGACAACGCTGAGAGACCCGTCGGTAAGGAGCTCGATCACGCGCTGGTGCACCGCTGTGTGGTACCTCGCGAGGGGCAGACCGCTGGCACGCAGAGCGGCCAGCGAATCGAGGGTGCCCGAAAGGCCGGCGCCGGGGTTGGTCCCGGTGGCGAGGTAGGCCGGCAGCAGCCGTCGCTGTTCCTGGCCGCGGCTCATGACGCCCCGTCGTTGGTACGAGCGGGAACGGACATTATCTGTTCCCCGAGCTTCATTGCCTGGCGGGCCATGGTGGCCGCGACCACTCCCATGGGCATGTCCTCGTCGCCCGCTGCCGCGATCAGGGTGTTGGTTCCTTCTCCGACCGGCATGACCATGTAGATGCCCCGGTCGTTGTGCGAGGTGACGGTCTTGAGCGGAGTGCTTCGAGGGACTCCCAGAACGGCGTTGGTGGCGGCGCGGGAGGCGGAGTGCAGCGCGGCAGTCATCGCACCGATGCCGTCTGCCTCGTCCTTGGTGAGATCCTCGGAGATGGCCTGGACCATCCCGTCGAGAGTCATCGTCAGGGCGTGCCGGACACCACGGATTTCGGTGATGGGCTTCAGGACCCAGGCGGACGGGCCGGTCTCTTCGTGGGTTTCAGGCATGGTCACAGTGTTGACTCCGAATCGGTGACGGACCGGTCGCCGGTGAGGCCACTTTGGAAATCGCTCCACATGGCACCGGTGTCTTCCGGGTTCAGGGGACGGGGCGCTGCGGCGGTCTCGTCATTGGTGGCTGTCGCTGAGAAACGGCGGCGGCGCTGCGGTAGCGCGGACGCGGCGGTCGGCGCGGGCGCGTGTGCGGGCGAGTCGGCAGCGGCGGGCCGCTTGTGGGCCTGCGGCGCCACGGCAGGTTGGGGAGCCATGACCGACGGAGGTGTGGCGTTTTCGTCGATCGAGGTCAACAAGTTCTCGGGAACGGACACCACAGCGCGCACCCCGCCATAGGGAGAGGAAGTGTCGATGGAGACATGGAGGCCGTAGTCGGCGACGAGACGGCCGATGGCGGCGAAGCCCATGGACGGCGGATCGCCGAGTTCGAGGAGCATCACCTCCTGCTGTTCACCCGATATCAGACTTCGACCGCGGGCGAGCGCTTCTGCGGTCATGCCCTTGCCGGCGTCGTCGATCGTGATGCAGACACTGCCGTTGCCGGTCTGGATCAACCCGACGTCCACCATGAGGTCGTCACGGGAGTGCTCCAGCGCGTTCGCCATCAGCTCGGCGCAGACCACAGCAACTGGCTCGGCAGCACGCCCGACCACGCCGATGTTGGAAAGGCCCAGCCGCGAAACGATGTTGATGCGGTCGAACCCGCGCAGTCGTGAGGAGGCGCCACTGACGACCTCGCTCACGTAGGTGTCCTTACGGACGTGACCCGGCCAGCCGCCGCACACGATGGCGGATCTCTGCGTGAGGCGCAGGTTCTGCTCATTGATGTGGTCGGACTCAAGCAGACTCTGCGTCAGACGCGGCGGCGCGCTGAACTCGTGCTGCAGACCCACGATATTCGTCTGCAGCCGGTAGGAGAGGGCCTGGGACTCCTGAGTCGCACCACGCAGAGCAGCCCGAGCAGCGGCGTCGATGCGGCGCCTCTCCTTGAGAACGATGCCAGAAACCGCTTCGGGCAGGGCGTCGAGGAGCTGGGCAGCCTCAGACCCCGCGAGGTTCTTGTGCAGGAGTCCGGGGACGGGGTGATGAGAGCTGATCAGATGCAGTGCGAGAGCGGGGAGCCGATCGGAGACGAGGTGACGCACTTCGTCGAGAATCTCCGCCTCGCGGGTAGTGAGTTCCTGCGTGCGCGACTCTGCGGCCTGCCTTTTCTGCACCTCGGTCCGGGTACGGCCCTCGGCAGCCTGCACGCGGGAATTGGCGGCCTGCGCCTCCGCGGACAACTCTCTGCCCTGCCGTATGTGATTGCGGCGCGAGCGTGCCAGGAGCAGCGCCCAGACTGCTAGGAGGAGAGACAGGACGCCAAAGGCAATGGCGATTTTTGAGGACAAGGTCACGGAGGGTGGTCCTAGGGGTCGATCGAGCCTTCGAAGAACAGCGCAGCGGTTCACTCCCCCGCAGAGGGTGTGCGCGGTCTCCGGAGAACTGGCGGGCAGGAAGGACAAATCGGCAAGTCAGTAGTGCGTGGGCCGTTCCTACGGCGGAGGAGCGCCGCCACGGACGAGCGACTGCCAGGCCGCGGCGCGGCCCGGTGAATCGCCCGAGTCGGCCAATGCCCCAACACCGCGATCCCCACATGTGTCGACGGTCGCCCGGCAGGCCCTCGCGCGACTCCGCCCCCCGAAACGATCGTGGGGCGGAGCTTGCTGAACGCGAATGAACAGGTCCATCAGAGCTCCGTCGAGGACTACGAACGTCGGCTACATCGGGGGCTTCCCGCCATCGCACGCAGTCGACTCGCGGCCTTGCCACTTCCTAAAACGGGGTCAGCTTACTGGAGTTGATCTGTTCACGCGGTCTTGGCGGGCCCGTACGGTTACGAACCGGACGATCTTCACCTGCTGGGTTCTCGCTGATCGCGCACGGCGTGGTCAATGGCAGTCGCCGACAGCTCGCCGAGCACACCCTCCGGTGGCCTCGGCGCGAAACGCAGTGGAGGTCAGGTGCCCGAAGAGCAGGGTGAGCGGCGCGGCTTCAGATGTCCGCGACTGAGTTTCGCAGCACGAGAAGAGGCCCAGTCCGCACCTGCTCCGCTGACTGGTACGAGACGATCCGCTCCAGTTCATTCTCTTCAGCATGGTGAATCAGCGACTGCCTGACGACTCACGCTCCAGCTGAGCCTCGACCAGTTCGCCACCCCCATGCCGGCCGTGCCTCGGTGACCTTGCCGCAGACAGGGCCCTCGGCACCTTGCTGATCTGGACCACCTGAGCCGGAGCCGATGGCCGCGGTGAAGAAGTCCACCGGCTGGTCCTCGTACGGGCTGGGGGGTCGATCCGGAGTGGTGCCTGCTGGACAAGATCGAGAACTCCGGAACCCGCCCCACCGGGTGAGCCCGGTCACGACGGCACCGCCCGCGTCTCGGCGCGTCTGCCGCTTCATCGGGTCAGGGCCGGGTATTCGCTGACTCATGTCCATTGCGAGCAGCAGCATCTCCCTTCCCTTCTCCGCCTCCTGTTCCGTCTCCCTTGCCGTCCCCGCCCGGTTGCGCGGCCTGCTGCACAGCCGCGACCTCGCCCTGTTCCGCAGCGTCGCCGGCCGGCGCTGGCCGGTCGCCGATCAAGTGCTGCCCCGACTGAGCCGCAGCGCCGATCACGGACTTCTCTGGTTCGGTGCCGCGGCCGGTATGGCGGCACTGGGCAGCAGCGCGCGGGCGCGCCGGGCGGCGTTGCGCGGGGTCGCGTCGCTGGCTGTCGCCTCGGCCGCGATCAATACCGTCGGCAAGCGGGCGGTGCGCCGGGAGCGGCCGATGCTGGACCTGGTTCCGGTGGTGCGGCAGCTCAAGCGGCAGCCGTTCACTACGTCGTTCCCGTCCGGGCACGCGGCGTCCGCGGCTGCCTTCGCCACAGGTGTCGCCCTTGAGTCGAAGGGCTGGGGCGCGGTCGTCGCACCGGTCGCGGTGGCCGTGGCCGCCTCCCGCGTCTACACGGGTGTGCACTATCCGGGCGATGTGCTGGCCGGTGTGGCGCTGGGCATAGGGGCGGCGTTCGCGTTGCGCGGGGTCGTACCCACGCGGGGTCAGCTGCCCGCACCGGGCCGTCCGCCGGCGGCTGCTCCGCAGTTGCCCGCCGGCAAGGACCTGGTCGTCGTGGTGAACCAGGAGTCCGGCACCGCAACCGCGACCGCTTCGCTGGTGCGCGAGGCGCTGCCGCTGGCCGAGGTCGTGGAGTGCGCGCCCGGCGAGCTGTCCGGGGCGCTGGCCGAGGCGGCGGGCCGGGGCCGGGCTCTGGGGGTCTGCGGGGGTGACGGCACGGTAAATCTGGCGGCGTCCGTCGCGGCGACGCACGGGATGCCGCTCGCTGTCTTTCCTGGCGGAACGCTCAATCACTTCGCCTACGATCTGGGCATCGAAACGGTGCACGACACGGCAGCCGCCCTCACCTCGGGGGGAGCGGTCCGGGTGGACCTGGGCCGGTTCCGGCCCGGTGCCGAGGGGCCGGGCGGGGCGGACGGCTACTTCCTCAACGCGTTCAGCCTGGGGGTCTATCCGGAGCTCGTGCGGACCCGGGAGCGCTGGGCACCCCGCATCGGCGGCTGGCCCGCCGGGGTCCTCGCGGCCTTCGAAGTACTGCGTGGTCGACACCCACTGGCGGCCGAACTGGATGGGAAGCGGCGGCCGTTGTGGCTCCTGTTCGTGGGCAACGGGCTCTTCCAGCGGGTGGGGCCCGCTCCGGGGCGGCGGCACAACCTGGCGGACGGCCTGCTGGACGTCAGGGCGGTCCACGGCGGCCGGACTCCGGGGCTGCGACTGCTGGCGGCAGCGGTGGCCGGTCCGCTGACCCGCTCCCCCGTCCATGCGGCGGTACGTCGGCACCGAGTACGGATCGCCGGCCTGGCACCGGGGACCCCGTATGCGTACGACGGTGAAGTGGCCTACTCAGGAACGGAGTTGAAGATCGACAAGCTGACAGAAGCGCTCACGGTCTACTGCCCCATGCCCCTGTGACAGAGCAACCGGGGCGGCGGACCAGGAACCTCGTCGCGGCGTTCCCCGCAGAGGTCGTCAAACGCCTCGGTACAGAGGTCGGCGGCGCGGGGAACCTGACCGTGTCCTGGGCGACGACCGCCAGGTAGCACGGCAGCGGCCGGCCGGACGGAGCGAGGGCGAGGCCGCGCTCCCAACTGCGGACGGCCTGGGAGGCACGCGCCGCGAACCAGGGGCGAGCCGGCAATTCGACGGAAAGGACCACCACGTCCAGTGTCCGGCCCTGTGCCGGCTGGTCCTGCCCTGCGCGAAGCTGTGCCGAGGCATGTACCGGGAGATCCACCGCTCGCTCGCACTCGAGTGGCTCACCACGCGGGCTGTACAGCCCAGGCCGCCGAGGCCGCCCCGGAGGAACGGCCCGCTCCTCGTGCCGTTCGGCAGAGCGCTCCTGGACCAGATCGGGCGCACGCTCGCCCAGCTGTGGAGCCGGTCCGTGTCCCAGCGGATTCGCGTGGCGGCGCCGCGCGATGAGCAACACCGGGTTCGCCGCCGCTCAGTGGACACGCGCCACCGGCACGGGCGTGGCCCCTCACGAGTACCGGCGCGTCACCGATGGCCTCACCTCCGTCGCCGGCTGGGGGCCGGCCTTCCTGTGCACTGGACACAGCTGCCTCCAGCGCGCGGAGGACACGGGATCATCCCTCTCAGCGGGTGAGTACCTGCTGATGGCGGCCCGGGCGATTCACACGACCCGTGCCAGGGGGCCTGACGGGCGGGAGCGTGGGAGGCCGCAGTGGCAGTGGCCGGGGCTGTGGTCAGCGCGAGCCCGGCGAGAGCCGAGAGGGCTGACGAGCGTGCCATGCTGGAAGCGTGGCTGGACTTTCACCGTGCGACTCTCGCCCTGAAGTGTTCCGGCCTGAAAGATGATCAGTTGCGGCTGGCCTCGGCGGCACCGTCGTCGATGACACTGCTCGGCCTCGTGCAGCACCTGGCCGAGGTGGAACGCAACTGGTTCCAGCGTGTATTCGCAGGCCAGGACCTGACACCGGTCTTCGGGCAGAACAATGGCGACGGCTTTGCCCTTCGGCCGGACCGGGGACTGGACGAGGTGATGGCTGCCTGGCAAAGGGAGGTCGCCCGGGGCCGCGAGTCGAACGCCGACGCGTCGCTGGACGACTCCGGCCGCCTGTCCGGACAGGAAGCGGGTCACGTCGGTGACCAGGGAGTCTCGCTGCGCCGGATCATGGTGCACATGATCGAGGAATACGCACGTCACAACGGTCATGCCGATCTCATCCGCGAGCGGATCGATGGAGTTACCGGCACATGAGACGTGCGTTGCGCGGTCACGAGGCCGCGCAAGCGGCAGCCTCTCCTTCTCAGCTGGTGGAAGCCGTCCGCAGGACTGTGACAACCTAGATGATCCGTACCCCGTCGACCTCGTCCGTGTAGTCGCGCAGCAGGGTGTCGGGCACCTCGGTGCACAGTTCCGGGTTGACGCTGATGGCGACGATCACGCGGTCCAGGCGGTGTGTCTCGCTCGTGGTCCGCAGAGCCCCACGGTCACTCGTAGCGGTAGTCGTAGTAGTCCTTGGCACCCACGAGGACCGATGTGACACAGCGCGGCAGCCCGTCCGTGTCCCGCTCGACCTCCTGGGAGGTCTGCCGGGTGAAGCCGAGGGACACGCCGGGGATCACCGGGTACTCAGGCTGCGACGTGTCAACCCGCCAGCCGCGGTCGGCGGCGCGCGCGAAGAGCTCCTGGGCAGGGGTGGTGAACACCTCGTCCCCGTCGAGCAGGACTCGTGTGCCGGAGGCGCGGCCCTCGCCGGGCCACCACAACTCGATCGCGGTCACGACGCCCCCGCCCTCCTCGACCATGGCCTGGACGCCGACGTGATCCAGCGTCCACTCGGCCACCGCGTCCCCCTTGGAACGGCGCACCACGCCGGCGCCGCCCCACTCCCGCGGCGCCGCAGCAACCGCCTCCTCCAGCGTCATGCCGAGCCGCAACGGGGCCACCCCGTGCGGCGGGTCGAGCACCAGGTCCATCGGTCGCTTCTCACCTCTCGCTCGGGCAGAGTCGCACCTGTGCTGTGACATCACGGAGCACGATACGTCCTCGCGCACGCTCGGCTGATCTGAGACCGGCAAGTATCTGCTGTGTCCGATCACGCCGGGGGTTGCTGTCCGGACGTGAACAGTTCCTCCAACCCCCTGCCCGATCGGCTCTCCGCGCTGACGAATGCCGCAATCCGGACCTGATCGACGTCCTGCCGTTCGAGGAGCCACAGCGCTGTGCCTGCCTCGTCACTCGTGACGGTCCGCGCCGCTCCTGCGCCGGCGGCGCAGGGTGAGGGTTCGTCGGGCGGGGGCGGCGGTCTGACGCTGCGTGAGGTAGGTGAGGAAGGCGGCTTCTGGCCGCGGCGGGCACGGGGGTTGGCCAGCGCATTCAGACGCCCCGCCTCTCGGGCTCCCGCTGGCGAGCCGTGTCCCGAGCGGGAACCCGGCCGGAACCCGGGCATGGGGGGCGGCGTAGTCGTTCGGCACCCGCAACTGCCCGGCCCTGGTCACTTGTGTGTACCGCACACACGTGTGGATGCCGCACCGCTGAGATCCGTTTCACCGTCCTCAACCGGCGGAGGCAGGTCACCGCAAGCAGCCCGGATACAACCCTCGCATCCCGCCACGAGTCGTTGACGCCGCGATGAGGTGAGGGCCTTCGTTATAGCAGGTCACAGGAATGGCATAGGATGCGCGCGACTTACATAAAGATCACTTAAGAGGATGTACGCGTCATGGCAATCTCCGCTCCCTATCGTTCCCTTCGCGGCATATCTGCCGTTGTCGCCCTGTTCGCGATCGGTGCGGCGGGATGCTCGGACGTCTCCGACGCCGTCGACAGCGCCAAGGACAGCGCGAAGAAGGTGACTCGTCAGCGCTCGGTGTTCTCGCTGGACGTCGGCGACTGCTACAACCCGAACGGCAAGGCCGAGGGGACGGCGTACGCTGTCGAGATCGTGCCCTGCGAAGAGGCGCACAAGGGCCAGGTCGTCGGCGATTTCGCGGTCGACAAGGGCAAGGAGTACCCGGGCGACGACGAGGTCTCGGCGATCGCGGACAAGCGTTGCCTGGTCGAGGCGCAGAAGTACGCCCCGGACACCTGGGCGCTCCCCAAGGGCGTCGCCCTCTTCTACTACACCCCGACCAAGGAGAGCTGGGCGACGGGTGACCGCGCGGTGAGCTGCACCTACACCGTGGAGAAGGGGACGTTCCGCAGCTCGCTGGGCACCGCGAAGTCCCTCAAGCCCGAGCAGACCACGTACCTCAAGGGTTCGAACGCGGTCTACGAGGCCCTGTGGGCCAACCAGTCCGAGAAGGACTCCGTCGAGGACGACCTGGCCGGTTACAAGGCGCAGGCCAAGGCCGTCGCGGCCGCCCTCGACGCACACGTCAAGGGCCTGGACGGCATCGAGGGCACCGAGGTCGGAAAGCTCCGTGCGACGCTGACGAAGGCGGCCGGACACTGGAAGAAGGCTTCGAACGCCGCCGACGCCGACACGTTCTACGTCGCCTACGACCCGGCGTTCGCCGGTATTGACCCGAACAAGTCGGTCGCCGCCCGCAAGGAACTGGGCCTGGCCACTACCGTCCCGGCCGATGAGGCCGAGGTCTGGGCGGGCTGACGCTCCGTCGGAGCAGCGGGGCCGTGTCCGTGATGGACCCGGCCGGATGGCGGCGGCCCCTCCGTCCGAACGGCGCCGGGGCCGCCGCCACCGAGAGCGGCTGCTTTCTCGGCCGGGATCCCGATGCCACAGCCCGGTCCCTTCAGTCCCTTTGGGAGAACCGCGGTACCGCCCTCGCCACCCTGGAGACGGGCGGGACCGGCGGGGCCTGCGCCCTGGCCGTCGGTGCTCCTGGCGTTGCCGCCGAGGTGGGCCTGCGCCGGCCGCTCACCTTGGCGTGCCCTCCCACTTCGCTTCCCCGGACGTCCCGGATGACGACGCCCCGCGCTGGCGGACAACCCAGCGGCTGAAGCGTGTTGCCGGCAAGCAGGTTCTTGACGCCTTGCTCCAGCCGCAACAGTGGTGTTCGTCGGCGACGGTGAGCATGCCGACCGCGACAAGGCCACCGTCGCGCGGCAACCGCGGACGTCGTCGTCGGCTCGTTCGGCTGAGCTAGCGGGGATCGGATTCGTCGTGGATGGTCAACGCTCCTGCGAGGTCGAGGTCGGCGACAGTGCCGTGAGCCCCGGCACGGACGAGCAGCACTGCGCCGAGCGCGGTGCTCCAGAACGTCCTGGCCTCCACGTCGAGGGGTCGACGAGCCCTCCAGCCGCGACCGTCGATGAGCTGGCTCACGAAGCGCTCGGACTGCCGGAACAGCAACTGGAGGTGCCGGTCCACCACGGACGCGAGTTCGGGCTTGGAGATACCGGCGGCGAGTGCTCGCGCGACTGACGGGAGCGAGGGCATGGCCAGCACGGCGCGGGCGATGTTGCGCCGAAACGTCGCCGCATCGGGGGCTTGGCGACCGATGCGCTCAATCCGTCGGGCGTCGTGCAGCAAACCGAGAAAGGCGGCGTGCACGAGCAGCGAGTCCTTGGAGCCGAAGTAGTAGGTCACCTGGTTGGGGAAGGCACCTGCCGCTTTCGCGATCTCAGCGACGCTCACCTCAGCGCCGGGCCTCTCCTCGCAGAGCCGTGCAGTTGCCTCAATCAGCCGGCGCCTCGTCGCGCGACCGCGGTCACGCGACCGAGCCGGCGTTGATCGTGCTTCGGTCCGCTTCTTCTCCACACCAGAATTGTATGTGATACAACAAGGCTGTTCACTTGTATCGCATACAAGAAAGATTGAAGGGCATGCACCGGACTGAAGTCGTCGTGACCGGACTCGGCGCGATCACCCCACTCGGGGCAGACGTGGCGTCCACCTGGGACGCCCTGCTTGCCGGCGAGTCCGGCATCCGCGGCGGCGCCCTGCGCGGCCACGAGGACGTCGGCCTTCCCGACACCGTCGCGGGGACGATGGCGGTCGACCCCGCCGAGTTGCTGCTGCCGGTACAGGCCAGGCGGCTCGACCGCTCGCAGCAGGCGGCCTTCGCCGCGGCGGCCGAAGCCTGGGCCGATGCCGGCGCCCCGGAGGTGGACCAGGACCGGCTCGCATCGGCGATCGGCACGGGCATCGGGGGCGTACGGACGCTGCTGAAGGAAGACGACGTACTGGAAGCGTCCGGGACCCGGCGCGTCTCGCCACGCACGGTCCCGATGCTCATGCCCAACGCAGCGGCGGCGCTGATCAGTATCGAATACGGTGCACGGGCCGGGGTCTACACGCCCGTCTCGGCGTGCTCTTCCGGTGCCGAGGCGATCGCCCTGGGGGCCAGGCTCATCCGTTCCGGCGAGGCGGACGTGGTCATCGCGGGCGGGACCGAGGCCGCGATCACCCCGATCACCGTCGCCGGCTTCGCCCAGGCAAAAGCACTGTCGCGGCATACCGCCGAACCCGCGTCGGCGTCCCGGCCGTTCGCTGCGGACCGCAGCGGATTCGTCCTCAGCGAAGGCGCCGCTGTCGTGGTGCTCGAAAGCGCCGAGCACGCCGGCGCCCGAGGCGCGCGCGTCCACGCGGTACTCGCGGGCGCCGGCATCGCCGCCGACGCTCACCACATCACTGCGCCCGCTTCCGACGGCTCCGGGCAGATCTCGGCCATGAGAAAGGCCCTCGCGCAAGCCGGTCTGGCTCCCGAGCAGATCAGTCACATCAACGCCCACGCCACCGGAACTCCGGTCGGCGACGTCGCCGAGGCGCACGCGATCGGGGAGGTCTTCGGCCGCGCCACCGTGACAGCCCCCAAGGCTGCGCTCGGTCATCTCTTCGGCGCCGCCGGCGCGATCGAAGCGCTCATCGCCGTCCTCAGTGTGGAGCACGGCGTCATCCCGCCGACCCGCAACGTCACCGCGGCCGGCGTCGGTCCCGACATCGATCTCGATGTCGTCGCAGAGCGACGAGACGTCCCCCAGGAGGCCGTGCTCAGCAACTCCTTCGGCTTCGGCGGACAGAACGTCTCACTCATCGTCACCGGCGCACGGCACTACGCGTCCCGTACAGCCCCGACCACAGCATGACTGGCTTCGTTCACTTCAAGCGCCTCCGCGGCATCACCCCGACCCAGCACCGCATCACAGCGCCCCCCCAGGCTCGGGGAATGAGAAGGCCCGTCAGTACGTGGTGATCACGGGTGAAGGGCCGGGAGCCGGGAGCCGGACCCCTCGGAGGTGATGGCGTTCCCGGACACTCCGGCCCCTTGTTCTGCGGTGGGGGGGACGAGGTGGTGCATCTTTCCGGGGCGGTGGAATCGGGCACGTTCCAGGTGCCGGCTGGTACGGGGTGTGGGTGGCGGGGTCCAGGGTGACGCGGCCCCGGTCCGGGTCGTTGCGGACCGGAGTGTCACAGCAGGCCGAGGTGCGGTGCTCGGCGAGTGCGGTGACCTGCCTGCGGATCTCCGGGTGGGGCCGTCCCGCCAGAGAGAGCACCGGGCTCCGGGCGAGCGGGCTGGTCTTCCGGCTCCAGGCGGTGGACCAGGACCGCGGCGTCGCCGCACCGGGTGGGTGCGGCGGCCGTGGGTGATCAGCACGTGGTTCGAGTCAACGGGCCCGGAGCAGGGCGTGCAGCTCGGTGGTGTCGATGATGTGGGCCCGTGAGGGGAGGACTCGGTGGAGCAGGACGTTGTGGACTTCGGGGTCCGGGTCGGCGACGCCGTCGGACAGGACGTAGAGCTGGTAGTCGCGGTCGGCCGCGTCGACAACGGTGGACAGGACGACTCCGCCGGTACTGATGCCGGAGACGACCAAAGTGGTGATGCCACGCTCGCGTAGCTGCTGGTCGAGGTCGGTGGTGGACATGCCGCTGTAGCGGACCTTGCGCACGATGATGTCGCCGTCCTGGGGGGCCAGGCGCTCGTGGATGGCAGCGGCAGGCTCCTCGTGGTGCATGGCGCGGTGCTGGGCCAGCGGGGCGAAGGACTTGTTGGAGGCCGGGATCGCGTCCCAGTCGGCCTCGGTGAAGCCGACGCGTACGTAGGCGATGGTGCCGCCGTTTGCCCGAACGTCGGCGATGGCCCCTTCCACGCGATCGAGCAGGGCGTTGCGGTCCTTGTCTTCGGGAAGAAAGGCCAGGATCGCGGGCTGGTAGTCCATGACGAGAAGTGCGGTGTGCGTGGGGTCGAGTGCGGGGGCAGTACTCACGCGAGTGTTCTCCTTACCGGTGGTGTGGCAGGTCGGCGCGGACGCGCGTCGACGGACCGGCTGCGGTGGCCTGTGGGCCTCAGCCGTGGGTTGCGGCGTGTCATGAGTCGCTGTGGGCCGGTTCCGGCTCGTGCTGCGACGTCCGGTCCTGTCGGGGAAGCAGGAGCGGGCTGGTGATGATGAGCAGTCCCGCGACCGTGAGGGCGGTGCGGGGGCTGGTGAGATCGGCGAGCAGGCCGGTGAGCGCGGTGAGGATGGCGATGGACGCCTGCTGGCCGATCGACCAGGCCGTCAGGGTGCGGGCGACGAGATGCTTGGGGGTGTGTTCGAGCCGGTAGGTGGCGAGCACCGGGCTGTACAGGCTCATGTTGATGATGATCGCCAGCTCGACGGCCATCACGGTGACGAGGCCGACGACACCGGGACGGACAAAGGCCAGGCCGATCAGCCAGATGGCGCGCAGAGTGCCGACGGTCCGGAAGACCCAATGCCGTCCGAAGCGGGCCACGACACGGCTGGCCAGCCGCGAGCCGATGAGTCCGCCGAGGCAGGGGGCGGCGAAGGCGAGGCCGTACTGCCAGGGCGGGAACCCGAGCTGGCGAAGCAGGAGCACGGCCAGCACCGGCTCGGTGGCCATGATCAGACCGGCGACGAGCATTTGGTTGAGGTAGAGCGGCCGCAGAACGGGGTGGCCCATGATGTGCCGCCAGCCGTCGAGCAGTGCGCCCGCCCGGACCGGGCTCTTGTCGGTCGTTCGCGGCGCTTCTTCCTGGCCGCGGATCGCGGTGATGCCCAGTGCGGAGAGCAGGTAGCTGAGTGCGTCGGCCACCACGGTGGTGACCGGCCCGAACAAGCTGATCGCCGCCCCGCCGAGCGGTGGCCCCACCGCGATGGAGCTCCAGTTCGTGGATTCGAACCGCGCGTTGGCGACGAGCAGGTCATCCGGTCGGACGAGGGCCTTGAGGTAAGCGCCACTGGCCGCGTTGAACGCGATCTTGGCTGCGGCGATCACGGCCGAGATCACGAGCAGCTGGACGAACCCGAGCCTGCCCATGGCGTAGGCGACCGGGATCGTCGCCATGGCCGCGAACCGGGCCAGATCCATCGTGATCATGACCGGGCGCTTGCGCCGGAACTCCACCCACGGTGCGAGCGGCACCGCGATCAGCGCCCCCACCGCAGGCCCCACCGCGGACAGCGCGGACACCTCGGCGGGGCCGGCATGCAGCACGAGTACAGCGATCAGCGGCAATGCCCCGAACCCCAGCCCGGACCCGTACGCGCTCACCGCATACGACGCCCACAGCCAGCCGAACTGCCGGCCCAACCGTCTCCGGCCCACCATGCTCAGTGCCTCCCGTGAAGTCCCACCCGAACAATCCGACGTTGACCGAGGAGAGCTAAGTGGGCAGGACTGCAGCAGGTCAAACAACTGACCTACCTGCGATTCACAACCATCCGTTGTTCAGTAAGGTGGGTAGGCGTGGATCTCGAAGCCGTACGTACCTTCGTCGCCGTCGCGGAAGCGGGCCAGTTCCAGAAAGCCGCCGCCGACCTGTCGGTCACCCAGCAGGCCGTCTCCAAACGCATCGCCGCGCTGGAGCGCACCCTCGGCGTGCGGTTGTTCACCCGTGCCCCACGCGGCGCTGAGCTCACCATCGATGGGCAGGCGTTCCTGCCCCACGCACGGGAGCTGCTGCGCGTCGCCGAGCGTGCGGGCGCGTCCGTGCGCCCCGACCGTCGTCCGTTGCGCGTCGATGTGATCGCCTCGCGCAGCGCACAGTCGGGCCTGATGCGCGGCTTCCACCGCGCACACCCCGAGATCGACCTCGACGTGATGATGCTGTTCGACATCGAGACGGCCGTCACCGCCATCCGCTCCGGTGCGATCGATGCGACCTTCCGCGCCGTCGCCGCACCCGGCCGGCCACTTCCCGAGGACATCGAGTCCGTCCGGGTGCTCGACGAACCGCTCCAGCTCCTCACCGGCCCCGCCCACGCACTGGCGGGCGCCCGTTCGGTGACCGTCGCCCAGCTCACCGGGCACCGGATCTGGATGCCCGGCATCGCCCCCGGTACCGAGTGGGGCGCCTACTACGACGACCTCGTCGCCGAGTTCGGCCTCACCATCGAAGTGACCGGTCCCAACTTCGGCTCCGACGCGCTCCTCGACACCATCTCCGACACTCCGGCTCTGGCCACCTTCATGGGCGAGCACACCCGCCTCATCTGGCCCGCCGATCACGGCCTGCGCCGCATCCCGGTGACCGACCCGACGCCCGTCTACCCGCACTCGCTCCTCTGGCATCGCGACAACCCCCACCCGGCGCTGGCCACCCTCCGCACCCACCTCGCCGCCACGACGGCCGGCCAGGACACCGCCGGGACCTGGACACCGGGCTGGGTGCTTCCGCGCTGAACGGCCCCCGGGCAAAGCATGGCGGGAGCATGGCAGGCCGGGGTGAGCCGGCCCAGGCGGACCAGCGCAAGCCAGGACAGATCGATGCAGAGCGGGAATGAGTTGAGTTCGTATCAGGTATGGCCGGCACCTGCCGTCGACCGAGCCCTGCTTGGGAGGCTGGTTGTTCAGCAGGGACACGGGTCGAGCGGCACCGCGTTCCCTCGTATCCGGGAGCCGGAGGGTTCGGTGCCGGGATCCACAACCCCTGGTTCCTGGACGAAGACCGTTTCGCCTGGGTCCACACCTCGCAGCTGGGGGTTCCGACCAGCCTCGACTGTCGCGCATGGACGATGGCACCCACCGAGCCCGTTCGTCGACCGCTTGCGTGACCCGCGCCTGAGGGATGCTGACAACCTGTCGTCCGGTGGCTTGCTCACACAGGGCTGCGTTCTCCGCGAGCGAGGCCTCGATGTCAGCCCGGCGGCTCGGGGGCAACCGTGGCTGATCACGGAGCCGACTCGGCACATCATGCCCGGCGTTCCCAGGTGTGCCAGCTCATGAAATTGGCGCCACGGTCACGATCGCTGCGCGGCGGGGGTGTTCTAGTCGTTGAGAAGGGGGCTGTGGCGTTCGGTGAGTGGGCCGACGCCGAGATCTTCGCGCATGAGCTTGCGCATCTCGGCGGCTGCTTTGCCGCGTGCCTCCCAGCGGGCGCGGTCCTCTGGACTTCTGACGGCAGTGCCGTCGATGTAGCCGTCGCAGATGCGTCGCAGACAGTGGAACACGCTGTTGGAGGCCTTGACGACGGGTTGGGGCGCGATGAGCCACATCCGTTCCGACGCAATACCTATGCCTGAATCCCGAAAGGCATCGCGCAGCGCAAGCGCCCGCTCGTCGTTGGAAGGGTGCTCTCGATCGGCCAGGGACCGCAGGGTCTCACCGAGGACCTTCACGGTGGTGGTGTACTGCGTGTAGATGTCGAGCCGCAGCCGAAGGGCTTCCTTGACATCCTCGCGCTTCCACCGATTCCGATCGGCGATGAGAGTGGCGACGATGCCGATGGCGGCCCCGGCCAGGGTGGAAAGCAGTGGCAACCAATCCATGCGGGCCAGTTTGGGGTATCCCGTGGCGACGGCACCAGGTGGGCTGTCCCGTCGCCGGTCCGAAGAGGGCCGGGGTCCCGCTCCTCCCTCGCGGCGGGTCGGGGCGAGGACGCGATGGGTCGGTACTCCGGCGGCGGCGTGCCGTCGGGTCTTCCGCTACGGGTGCAGCACGACCTTCGTGTAGCCCTCGATCCGCTTGTCGAACTTGTCGTACGCCGAGGGCGCCTGGTCCAGGGGCAGTTCATGCAGACGCTGCACTGCCCCGTACCCAGGCGTAGGCCCTTCTCGAAGAGCTTGCCGATCGAGACGAGGAGCATGCCGTGCTTGGCCTGCTCGTCGGGGCCTCCGGGGTCGGACGGAACGTAGAGGCCGGGTACGCCGAGCGCTCCGGTGGCCCGGACCGCGCCGACGAGCGAGTTCAGGACTGTCGCCGGTTCCTCGCGGTCGGTGCCGCGCGCCGCCGCCCGGTGGCCGACGGCGTCGACGCCCTTGTCCGTGCCGATGTCTTCGGTCTGGTCCTTGATCTGCTCCACGGGGTCGCCCTCGGCGAAGTTGACCGGAATCGCACCGATCTCCCGGGCCTTTTCCAGCCGCTCGGGAACGCGGTCGAGGACATCGCCGACCGCCGACCCTGGTATGGACGGTGGTCCGCGCCGGCGCC
This sequence comes from Streptomyces sp. NBC_00376, assembly GCF_036077095.1. Classification (NCBI taxonomy): domain Bacteria; kingdom Bacillati; phylum Actinomycetota; class Actinomycetes; order Kitasatosporales; family Streptomycetaceae; genus Streptomyces; species Streptomyces sp. NBC_00376. The sequence continues at coordinate 402,942 of NZ_CP107961.1, read as the reverse complement.
CGGGATCTTGATCATTCATCGATGCCGGAGCGCTCCGCGCCCGCGACGATGTGGCGCTGGAGTACCAGGAAGACCACCAGCAGGGGCAGGATCGAAACGGCGGCTGCGATGAACAGCTCATGCAGGTTGACCGTCTGAGCCGTGGTGAAGGTGGCGAGCGCGACCTGCACGGTCCAGGCGTCGCGCTGCTGGCCGATCACCAGCGGCCAGAGGAACGAGTTCCACGAGCCGATGAAGACGATCGCCCCCACGGCGGCGAAGACCGGCTTTGTGTTGGGGACGACGATCCGCCAGTACGTACGCCAGTAGCCGAGCCCGTCCACCCTGGACGCGTCCTCCAGCTCCCGGGGGAAGCCGAGGAAGTACTGCCGGAAGAGGAAGGCCGCGAACGCGCTGAAGAGGGTGGGGACGATCAGTCCGCGCAGGGTGGAGACCCAGCCGAGCGACGAAACGAGGACGAAGCTCGGGACGAAAGTGACGGCGGACGGGATCATCAAGGTGACCAGGAACGCGTAGAAGACCTGGCTCGCATAGGGATACTCGATGCGGGCCAGCCCGTATCCGGCCAGCGAGGCGAGCAGCAGGGTGCCGATGGTCGTGAGGACGGCGATCACGGCCGAATTCCACAGGGCGTGCAGCATGGGGACATTGCTGTCGTTGAACAGTTCCCGCAGGTTGCCCCACTGGAGGCTGTGCGGGAAGAACGTCCAGTCCGCCCCGGTGATGTCCGCTTCGGTGGCCAGTCCGTTGCGCACCAGCAGGTAGAACGGGACGAGAAAGAGCACGGCGAGCGCGATGAGCAGCACGAGCCGCAGTGCGCGCGCGAGCCGTCGGAAGGCATGGGCCGTGGAGAGCCCCGTCGGTTGATCCGTCGAGTGCTGTCGCATGCGTCAGTCCTCCCGGCGTCCGAGACCGAACCAGCGTGCCTGTACCACCGCCACGACCGCGATGATCAGTGCGAGGATCACCGCGCCCGCGCTGCCGAGGCCCAGGTTCTGGTCCTGTCCCAGCGCCACGTAGTACAGGTAGACCAGGGGCGGCCTGGCGTAGGGCGGGTAGCCGCGTGCCGTCGACAGCAGGTTGTAGAACTCGTCGAAGGCCTGGAAGGCGTTGATCACCAGGAGCAGGACGACGGCGACGGAGGTCGCACGCAGTTGCGGGAAGGTGATGTGTCTGAAGACCTGCCAGCCGGGGCGCGCGCCGTCGACGGCCGCCGCCTCGTAGAGGGTGCGTGGGATTCGCTGGAGTCCGGCCAGCAGGATCACCATGTAGAAGCCTGCCTGGAGCCACATGCGCACGGTCACGATGACCAGCCAGTACCAGGGCGGGCTGGTGGTCGACAGCCAGGCGATGTCCGAGCCGCCGAACCATCCCAGCACCGTGTTCGCCAGCCCGAACCGTACCCCGTTGAAGATCGACAGCTTCCAGATCATTGCGGCGACGACGTACGAGCAGGCGGTCGGCAGGAAGAAGACCGACCGGAAGAACGCCTGGGCGAAGCGCAGTCCGGCAACCATCAGAGCGAGGGCGAGCGAGAGCCCGTAGGTTGCCGGAACGATGAAGAGCGAGAAGACGACGAAGGTGACGAGACTGGAGACGAAGGACGGGTCGCCGAGGATCTCGGCGTAGTTGTCCAGGCCCACGAAGTCGGTCGGTGTCACCGTGTTGTGGGCGTCGAAGAAGCTGAGCCACACGCTCCACAGCAGCGGTACGTACGTGAAGAGGGCGAGCCCGGCGGCGAAGGGGCCGACGAAGACCCAGAACCACAGGTAGCGGTTCTGGGGGCCCAGCAGTCGCCGTCCCAGCGGCCGTCTGGCGCCTTCAGGTGTCTGCGTGGCTATGACCGCACCCGCTTCAGCTCGGCGTTCGCCGTCGCGACGACCGATCTGATCTGGGCGTCCGGGTCGGCGCCTTCGGTGATGATCCGGCTCAGGGCGTCCTGGTAGGCGGTCTGGCTCCTGCTGGTCCACAACAGGGGCTGTGCGTAGCCGTGTTCGGTCGTGAAACGGACGGCTTCGGCCGCCGCGCCCTTGGCGAGTCCGGCTGCCTTCTTGGCCAGCGAGATCCGGGCGGGAATGTGGAAGCCGTAGGACAGCGCGAAGTCTTCCTGGTAGTCGGTCCGTTCCACCCACAGCCACTTCACGTACGCCTTCGCCGCGTCGATGTGGCTGCTGTGCGCGCTGACGGCCGCCCCGTAGGCGCCGACCGGTACCGAGGGCCTGCCCTGTGCCCCGTCGCGGGGGAAGGGCAGGACGCCGAAGTCGTCGCCCAGCGCCTTCTCGATCTGTGGGAGGGCCCACAGTCCCGTCCACTGCATGGCGGTCAGGCCCTGGAGGAACGCGGACGGGTCGGACCAGTCGGTGGGGGCTCCGAGCAGCAGGGAATCGTCCTGGTGGAACCGATGCAGTTTGCCGAGGGTCCTGGCGGCTTGCGGGTCGTCGAATCCGACCGTTCCGTCGGAGGTCACCAGTTCCAGGCCTGCGGCGCGGAGCGGGGTGGCGCCGAGCACGCCGGCTCCCCCGTCGTTGCCGAGGAAGAGGCCCTTGACATCCTTGGTCGTCAGGGCCTTTGCCGCGTCGACCAGTTCGTCGAGGGTCTGCGGTGGCCGGACTCCGGCCTCGGCCAGCAGGCTCTTTCGGTAATAGAGCATCTGCATGTCGATGGCCTGAGGGATGCCGTAGATCTTGCCCTTGTATGTCTTGGGGGTGAGGACCGCGGGGTTGAAGTCATCGCGTGCCCCGTCCAGGAGGTCGGTGAGATCGGCGACCTGGCCACCCCGGATCTGGTCCAGGGTCGGACGGCCCTCGAAGACGTCCGGTGCGTTCTTGGTCAGCAGTGCTGCGGCCGTCTGCTGGTCATAATTGCCGGGCCGCCACTCGACCGTGATATTCGCCTTGCGGTAAGCGGCCGCATATCGCTTCACCGCCTGTTCGGTCCCGGCCTCGCCGTACTGGTGGTACCACTGGTCGAGGGCGGGGCGATCACCCGCTCCGCCGGCACGGCCGGTGTTGGATCCGCAGGCGGCGGTGAATGCGAGGGCGCCCGAGGCGGCCAGCAGATACCGGCGGCTGATGCTGTTGGCTGTGGTACTTGAGTGGGGCATGGTCCATCAGTGTGACGCCAATACGTGTATGAGTTGTTGCCCTCCCGTGAAACGGCCAGTTATGGCCGAAGGGGCCGTTCGATCAGAGTCTTCAACGGTCAAATACAGCCAGGGATGTTCAGGCCGTCCTCGTCATGAGCCGACGGCCCGGCTTCGTGAACGCCGAGCCGGAAGGGGCGACGGCACGGGGTCCCAGCGGTACATGACGGTGGCGAGATGCGGATGGCTGGTGCGGCGGACGCTCGCGAGGATGGCGAACTGCTGTTCGCGGAGGATGGTGTCGATTTCGGCGTCGGCCTCGCCGAGCGCCGCCCGTCCAGCACCGACCGCCGGGCCCGCATCATTGCCGTCACCGAGAAGGGCGCCCGCACCGCCGAGCGGAGCCGGCGCATCGTGGACGGGGTGCACGAACGCACTCTCGCTCCCCTGCCGGAGAGCGACCGCGAAACCCACCTACGATGACGGTGGCCGCGGGCTTCACGACGGGACGGACTGGACTCGTCCTGGGCCATGGGGCTTCCGTCTCTGCGTGGTGGGGTGCGCATCTGTGTGGTGGGATGCGCACGCGCCGGTGGGCACGGTGCCCGTCGCTCGCCGGGACTTCCGGATGCCGGTCAGGGCGGAGCCGCACCCCGGCTCATATCCGCGCGCGCCGTACCCCTTCAACGAACCTCGCTGAGGGCTGCTGCCGGGTGGTGCGGTGGCTGCCTCCGTCGCCGTCGAGCCGAGCGCATACGAGAAGGGCCCCACCCCTCGTCTTCGGGGAGTGGGGCCCTTCTCGTGTTCAGCGAACGAGTTGCCGTCGGCCGGTTCAGCCGGTGGCGTCCTGACGCCTGCGGCGCATCCACCACACCAGGGCCGCTCCCGCGGCGACGACCGCCGCGGCGATGCCGGAGATCAGCCCGATCGGGGTGTCGGAGCCGGTGTCGGCGAGGCCGCCGTGCGGGTCCGGCTTGTTCGCCGGCGGCTGGGTGCTCCCGCCGGTCGGGGCCGGGGCCGGGGTCGACGGGTCGTCACCCGGCTTGGACGGGCCGGGATCAGGCTTCGTGGGAGTGGGGGTGGGCTTGGGCTTGGGATCCTCGCCGTCGCCGGCCGCCATCCTGCCGCCGCCGAGGTAGAGGGTGTCGGTGTCCCGGTAGGAGACGTCATCGGACTGGAGGGATGTCCTGGTGGTGGTGTCCAGGGTGCGGTGCTCGACGTTGAACCGGGTGCGGGAGATGTTCTGCTTGGGCTGCTTGGAGAAGTCCACGCCGCCGACGCCCTGGTTGTACACCTTGCCGCCGTACTCCAGCTCGAACCACTCGACGCCCTTCTTGATGGAGTCCATGTAGCGCTTGTGGACGCCCTCGCGGGTCCAGTTCTCGTTGGGCGCGCGCAGCGGCCACGCGGAGACGTCGTTCGAGTCGATGATCTTGTGGAAGTCGGTCGGGGTCTTCGCGTCCTGCTGGCGGATGTACTCGGCGGCGACGCGCGCGGTGTAGACGGCGCGCAGGTCCGCGTAGTCGGGGTCGGTGTTGACCCGGTCCTCCACCAGCGGCATCACGTTCGTGCGGACACTGGCCTCGATGGCGTGCTTCTGCTCGTCGGTCAGGCCCTTGCACTCGGTGGATCCTGGTGCCTGCCACTCGACGTCCAGCCACTGGGTGGACACCTTCAGGGGTGCGTCGAGGATGTAGATTCCGCCGTCCTGCTCGCGGACCTGGGCGGGCTTGGGCTCGATCCACATGCGCACGCCGGGGAAACAGGGCATGCCGTTCTGGCGGGGTGCGGTGTCCCAGTACCGCTTGGCGCCGGCGTGCTTGTCGGGGTTGAGGGCTTCGGAGAAGTCGTGCTTCATCTCCAGGTCCGCTTCGAGCAGGACCCGGCCCGCGTCGGTCCTGCCGAACTTGGCGTCCATGACCCGGTCGGGCTCGTCCGGGTTGAGGTTGACCCAGAACTTCTCCGGGGTGAGTGCGAGCCAGGTGAACAGGGCGTCGGAGGAGAGCTGCATGCGCGCCTCGCCACCGAAGCCGGGGTTCTCGTCGGGGTCGGGCATCTGGTCGGCACGCATGGAGTACTGCATGCCCTTGCCCTTGCCCAGGCCACCCACGTAGCGCAGTTCCAGAGTGGTGAAGTCGACGCCGCCGGGGCCGCCGCGGGGAAGGGTGCCCCGGGTGTCGAGCCGGCGGGCGTCGGCCTGGATCCTCTTGGCCTGTTCGAGGTTCTTCCCGGAGCCGTTGATCCGGTCGTTCAGCGGGCCGCGGGTGCCACAGGTGGAGACGGCGGCGAGCTGCATCCTGCCCTGGCCGCCCTGGCAGCCCGGGGCGAACCACCGCTGGTAGTCGGAGTAGCCCTTGATCGGCTTGGTCCGCGGTACGGGGTTGTAGATCCGCTGGTTGCCGCGGACCTGGTTCGTCTGGCCGGGCCGCAGCCGGTTGACGTACCGGTTCAGGTTGTCGATCTTCTTGCGCTGGCCCGTGGTGAACGCCTTCGCGCCGGTGAACCGGAACTTGTGGTCCGGCATGAACCGGGCGATCTTCCGGTCCTTGCCGAGCTGCTTGTTCGTCAGTTCCGAGTTCGACTTGAACTCGTTGAACTCCTTGGTGCGCTGGTTGTAGGCGTCGTACCGGCGCGTCTCGACGACGTTGCCCTGTGCGTCGATGAGTTCGACGGTGACCTCGCACAGCCAGTCCGGTCCGACCAGGCGGAAGTCACGGACGAGCTGGCGTTCGAACGCCGATCCCTTGTGGTTGTTGGTCTGGTTGCGGATGTACCGGTGCTCGAACCAGTGCTCGAAGCTCAGGCCCTCCTTGTTGTGGAAGTACCGGGCGTAGATCTCGAACTTGCGGTCGTCCGGGTCACCGGACTTGTCCGCGGTCTTCTGCCACTCCTTGTAGTTCTTCTCCGTGTCGCCCGGGACCTTCGACAGGGCCTGCGTCCTGTCGGCGGCGGTCGGAGCCTTCACCCCGTCGTACGCCTTGCCGGGCAGGTCGTAGTTGAAGTTCTTCGGGTTGCCCTGCCAGGCGGAGAAGTTCGATCCGGTGGGGTCGTTGGGGAACCCCGAGTTCTTCGGCGTGCTCTGGTACTTGCTTCCCAGGTTCTTCACGTCGCAGCGCTTCGCACCCGGCTTGATCCGGGCCGCGACGGCGCGCGGCGCGGCGCTCGCGGTGTCGCTCTCGATGCCGGGCAGGCCGGTCACGGTGATCGCCGAAGCGATCCCGAAAGCGGCCAGGACCCGGCCTGCCAGACGCCACCGCTCGGGTATGCGCAGTGCTCTGTTCAAGTGTGATCTTCCCTCATGAGTGGGGCCTTGAGGGGTAGGGGCGGCACGTATGGGCCCCCGTGACATGTACGCGCCGCCCGTTCATCCTAGGACGGTCAACCACCGCGCAAGAAGGCGAACAGGCGCGTGTCGGCGCGTCAACCATGCTGAATTCGCTGGACGTTGAGAGAGGCTCAGCCGGTGAAGTAAAGGCTTTCCATGTGGCTGGTCGCGTGCTCGCTGTGCCGCACCCGAAGTGAGGAGGCGTCCAGATCTGCCCTTCCCCACGGGTCCGCGTCCCCGAGGCATGCCGTGGCGAGGGCGCCCCAGTCGTTCTGGTTCGGGTCGTCGTCCAGGTCGAAGTACACGTCGAGCTCCTCGAGCACTTCCTCGGTGATCCCGAGGGCGGACATCACCGCCTGCGGGTCGCCGGTCACGACGAACGGTTCGTCACCGGGCCAGCCGCAGGCATGGAACATGGTGCCGTCCGGCAGCCACACGAGGTCCTCGGTGTGCTCGGCGCCGCAGTGCACCTCCACCCGGCCCACGATCCGCGCGTCGGGGAAGCGTTCACGCAGCCGGGAGGCCTCCGCGAGCAGCGGCATGTCGTTGCCGTCGTCCGCGAAGGCCGGATCGGAGATCGACATGACGTTGCCCCACACCCCCACCTGGACGACGTCCAGATCAGACCTGGTGGCGACCGTGACCGAGTCGCTCTGCTTACGGGGACCGAGGTCTTCGACGACGTCGTCGATCGTCTCCAGGGAGCGGGCGAACTCCTCCGCCCGGTCGGGGGCGTTGGGCGGAAGTCCGGCGGCGTCCACTGTGAACGGCGGGTGGAGAACGGTCAGTTCGTAGCGGCTGCCGCTGCCCCGGGTCATACGGTCGGGAGGCAAGGTCCAGAAGTCGGTGTCAGACATGCCTGTCACCGTAACGGGGGGCCCGATCCCGTCGGGGGTGGTTGCAGCCGGCCGGTCCGGTCCCCCGTCGGCGAGTCCGCGCCGCAGGAGCCGGAGCGGCGGTGCGGTCACGGCGCGGTGCGGGCCGCGAGCACCGATTCGAGTGTGGCGCGGGCGGTGTGCCGACGGGGCAGCCCGGGTAGGGCGAAGTACTCCTCGCCGAGGTCGGCGCCGTCATGTCTGACCGGCCCGTGAAACGTCGCGGAACCGCCGCCGTCGGGCAGGCGGAGCAGTGCGCCGCCGGTGAAGAAGCAGTCGTCGAGCCGCGTGGCACCGTGGAACTGGGTGCCCGTGAAGTCCGCATGGGCCGGCCGGCAGCCGCTCAGGTCGAGGTCGACCAGTGTGGCGCCGGACAGCGGCAGCTTCGCGTCCGGCCAGAACCGGTTGGCGTCCGCCGGCCGCAGGTGCGTTGTGAGCAGGTTCTGCGCCGCCTGTCGCACGGCCAGTTCGGCCCGCTGCTCGTCGTCGAGGTCCGCGGCGCCGACCGGGAACGGCAGCGGCATCCGCAGGTACGCGCAGACCGCGGTGACGATCCCGTCGCGCGACTCGGGCCGGGCGTCGCCGAGGGCGTCCAGGATCCGCAGCCCGGCCAGCCTTACGGGCGCCTCGGCTGCCGCCAACTGGTGTGTGTACGGGGCGACGGCGGCGTCGGTTGTCAGGTGTGCCGGGCCGTCGTCGGCGGGTACCGCCGTCCAGCCGAACGGCCACCGCTGTTCGAGGTCGGCGGCCGCGGCACGGGCGTCGGTGAGGTCGGCGGCGGGTTGGTCCAGGTACACCTGCGAGTCGAAGCGCGCACCGCGGAACGACGCCGCCGCGCCGAACCTCGACTTCCAGAACCACGCGGCGTCCCGGAAGTGCGTGCCGCTGAACGACGCGGCACCACGGAACAGCGCTCCGTCCCCGCCCTCCTCCCAGCTCTGGTAGTCGCCCATCAGGTACGCATCGGGCCAGTGCGGGTCGGTCTCGTTCGGTTCGCGCCAGGGGATCGTGGTCGTCGGCCCGAGCGTCTCCGTGAAGGCGTCGTCGTCAAGATCCGCCCAGCTCTCGTCCTCCCAGACGCCCTCTTCGCCGAAGCCGAACCAGGCGAGCCCGTCGAAGCAGGCACCGTCGAACCGGGCCCGGCCGTGGAACCGGGCCCGTCCGAAGACGGCCTCCTCGCCGAACCGGGCGCCGACGAATCCGGCATCGCAGGAGAACACCGCGCGCGCGAACACCGCGCCGCCCGCCCATCGCGCGCCCTCGAACGTGGTCGTGCCACGGAACAGGCAGTCGGCGAAGGTCGCCCCGGCGAACCGGCAGCCGGTGAAGTCGATGCCGTCCACGACCGCGCCGGTCAGGTCCACCGCGATGCCGTCCCAGCGGGCGGTGTCCGGCCCGGCCGCCTCCGGTACGGGGCGCAGCCGGTCGGCGAGCATGGAGAGCGCCGCTCGCCGTACCTCCGGCCCGGCCGGATCGTCGCCGCTGTCCGGCCCGGCCGGATCCTTGCTGCCGTCCGCCGGGGGTTCGTCCCGGGCCAGGTGCTCGCGGACGAACGTGCACACCGCCTCTGCCACGTCCGGCCGCAGGTCCGGATGCCCGTCGCCGAGCCGGGCCAGTTCGGCCACGGCGTCCCGCCGGGGACCGGCGCCGCCGCCGCGCAGTCGGCCCGCGGCCGCCCGCACCGCGTCGGCCGCCGCCCCGTCATCACCGATGGCCACCATAGACACCCCGCACGATTGGACGATCGAATTCCTTGGCTCCCGCAAGGTAGCGGTTCGCCTGGAACCCATCGAGCGCGGCCCGTCGACCCGACCACGCCACCGGCCACCCGACACCGACGAATTGGACTTTCCTGGCTGCGAGATCGCTGTGCGCCGGGGCTATGCGAAGGCTGCTGCGAGCGCGGAGCGGGGTGCGCGGCCCAGCAGTTGACGCAGGTCGCCACCGGTACGGGACATGAACCCGGCCGCGATGGCGGAGCAGGTGCCCACCAGCATCGGAATCTGGAACGGCTCGGCGCCGGAAGCGGCGACGCGCGCGGGCCTGGGCGAGTGTCTCCGGCTCATAGGCGACGTGCGGCCCGTGCGTCCGGGCCAGGTCGGCGCCTCCAATGGCCTGCTCGCCGACGAGTTCGTAGATACGTCGCGCATGGGCGGGCGCCTCTGTCGTCACACGTATCGCGGCGTCGGCCAGATCCGCCCGTGCGACGGCGGCCAGCCGGCCCTCGCCGAGCGGGGCAGTGATCCGCCCGTCGGCTGTCGGCGCCGCGAGGCCACCCAGCAACTCCGCGTACAGGCCATTGCGCAGAATCGTCCAGTTCATGGTGGTCTCCTGGAGCCGACGCTCGGTCCAACGGTGCGGCAGGGCGTAAGGGAGATGATCGCCATCGGCAGTCAGGCTCGTATACACGACATGCCCCACACCGGCCTTCTCCGCAGCGTCGACAGCGGCACCGTGCCGGGCCATGACGGTGTCGTCATGCGTTCCTTCGTTCTTGATCACCTATGGCGGGACATGACCGCCGAGATCAAGACTCGCGAGGAACGCGCTTGGTTGTAGGCCCGGGAATCCGACTCCGGCCCGGTATCCCGGCATACCTTCGGACAACGACCGATGGGCGACCCACGGCCCGCATGCGCTATAGTCGATCTTGAAAGTTCGCCGCAACTCGCGGCGGCTGACACTGCGTTGGTGGTCCAAGGAAAGACGCCCCGCTTCCCGTGGGGAAATGCAGGTGCAAGGCCTGCCCAGCGCTCGCTCACGAAGCCCTTCCCCCACCGGGGAAGGGCTTCGTCATGTTCACCTGATGCCGCATGAGGCGCTCACCCGGCCACTGGCCTCACGCCGTGGCAGGTGCCGCCGCCGCAGGCATCTCGGGTCGCAGATGACCGGTGCGGCGGAGCCCGGTCAGAGCCACGGCGCACCCGATCCCGAGCGCGGCCAGGGCTGTCCAGGGCAGCCACGGGGCGTCTGCGCGGGCGGCGAGGTCGAACAGCGCGCCCACGGCGAGATTGCCGCCGGCCACGGCGATGCCGGCCACGGTGCTGTAGGCGCCGTAGTACGTGGCGACCAGGCGTTCACCCGAGAGCCTGACGAGCGTGTCCATCTCGAACGGGTACAGCAGTGCGGAACCCACTGCCAGGAGCGCCGCGCACGCCACCAGCCCGGCGAGCCCGAGCAGCGCGGCGACCCCGTGAGCGGGGCCATGGGGCCCGGGGAGCAGCGGCAGGAACGCCGCCCCCATGACCGCCAGCCCGACCGCGATGGCCTTCGGGGCGTCCAGGCGCTTCCTGGCCCGGTCGGTCAGCCTCAGCTGGCCGGCGACCGCGACCAGGGCGGAGACGGCGAAGACCCCGCCCATCGCGGTACCGCTGCCGTCGCCGAGGAGGGTGCGGGCCTGCAGGGGAAGGGCGAGGTAGGTCTGGAAGGCCAGCAGGTAGGAGCCGGCCATCGCGGCGGAGAACAGCATGAAGGGGCGGTTGCGCAGAATCGTCCGCCAGTCCGCGGCGATCCCCCGCCATCCCGCCTCGCTCTGTGATTCAGCGGCGGGGCGGCGGGCGGGCAGTGCGCGAGCCTGCACGAGCGCCAGCAGTGCGAAAACGGCCGCGGAGACCGCGCACACCAGGCGGAAGTCGAGGGCGAGCAGGGCCAGTCCGGCGAGCGGACCGAGCAGGATGCCCGCCTGGTAGAAGACGTTGAAGCAGGAGAACGCCTCGACCCGGCGCTCCCCGGCTCCTTCGGCGATGTACGCGCGGACCGCGGGGTTGAACAGGGCTCCGGCAAGTCCCGTGGCGGCGGCGGCCGTGACCAGGGCGGGCAAGGTGTCGGCGAAGGCCAGCAGCGCGAACGCGCCCGTGCGCAGGGCGCAGCCGACGAGGATCATCGGCTTGTAGCCGATCCGGTCGGCGAGGGTGCCACCGAGCCAGAACATGCCCTGCTGGGAGAGGTTGCGCACGCCCAGCACCAGACCGACCGCCCACGCCGCGAGGCCGAGGCCGTGGGCGAGGTGGTCGGCGAGGTAGGGCATGAGCATGTAGAAGCCGAGGTTGATGCCGAACTGGTTGACCATCAGCAGCTGGATGCTGGGGGTGAAGGAGCGCATCTGGGTGCGCAGCCGCCTCACCGCGCACCCGCCAGGGCGGTGCGGGCGGCGGCCGGAGCGGGGGCGGTGACCGTGGTGCAGCGGGTCCAGGAGGTCACTGTCCGTTCGCCGGGCTCCTTGATCTCTTCCGGCCCGGTCGGCATGGGTGCGTCGAGCAGGTGATGGCCGTGGCACCAGCCGTCGTTGTAGATGGTGTCGAGGTAGCGGTGGGGGCCGTCGGGGAAGATCGCGGCGATGCGGGTTCCGGCGGGCCGGGTACGGGCGGCCCATCCGGCGACCAGTGCGACCGCGCCCACGCTCCAGCCGCCGGAGGCGTAGTGGCTGCGGGCCAGGGTGCGGCAGGCCCGGACGGCTTCGGCGGGGGCGACCCAGTGGACCTCGGTGAACGCGTCGTAGGCGACGTTGCCCGGGTGGATGCTGGAGCCCAGTCCGCGCATCAGGCGCTGCCCGGCGGGCTGCCCGAAGATCGCCGACCCGGTTGAGTCCACCCCGATCAGGTCCAGGTCGGGGAAGGTCCGGCGCAGGGCGGCGGAGATGCCTGCTGAGTGGCCGCCGGTGCCGACGGAGGCGACCAGGACGTCGATGCAGCCCAGTTGGGCGATCAGTTCCGCGGCCAGCGGGGTGTAGGCGGCGACATTGTCGGGGTTGCTGTACTGGTCCGGGCACCAGGCCCCGGGGTGCCGGGCGAGCAGGTCGGCCGTCCTCTCGCGCCGCGCCTGTTGCCAGCCGCCCACCGGGTGTGCGGTGGTGACGAGTTCGACGCGGGCGCCGTACGCGGTCAGGGCCCGGCGGATCGCGGGCTCCAGGCCCGGGTCGGTGACCACGGTCACCGGGTGGCCGAAGGTGATCCCGGCCAGGGCCAGCCCCAGTCCCAGGGTGCCGCTGGAGGACTCGACGATGGCCGCGCCGTCGGCCAGGTCACCGCGTGCGCGGGCACGGGCGACCATGTGCAGGCCCGGACGGTCCTTGATCCCGCCGGGATTGGCGCCTTCGAGCTTGGCCCAGAAGCCGCGCCCGGAAGGGGCGAACGGTTCGCCCACCCAGAGCACCGGGGTGTGGCCGACCAGATCGGACGGGCCGCGGGCGGAAGCGGGGGCAGGGGCGTACAGAGGGGCGTTGGCGTACAGGGAGGTGTTCATGGAGGGTGTCACGGCTCCTCGCCCCATGCCTGCGGCAGCCGGCGTGGGGTATCGGCGGGTCAGGGCTCGGACACACAGCCGCCCGGGACCCGCCCGGCGGTGCCGGACGGAGTGAGGCAGGGCGGCCGCGCGGGACCTCTCAGGTCCGTGCCACGCAAAGGGCCGTAAGGACACCGCGTCCGCCGAGGGCGCCGTCTCCCGGAGCTCGGGCGCTCCCCGCCCCGGCCAGAGCCGCGTCGGGGCCGCACGGCAGGGCATGCACGGTCGGCGCGCCGCCCGGCGAGGGTACGGGCGGTGCGTCGCTGCGGACCCGGTCCATCGTGTGATCACCGGTGTCCGGGCAGCATGGTGCCCGCTCCGGGGCAGAGGCCGTGGGCCCGCCGCCGAGTGCGGCCACGGGGGCGGCAGCGGCGTAGGCCGTGCTCATCGGATAGTGCGGACTGTCGAACGCCGGACCGTGGCTGTGGACGCAGCCCATCAGGTGGAAGGTCACCCAGATGAGCACGACGAGGACGCCGCTGTCCCGCATGCGGCGATGCGCCGGGGAGAACGACGCCGCACCGATCATGCACTCAACGTATCCTGACGGGCACTCAAAGTCATATCGCGTGGGGCGTGTGGCGCGGGTCAGCTGTCGGGAACTCGATGCGGCGCGACAGCTGCGCCGGCGGGGAGCCCGACAGCAGTCGGACAGGTCCGTCGCTCCGGGAGAGGGTCGCGTCCACGCCACCGACTGGTGGATCGTCGAGGGTGAGACCTATCCGGGAGCCATCGATCTGCGGCACCGCCTGAACGCCTCCTGCTCGATGTCGGCGGACACATCGGCTACAGCATCCGCCCCTCCGCCCGGAGGCGCGGCCTGGCCACATGGGCCCTCAGGGCTGTTCTGCCCGAGGCTCGTGCGACGGGTCCGGGGCGGGTTCTCGTCACCTGCGACGACAGCAATGTCGGCTCCGCTCGCAGCATCGAGCGCACCGGTGGCGTCCTGGAGGACGTCCGCATCACCGAGGCAGGCAGCAAGCGCCGCTACTGGATCACTCCGTAGAGAGGGCTGCGGCCGTGTTGGGTGCAGCCCTCGTCGGCAGGGGCGACCGGCAAGGTTGTTCCGTGGCGGCCGGGGGCTGTCCTGCAATCCCTGGCGGGACAGCCCTCAAGCGGACTTCCTCAGCGTCTTCCCGGTGACCATCACCCCCGTCAGGACTGCCGCGGCCAGGGTGCCGGTGATCGCCATGGTGATGGCTCCGGCGTTCAGGTGCAGGCCGACGTCGGACGAAGTGGCCTGGGAGAGACCGGAGGCCATTCCCGCCAGCGGGGGCAGCGTCACCAGGACACCGAGGCCGGCTCCGACGGCCACCAGCAGGGCGGTCTCGCCGGCGCCCAGCTCGAGGAGCTGGCGGACGGTGCCGCCGGCGGACTTCATCACCGCGTAGTCGCGGCGACGGCCGTGGGCCGCCATGGCCATGCTGTTGGCGACGGCGATCACGCTGTAGCCGACGGCGATGGCGATGAGCATGGCGGCCAGGCTGTCGGTGAGCTCGGCGTCGGTGTTGTAGTCGTCGAGGGCGTACCGCATGGCGTCGTGCAGGGCGGTGCCGGGGACCGCGGCGGAGGCATTGTTGCCGGCCGGGACGAAGATGTCGTCGGTGAGCGCGGCCGGGTCGTGGGCTCGGACGAGGTCACGGGCGACCACGAAGTCACCGCGGGCCGGGTCGTCGGGCAGGACCTTGCTGATCCTCAGGTCGACGCTCGCACCGTCGGCGAACCGGACCGGGACGCTCTGGCCCTGCTTCAGGCCCAGGCCGGATGCGGTGCGCCGGCCGAGGACGGCCTCGCCCGGTCTGTTCCACCGGGCGTCACGGGTGCCGAGCACGTCCAGGACGGTCCGCTTCTCACCGACGAAGGCGCGGGTCGGCAGGGCTGCCTTGCCGACCGGGTTGGCGGCGACGACCTCGTCGGTGTTGCCGGGGGTGCCTTCGGAGGTGACGATCGTCTGGCCGGCGACCTTCAGGGCCTCGCCTGCCGGGTAGGCCACCCGCATCGTCTCCACCGCTCCGCTGAGCAGGACCGCGAAGCCGACTGCGGCGATCACGGGGGCCACCAGGGAGGCGGCGCGGCGGGGGTTGGCGGTGAGTTCGGAGCGGATCAGGAGGGCAGCGGCCGAGCCGCGTTTCCGGAAGGGTGCGGTCAGGCAGCGGCCGACGGGGCCGACGAGGGCCGGGGCCAGCAGGGCGGCTGCGACGATGAGTGTCATGGTCGCGAAGAGCGCCGTGCTGATGCGGTTGTCGGCGCCGGTGGTGACGGTGGCAAGTACGGTGCCCAGGCCGAGGACGGACAGTCCGGTGATCCAACGGCCTCGCCCCATACCGTTGTTGGCGGGGCGGCTGTCGAGCAGGGCCTCGATCGGGGCGACCTTCGCGGCCTTGCGGCCGGCGGCCCAGGCACCGATGACGCTGACGCCGATGCCGACCGCGGAGGCGGTGAGCAGCGGCCAGGCGGCCACGGTGACCTCCATGCCCGGCGGGGTGACGTCCAGTCCCTTGAGGATGTCGTGCAGCAGCGGGGCGGCAGCGATGCCGGCCAGGCAGCCGGCGATCGAACCGAGCAGGCCGACCACGGCGGCCTCGCCGAGGATCATGCGGCGGATCTGGCCGGGTGCGGCGCCGATGGTGCGCAGCAGGCCGATCTCCCGGCGGCGCATGCCGGTCGACAGGACCAGCATCGAGGCGACGACGAAGACCGTGGTGAACAGGCCGAGGACGGCCATGGCGCCGATGAGCTGGACGCCCAGGGAGCGCTTGTGCTCGATGTATCGGGGCTGGAGTTCGGAGCGGGCGCCGCCGGAGACGACCGTGCCCCTGTCCCCGAGGGCCTGCCGTGCGCCGGAGGCGATGGCGGCGGTGGACGCCCCCTTGTCCGCGATCAGCGCGAGGGCGCCGACGCCGGGCTGCTGCTCGGCGGCGAATGCCTCGCTGAAGTAGTAGCCGGGGCCGTCGACGGTGCCGACGACGGTGAACGGAGTGCGGCCCTCGGTGATGTTGACGGTGAGCTCGCTGCCCACTGCCACTCCCAGGGCGCGGTCGACGACGACCTCGCGGACCCCGCTCGGGGCCCGGCCGGAAGCCAGCCGGTAGGGCGCCATCCGGGTACTGTCCCAGCCGTGGCCGGCCTCTGCGGCGCCCTCGTCGGTGACGGGCCTGTCGCCGCGGAAGGCCTGGGCGTAGAAGGAGCGGTCCACCACGACGGCGGCGACTCCGGGGACCTCGGCCAGCTCGGCCTGGAGCGGTGCGGCCTCGGCCGGGCTCCACGCGATCCGGTCCTCGGGGCTGCCGTCCGTGTCGAGGGCCTGCTCGGGCAGGGCCAGGGCAACGGCGTCGGTGTAGCGGGGCTGGGTGGTGGGGCGGGACGAGTCGTAGATGACCAGGGTGGTGGTGATGAGGGCCACGCCGACCAGGACGGCGAGGAAGGCGCCGAGGAAGCCGGCCCAGCGTTCGCGTACGTTCGCGATGATCAGCATCACGCCTCCAGCCGGGCCATGTGAGCGGCGATCACAGCGGCGTTGTTGCTCCGCGGGTCCCTGTCCAGCGGGATCCGGTCGGCGATCCGGCCGTCCTTGATGAAGACGACGACGTCGGCCGCGGAAGCCGCCACCGGGTCGTGGGTGACCATCAGGGTGGTCTGGCCCTCCCGGTCGACCAGCATCCGCATCATCCGCAGCACCTCGCGGGAGGTGACGGTGTCCAGGGCACCGGTGGGCTCGTCCGCGAAGAGCACGTCGGGGCGGGTGACCAGGGCCCGTGCGAGGGCCACGCGCTGCTGCTGGCCGCCGGAGAGCCGGCTGGGCCGGTGGTTCGCGCGCTCGGTCAGACCGACTGAGGCGAGCGCGCTCGCGACCTGCTCGGGCTCGACCTTGCGGCCGGCGAACCGGGAGGGAAGTTCCACGTTCTGGGCCGCGGTCAGCGACTCGACGAGGTTGAAGGCCTGGAAGACGAAGCCGATGTGCTTGCGGCGGAGCTCGGTGCGCTGTTTCTCGTTCTGCTTGCCGATGTCGACTCCCGCGAGAACGATCTGTCCGTCGGTCGGCCGCTCCAGTCCGGCCGCGCACTGCAGCAGGGTGGACTTCCCGGAGCCGGAGGGGCCCATGATCGCGGTGAAGGTGCCGCGGGAGAAGCCCACGGAGATGCCGTCCAGTGCGGTCACCGCGTGGTCGCCGGTGCCGTGGACCTTGCGCACGCCGTGGAGTTCGACCACGCCCTGTACGGAGGCTCGCCTCGTTGTCGTCATGCGTCGATCTCACTGCACGAAGAAGGGGCCGGGCACTGATCCGCCCTCTACTTCCGAGGTAGTGCAGGCTCTACCTCGGAAGACCGAACTGCCGGGCTACGGTGGCCGCATGCGTCCCACAACGGCCTGGCAGGCCATGGCTCAGCGCCCCATGAGCTTTCTGACGTCGAGCTGGCCCTGGAGGTCCCTGGCCTATCTCAGCAGCGGCGTCCTGTTCGGGACGGCGGCGGTGGCGATCTTCGCCGCCGGTCTGGCGGTGGGGGTCGCGCTGCTGGTGGTGCTGATCGGGATCGCCCCCCTGGTGGGTCTGGTGCTGGCCTCCACGGTGGTGGCCACGGTGGAGCGCCACCGGCTCCGGCTGGTGGACCTCGACCGGTTGCCGGACCCGCACCGGCGCCCGGACGCGCGCGGGACCAGGGCGTGGGTGGCCAACCGGCTCAAGGAGCAGGTGACCTGGCGGGAGCTGATGTTCACGCTGATCTCGACGGCTGCGCTGTGGTGGCTGGATCTGATGGTGCTGGGCTTCTGCTTCGGGCTGCCGGCCGTCTTCTTCAACTCGCTGGACGGCGAGACCTGGCCCTGGGCGGTCTTCGGCGTGATCGTGCTGCTGGCCTCGCCGTACACGGTGACCTCGTGGGCGGGGGCGCGTGCCGCCATGGCGCGTACCTTCCTGGCCCCGCGCGACCGGGAGCTCGGGGAGGAGCTGCGCGAGGTGCGTGCCTCGCAGGTCCGTCTGCTGGACTCCTTCGACGCGGAGCGGGTACGGATCGAACGCGATCTGCACGACGGGGCGCAGCAGCGGCTGGTGTCGCTGGGAATGACCCTCGGGATGCTGCGCCTGGACACCCCGCCGGATTCCCCGCAGTCCGAGCTGCTCACCCAGGCGGAGGGGCAACTCTCCGCCGCTCACCAGGAGTTGCGGGCTCTGATCCGAGGGCTCAATCCGCCGGTACTGGCCGATCACGGGCTCGTCGCGGCGATCGAGGACTACGCCGCCCGGTTCCCGATCCCGGTCACGGTGGACCTTCGGCTGCCCGAGGAGCTGCCCAGGAAGGTTGAGACGACCATGTACTACCTCCTCAACGAGGCGATGACGAATATCGCCAGACACAGCGGGGCCGCGAAGGCGGAGGTGCGCGGTCGATACCATGCCGATCTGTTGATCTTCGACATCACGGACGACGGCCGCGGCGGCGTGGACACGGAAGCGGGCAGCGGCGTGACCGGGCTGGCCGACCGGGTCAAGGCGCTCGACGGCCGTATGCGGGTGTCGAGTCCGGTCGGTGGTCCCACCCTGTTGCATGTGGAGGTTCCGTGTCGCTACGCCTGATCGTGGCAGAGGACGCCGTGTTGTTGCGCGAAGGCCTGGTCGGGCTGTTGCAGCGGGTCGGGCACGAGGTGGTGGCGGCTGTCGGTGACTCCGACGCCCTGGTCGCGGCCGTGCGCACCGAGCGGCCCGACCTGATCGTCACCGACGTACGGATGCCACCGACGCTGAGCGACGACGGTCTGAGGGCCGCCGTACAACTCCGTGAAGAATTCCCCGGTTTGCCGGTTCTGGTGCTCAGTCAGTACGTGGAACGCTCGTACGCGCTGGGCCTGCTGGACTCCGGCGGCGGGGCCGGGGTCGGCTATCTGCTCAAGGAGCGGGTGGCCGCGGTGGCCGATTTCACGGCCGCCATCGACCGGATCGCCATCGGCGGCACGGTGGTGGACCCGGAGGTGATCCAGCAGCTCGTGCGGCTGCGGAAGGACCCTCTGGAGAGGCTGAGCCCCCGGGAGCGCGAGGTGCTCGGTCTGGTCGCCCAGGGCCGCACCAATTCCGCCATCGCGGCCGAGCTGTTCATCAGCGACGCCGCCGTGAACAAGCACATCGGCAACATCTTCTCCAAGCTGGACCTGCCGGTGGCCACCGAGGGGCACCGGCGGGTGCTGGCGGTGCTCGCCTTCCTGCGGGCCTGACATGGTCCCGTCCTCCCCCAGGGTGCCCTCGTCCCGGCGGTCGGCGGATTCGCGTGACACTTTTCCCCGCACCATCTGTTCCCGTTCACGGACGGGCGCGTAGGCGGTGAACGGATCGCGAACCGGCTCCTGATCGGCGAGGTCCAGCAGTTCTCCGTCAGGCCCGCTGGTGCCGTGTTCCGCCGCAGTCACTTCGGAGCCTCCAAAGCGTGTGATCGTCCAGTGACGGGAGCATGCGCGGGGGCGGCCCTCCCATCCCTCCGGGGCACCAATCCCTCCGAACGGATGCAACTGCCGCAGGTGCGCCGTCATCAGTGCTGCGACACGATCCCGCAGGGAGGTGCAGGGACGGGTTGGCGGTGCCGCTCATGGCTCTCGACAGGACGGTGTGGCCCATCACCGCGTCAGGGTGCTGAACCGCGTCAGGGTGCTGACGCCGACGGTGTCGGTGAGGAGCGAGTCGGCGACAGTGTGAAGCCGGCCGTCTCCGACAGCGCGTGGCCGCTGTGGATCTGTGGCACAAGGGCCTTGTAAGCGTGGCGGAACAGTTACATCAAGGCTCCAGGATTGAGCCTGTGGACACGACGAACCGGTTCCGAACCGTGCGCCTGGGCTTCCTGTGGCGCTTCTCGGGTGTAGGGCCCGGATGCCTTCTGGGCCTTCTGGCAGCTGTCGCCCTCGGCGCGAGCGGCGCGGTGGACCGGCTGGGCGTCGGCCCAAGCCTGCTGATCGTCGCCGCGGTCGTCCCCATCGTGGCCCTGCCCGCGCCCATCAGCTTCTGGGTGCGCGCCGACGGCGAGGGCCTCACCCTCTCCAGGGCGCTGTTGCGCCGCCGCTACCGCTGGCACGACATCACGGGCCTGGACATGGCCTTCGGTGAGGAACCCGATTCGGACGCAGCTCGCCTGACGATACGTCTGCGCCTGACCACGACCCCCGCTACCGGCCGCGGACCGCTCATCGGCGTCCTCGGTCTCGCCCCCGGCCATCAGCTTCGGGGCACCGAACCGCGCCGGCTCGCAGACCTGTTCGCTCTCCTCGCCGCCCATGGTGTCCCCCTCGCCGAACCGGACTTCGCCGACCGTGTCCTCGCCGCCCACGGACTCCCCCCGCTCGCTCCTGGTCCGGACCCGATCGACTGACCCGTCCTCCTCCGCCCGAGGCCGCACAGCGGAGGTGGTCGGGGCCTGAGCGGTTCAGCCGGCGGGCAGAGCGGCCGTACTCCCCCGAGGCGAAGCCGTCGTGCCGGCGACGACTGTCACGAGGGGTACGCCGGTCCGGGCGCGGGGACGGGGCCACCGGGCCGGAACCTCTCCACCCCGACGATGTGCCGCACCTTGACGGGACGCACGATCACCGCGACCCGCTGTTCCTCCGGCATGATCCACTCGAAGCGATCGACGCCCAGGTACTTGCGGGCCAGCCGGTCCATCCGGTCGTGTGCCTCCTCGCCCTCGATGAAGCGGGCCACCACACCACTGATCTGCACTCGGTCGAAGGGGTCGGTGGCGTCCGCGTGTGAGAGGTAGACGCGGGGCTCGCGGCGCAGGTTTTCCTCCTTCACCCGACCCACCGAGGTGTTGAACGTCAGCTCCCCCTCCCCCTCCAGATCCACCCACATCGGGCTGACCTGCGGTGCTCCGTCGGCGAACACGGTGCCGACGTACCAGATGTTGGGGGCTTGCAGTCGGGCGCGGACGGCTTCATCGAAAGGCGCAGTCATCCCGGGAGGCTATCAACCATGATCGGCTGGACAGTTGGGGGGAGCCGTGGAATCCGCCAGGTGGAGGCGATGCCGAGGAGCCGTCCTCCGCGCTCCCGCCCCTGGTGGCGGCCGGGGCATCGCAGAGGACTGATCACCGATGCCCTGCCGTGCCGCGCCGGGTCCAGTGGGCCGACCCAGCCGTCCGGGGATCGCGGCGGAATGAGTCGTGGGCGCACAAGTAGCGCTCGGCCGCTGCCCGGCCCCGGCTTCGCCGAGCAGACCGGTGTGCTGCCGACAGCCGTCGGCAGCACGACCGGCCCGGCGAGGTCGCAACGCCTCGAACGTCAGCCGGCAGGCTTCTGGAGGGCGTTCGGTTCGGTGGTGAGGAGCGCGGTGATCTCCTGGGCGAGTTCCGGGCCGAGTTCGCCCCAGCCGTCCTTGTAGCCATAGACGTTCGCCAGGGTGCGGGCGTCGTAGTCGCCGTTCATGATCTCGATGTCGGTGGTGGTGATGAGTGCCGGGTGGGCGACGCCGACAGCTCCCGAGACCTTCAGCAGCTCCTTGCGCAGGGTGCGCAGGTACACAGCGGCCCGGGTGGCCTTCGAAGGCGCGTCGATGCCGCGCACCAGCCACGGGTCCTGGGTGGCGATGCCGGTGGGGCACTTGTCGGTGTGGCACTTCTGTGCCTGGATGCAGCCGATGGACAGCATGGCCTCGCGGGCGACGTTGATCATGTCGACCCCCAGCGCGAAGGCGACGGCGGCGTTCTCGGGCAGGCCGAGCTTGCCGGAACCGATGAAGGTGATGTCGTCGGTCAGACCGCGCTCGGCGAACGTGCTGTAGACGCGGGAGAATCCCATCCGGAACGGCAGCGACACCGAGTCGGTGAAGATCAGGGGAGCCGCACCGGTGCCGCCCTCGCCTCCGTCGATGGTCACGAAGTCGACCCCGCGATCACCACGCGCCATCAGCGTGGCCAGCTCCCGCCAGAAGCTCATCTCCCCCACAGCGCTCTTGATCCCGACCGGCAGACCGGTCTCGGCAGCGAGCAGCTCCACGAAGTCGAGCATCGAGTCGACGTCGTGGAACGCGGTGTGCCGAGAGGGGGAGGCGCAGTCCTTGCCGGCCGGGATGCCGCGGATCTCGGCGATCTCGGGGGTCACCTTCGCGCCCGGCAGCATCCCGCCGAGCCCCGGCTTGGCGCCCTGGGAGAGCTTGATCTCTATCGCCTTGACCGGGGCGCTCGCGACCACGTCCTTGAGCTTGTCGAGACTGAAGGTGCCGTCCTCGTTGCGGCAGCCGAAGTACGACGTCCCGATCTGAAGGATGAGGTCACCGCCGTTGCGGTGGTACGGCGAGAGGCCGCCCTCGCCCGTGTTCTGCATCGCGCCGGCCAGCGCCGCGCCCTTGTTGAGCGCCGTGATGGCCGCGCCGGACAGCGATCCGAAGCTCATCGCCGAGATGTTCACGACGCTCGCCGGCCGGAACGCCTTGGCACGCCCGCGCGGGCCGCCCAGCACCTTGGCCGAGGGCAGCGGAGCCTGCGGGTCGTGCAGATCGGGCAACGTGCCGGCGAACGTCCGCTGCTTCAGGTACGCGTGCCCTTGCACGTGCTCGACGTCCACGTCGGTCCCGAACCCGAAGTAGTTGTTCTCTTCCTTCGCCGACGCATAGATCCAGGTGCGCTGGTCACGGCTGAACGGGCGCTCTTCCTCGTTGGACGTCACGACGTACTGGCGCAGTTCCGGCCCGATCGTCTCCAACAGGTACCGGGCGTGCCCGATCACGGGGAAGTTCCTGAGCAGTGCGTGCTTCTTCTGGACGAGGTCGCGGGCAGCCACCAGCGCCAATGCTGTCGCGGCGGCCGCGCCGATGCTCCGAGCCCGCATGAACGTTCCTCTCCTCGGTTGCTCGATACCCGACTCCATCGCCGTGCGGCGGATGTCGTGGGCGTTGGGCGGCGGACACGACCGGACAGGCACCGGTGTCCGACGACGAAACGCCACATGATGTTAGAGGTCTCGCGAATGGGCGGACGGGGCAGGGTGCGTGGCCACCGGGCGATCAGCCAGGTCGAACCCGCGGCCCGGTCGCGTCCGGCGGCAGCGCGAGCCGTCCCGGCCCCCGGCACACGGTCCCGCGGGGCGCTGTCGGTGGCCGGGGCTACTGTGCTGCTGCATGGAGATCGAATCCCTTCTCAAGGACCTGGGCAGCAACGACGCCGCGCGCGTGGAGGCGGCCGCCGCGCGGCTGGCGGAGCGGGCCGACAGCGTGGTGCCGGAACTGCTGCGCGGCGTGGCCGGTGTGAACGGGACCGCCGGTCTCCAGCCGGTCATGCGGGCGTTGCGGCACATCGGGCCGCCCGCGTTCGACGGCGTACTGGCGGCCTGGCGGCGCAAGGAGGTGGCGGACTGGCAGGCGGGGCGGTTCCTCGGGGTGTTCGACGAGCGTTCCGCCGACCAGTACGCGGCTCTGGCGGCCGATCCGGACCGCGGAAGTTCGGGCAACGGCTTCCAGGGGCTCGTCAGGCTGCAAATAGACTCCGAGGCCGGGCTGATGGCCCTGGTGGACTGTTTCGCCCGGGGCCGGCTCGTCCCCTACAAAGCATCCGACTACGCCCGCCTGCTGCACGAATCCTTCCGGCCGCGGCTGCGCTCCCTGCGTCGCGACCCTGCCGTGTCCCCGAAGGTCCGGCGGGGCGCGATGGCGGCGCTGGTGGAGGGCGGCGGTGCCGACGCGCTCGACGACCGTGACCGGGCGGCGATCGAGCGGCTGATACAGGTGAAGATCCTGAACGAGGGTGTCCCGACGCTTCCGTCGGCGATCCTCAGCGGCTGGTGGATGGCCGTGCCCGGGGCGTCGTACGAGGGTGTATTCGAGGCTCTGGGCCTGCACGACCGGCGGCCCGTCACGGTCTCCGCCGGCGTGGAGGCGGCAGAGGGCCGGAGGATCCAGGCACCTGGGCAGGACGGCGCCGACCGCTCTGTGGGGCGGGCCTTCATCACCCCGGAGCTGGACGGCTGGCGCCTGGTCTTCGGTCCCTTCGACGAGCTCGTCGGCGACCCCTGGGACGGCATGATCGAGACGGTCGAGCGGGTCAGCGTCCACTGCGGCCAGGCCCAGTTCTACTTCCTGGACGACGCCGGCGGCTCCGACGTGTGGATCGTCGCCGAGAACGGCCGGGTGATCCGTCAGTACGCCGCCGAGAGCAGCCCCGAATGGGAGGGCGACCCACTGCCGTGGGAGACCCTGGCGGTCGACGACCCGGACTTCGACCCCGAGTACGACGTGGCCCCGTCCAACGCGGGGACCGCGGGCGCCCGGTCCGCCTGCGGGTACCTCTCGGTCGACCCCGACGAGGTCGGCCCGGACACCGAGATGCGCGGCCACGGCTGGCTGGCCGTCACCGCACCGGGCGTCGGGCACGGCGCGTTCCCCGGGACACTCCACATCTGAGGCGCATGCCGTCGGCGGACCCGGTCGCCTGCTGTCCCGGTCGCCTGCTGTCCCCGGTCGCATGTACCCATTGTCTGTACCGCCTCGGCGCCCCGCGGAGCCCGCCCGCGGGGCGAACCCGCGAAGCCCATCACTCAGTGGACGTACCTGAACATGCCAAGATGCCGCGCGTTCGTCGCCGCGGGGTCGTCAACTGCTGTCGAGGACGGAGGGCTGTGCGGGCCGGCGCTTCTCTCACGTGACGGTTGGCGCGTATGCGCGGGTGTCGGTGAATGTGCTGTGTCGGTAAAAGGAGTAGGCCTTGCTCACTGCCTGGAAGAGATTGGCCAGGGCGAGCGCCGTCCACAGGGCGGCAAGCCCTCCGGTTGTGGCTACCGGAGCGGCGATGGCGGCCAGGACTCCGTAGCAAATGAAGGTCGACACGAAACTCGGCACGGTGCGCTTGAGGCCGATGAGGCCGAATCCGACGACCGCCTGCAGCGCGTCGGTGACGACCACGGCCAGCACCAGTGGCAGAAGACCTGTGATCTGTGGCCGCACATCGACATCCTGGGTGAACAGCGGAACGACCCAGGAACTGAGGAGGATCACCATCGCCCCGATGAACCCCACGACGCTCAGTGCCAGCCCCGTTCCCGCCCGAACGCTGCGCCGGATACGCCCGCTGTCGCGCTTCGTTGCGTAGGCGGAGATCAGAGGGATGGTGGCCTGACCGACTGCCACCGCAGCTGTGAAGATGAGGTTGACCAGGGAGATGCCGACGCTGTGCACTGCGGCACTGTCCGTCCCGATCCTGGCCGCCGCGAAGGTCAATACGCCCAGGACGGCGAACTTGACGAGTACTGTGCCGGCCAGCGGAATCCCCACGGTGCCCAAGGTCCAGACCTGCTTCACATTGAGCCGGCCCGGATACAAGGAGCGGCCTCTGAGCACGGTAGAGCGGCGGATGGCCACGTGGTTGACGCAGGTGCTGATCACGCTGGAGGCGAGCATGGCGATGCCTGCCCCGGTCAGGCCGTAGCTCGGCAGCGGGCCGGGACCGCCCACGAGGAGTACGGACAGCGTGGTGGATGCGGCGGTGCCGAGCAGTCCGGCCCGCATCACCGACTTCGAGTGGCCAAGTGCCACCAGGACGGACGTGGCTGACGAGCCGACCGCGATGGCGAGCACGCTGCCGGCCAGCAGGAGTGGAAAGATCCCCAGCTGGTCGAGAGTGGCACGGGGAACCCCGGCCGCTCGGCCGATCAGAGGAACGGACGCGACCGCCGCCGCTGCGATGGCGCCGACGGTGATTGCAAGCCACGTTCCGCTGCGCACCACGGGCAGGAGACGGTCGGGATCCTCCTTGCTCGGTGTGATGAACGGCATCACGCCACGCAGCGCGCCCGCCACTGTGGCGGTAGCGGGGCTGAACACGGCCATGGCGATGGCGAAGGCCGCGAGGGTGGCGGTGGCGTGGTTGCCGAGCAGCGCGGTGTCGACCAGAGCGCCGGCTGAGGCGGCGATCATTGTCAGGTACAGCGGGAGCGCTGCCGCCGTTATCTCGATCCACGTACTGCGTCCGGCTGGCCTGGTCCCCTTGCTGCTCACGGGTTCGATCATCACACTGCGGGAGCCGACAGGTCAGCGGAAGCAGCGAACTCGGTCCCGCTGGGTCAGCGGGCGGGCTTCGGCTTCTTCGCCCAGCCCGGGGCGGGCTTCTTGCGAGTCGGTCGCCTGGCCATGAGGATGATGAGTGCCCAGTTCAGGTGGGCTTCGGAGTGCTGCGGAAGGCGTTCGTATTCGCGTGCGTCGTGGCGGGCGTTCATGACCGTCTGCGGGCCCGCAGGGCGTGCGCCCGGCTCAGCCTTGTTCCGCACCGCCGACCGCGGCTTCGTACGCGAGCAGTGTGTCGACGAACAGCTGTCGCTGATCCGGTGTCAGCGGGGCCAACGCCTTGCGCCACGCAGCCGCACCCGGGGCGAGCCAGGCAGTGATCGCGGGCTGCTGGTCGGCCGCGATGCCAATGATCCGACGACGTCGGTCCGCCTCGTCCTCACGGCGTTCCAGGATTCCCTTCCGGCTCAGGTCGCCGACCAGCAGGCTCACCGTCGTCGGCGCGACCTGCAGCCGGGCCGCCAGTTCGTTCACGGTCATCGGCCCGTCGAAGAGCAGGTAGGAGAGCAGGGAGAGGTGGCGCGGCGCCAGCGCGAAGGACTGCAGCGCCTCGGGCACAGGGATCTTCTTGACTCTGCCCACCATCCGAGGCATGAGCAGCAGCAGGGCCCGGACGGCGTCATCGACCTCGTTCCCGCCGCCTTCTGCAGCGTCGTGCGTCCTGGGCCTTGACATCGCACACCTCTCCCCGTTTACCTTTGCCATCAAAGATATTTTGCTTTGTCTGCAAAGCGAGCTCCCCTCATCGTACAAACGACCTGAACGGAGTTGCTGCCATGCCGCACTTCAGCGTGCACATCCGCGAGGAAGCCCTCGACGGGACGGTGGAACCGAAGCTGATCAGCGCCCTGACCGACGCGGTCGGCTCCGTCTACGGCGCGGAGTTCCGCCGCCTCGTCGGAGTTGATCTGATCGGC
This sequence comes from Streptomyces sp. NBC_00376, assembly GCF_036077095.1. Taxonomy (NCBI): domain Bacteria; kingdom Bacillati; phylum Actinomycetota; class Actinomycetes; order Kitasatosporales; family Streptomycetaceae; genus Streptomyces; species Streptomyces sp. NBC_00376. The sequence goes on along the minus strand of NZ_CP107961.1, from coordinate 376,442 downwards.
ATCCCGCAGCACCGTCGGGGCATCGGCGGCAACCCGACCGACGATGATGCGCCTCTCGTCACCCTCAGCATGCGCGAGGCCGCATATCACGTACCCGAGATCCCTGACGCTCCCGCCCGTCTGGTCGCCGCCACCACCGACGCGCTGGCCGGCGTACTCGGCGAGGCCGTGCGCAAGCAGGTCATTGTCACGATCGTCGGCGTCCCGGACGGCCGCACCGGAGTCGCCGGGACGGTGGCCTGACGCGCCTGTGCACTGCGCAGTTCGGGGCAGGGCCCGGACACCATTGCCACCTGCCTCGACGCCGGGGTCGAGGCAGGCGCGCCTGGTCCGGGACCACTTGGCCTGCATGGAGGGAACCACCGCCGCGCTCGGCGTCCTACGGCAGCGGCTCGCGCGACTCGGCGACGAACTGTCGGACGAGCGGGGCCCGACGGTCACAGATCTGCTCGACGCGCTGCGGGCGATCGGGGGCACCAGCCCGGAGTGCGCACACACGGTGGGCCGCTACCTGGATGCCGACGAGATCCAGGTCCTGCGGACCCGTGCGCTTCGTAGCGGGTGGCGAGCTCGTCATGCCTGGTGGCCACGCCCCGGGCACCGGCGAACGCCGTCAAGGGGTTGGGGCGATGGGTGGTGGGGGTGGCGGAGGCGGTGGGCCCGGTGGCGGGGGCGGGAACCGCGGTCGGGCTGGAGCCTCGGTGGCGGGCGGTGGTGGCGGTGGCGGTGGCGGCGCCCCCCACCGAGGATGGCTGGACTGCCGGGGCCGGGCCTGCGACGGGGCCGGGGGCGGCGGGCTTGGTGGCGGAGGCGGAGGCGGCTCCACCGCCGGCAGCAGCGGGCCACCCACGCGCAGCCTGGCAATGGTCAGCTCGGCGCGACGGCGTGCGATCGGGGCATCGTCGCGTTCGTAGACGAGCCGGATACCGAACTGACTGATCTTCTCGGTTGCGAGCAGTCGGTAACCGAGCGCGTGGGCGATCTCCTCGATCCGGCGCCGATTCGAGGCGGTGTCACGGTCAGGAAGCAGCTTGACGCGGGCACGGCCGTCGAAGCTCGCGCGTATCTCGTCGTCCTTCACCTGACTCCACTTCCGGGAAAGTTCGGCACCCGCGCGGCCGCTTCACGCCACGATCCTCGCACGCGCCGGTCTCGCGCGAGCACAGAGGCGAACCGCACGGAGCGACCAGTGAGGATCGGGTACGCCTGCACCTCGACCGCCTGCCGCGCTCGTGCAGTTGTTCGGCGAGGACCGGTGGGGAAAGTTCCACGGGACGATCGCGGCAACGGGCCCGAGCGGTCGCCGGCGGATCTCGTTCCGTACCGGGCGGATTCCGCGTACGGCTCCGGCAAGGGTCTGCCCTGTTCACGGGGGCCGGTGCCCCGCGAGGACCCCGGACTGCTCACCGAGGACGAACGCCGTCTCGTCCTCGCACTCGGCTGAGCCGGTTCCAGGGCTTCGGCGGCGACCTCCCCGTGCCGGGCGGCTCCACCTCCGAGGAGCGCTTCGCCCGGGCCGGCCACCACCTGTCCCGTCTGCCCGAACCCGGCTCCACCGCCCCGGAGTTCGCCCACGCCGCCCAGCTCGGCGTCATGAGCAACCTACGAGTCGTCCTTCCGCCCCGGCCTCGCCCGCGTCCGCCTCGACTCCGTCGACTGCATGGGGCTGTCAGGCGTTCTCGGGTCCGGACGGGGCGACCCACTCGACGAACTGGACGATCACGCCGTTGGGGTCGGTGATCTGGAAGAGGCGTTCGCCCCAGGGCTCCTCGCGCAGCGGCATGGTGATCTCGACGCCCTCGGTGCGCAGCCGCTTCTCCTCGGCCTCGATGCCGGTGACGGTGAAGGCGAGGATCAGGCCGGAGACACGCTGGTCGCGCTGGTCGGCCGGCAGCACCTCGATCCCGCGGGCGAGGAGGACGACGTCCGCTGCGGCGTCGTCACGCGAAAGGGAGACGAATCCGTCGGCGGCGGCCTGCTCGGCGTAGCCGAGGTGGGTGGTGAAGAACCGTTGGGACGCGGCGACGTCGTCGACGGTGAGCGAGACGGTGGACGCGGTGATCTGCAAGGCGGTTCTCCTCATGGAGTTCGGGGATCCTGTCGCCGCCGCTGGTCGGCGCGGCGGCCGGGCGTGGTCGTCCGTACGGGTGCGGGTGCGGGTGTGGATCAGTAGCCGCCACGGCGCGGCAGGTTGCGCGTGGACGGGGTGTTGCGCCGGGCGCGGGCGGCGGCCATCCGGGCGAGCAGCCGCCCGTCACGGCGACGCGGCGCTGGGCTCGGTACGGGGCTGTGGTCGTCGCGCCCGGTCAGGAACTCGCCGAGGTCCACAGCGATGTCGAGGGCGGGGGTGGTGGTCGCGGTGCGGTTGGTTCGGGCATGGACTCCCCTCTTCATTCCATCATCAGAACTTTACGACGGAGGTAAATTTAGCCACGGTACTCACGAGTGTCAACATAAAAATACTACGAGGGTAAGATTGCTTCATGGCTACTGACACCACATCGCCCGCGCAACCCGCCGGCCTGCGGGAATCCAAAAAACAGGAGACCCGGCAACTCATCTCCGACCACGCCACCCGGTTGTTCATCGCCCAGGGCTTCGAGCAGACGACCATCGCCGAGATCGCCGCCGCCGCGCGGGTCGCCAAGAAGACGGTGACCAACTACTTCCCGCGCAAGGAGGACCTGGCCCTGGACCACCAGGACGCGTTCATCGCTTCCCTGGCGCACACGGTGGCCGCTCGACGGCCCGGCGAATCCGCCCTGGCGGCACTGCGCCGCGCCTTCACCGACGCCGCAGCAGCCGCAGATCCGGTCTCCGGATTCTCCGGGCCCGCCTTCGCCCGCATGATCGCCGACAGCCCCACTCTCTCGGCCTGCCTGCGCGGCCTGCACGACCAGCGTGAACGCGCCCTGGCCCAGACTCTCGCCGCAGCCGTGGGCGCACCGTCGGACGACATCACCGTCCAGACCGCCGCCGGGCTGCTCGGCACCGTCCACCGCATTCTGTTCCAACGCATCCAGGACCTCACCCTGGCCGAACATCCCGACGAAGAGATCGCCGGAACCATCACCACGGAGGCGACCAACGCCTTCGACATGCTCGAACCGGCCCTCGCCGACTACGCCGTGGCCTGAACACCCCGGCCAACCGCCCCGGCAGTCCGTCAGAACCGTCAGCGCGGCTGACGGAGTCCTGCGACGAGGAGTGCGACCAGTCGGCGTGCGTCGTAGCGGGGGTCGCCGTCGGCGCCGATGCAGAGGTTTCCGATGCCGCGCATGAGTTGGTAGGCATCGAGGTCGGGGCGAGGCCGGAGCGGATCTCGCCGGAGGCGACGGCTGTGTCGAGGAGTTGGGCGCACACCGGCAGGAGACGGTCGAGGAAGTAGGTGTGCAGCGCCTCGAAGCCGGTGCCGCCCCCTACGTCGCGGCGGCCAGGCCGTGCTTGGTGACCAGGAAGTCGACGAAGAGATCGACCCACCGCTCCAGGGCGGCATGGGGCGGTGGGCTGGTCGACAGCAGGGCCGGGCCGGCCTCGGCGCAGGCGTCGACCTGGTGGCGGTATACGGCGATGACGAGGTCCGCCCGGGTGGGGAAGTGACGGTAGATCGTGCCCACGCCGACCCCGGCCTCGGCCGCGATGTCGCGTACCGGCGCCTCCACGCCCGAGGTGACGAAGACCGCCGCGGCCGCGTCCAGCAGGGCCTGTTGGTTGCGCCGGGCGTCCTTGCGCTTGGACCTGGCCGAACTTCCCGCGAGAATCGCTCCTCGCTCCCCGCCCGGCCCGGCCTGCAGCGCCACCGACCGCCTGCCTCACCGCACCGCACCGCACCGCACCGCACCGCACCGCACCAAGACATGGAAGCACCGAACGGAAGGCACTTCCATGTCCGACTCGAACCCCACGAACGCACAGCGGACCGCGGGCGCGCCCACCCTGGTGATGTCCGCGAAGCCGGTGGTCCTGTCCGCCCCGGACCGCGGCGAGGACCTCCAGGTCCGCGTGTCCGCCCCCGCGACCGGCAGCGATCTGCCCGTCATCGTCTTCTCGCACGGCTTCGGCTGGTCGATGAACGGCTATGCCCCGCTGGCCGACTTCTGGGCCGCCCATGGCTTCGTGGTCCTGCAGCCCACCCACCTCGACTCCAGGACGCTCGGAATCCCCGCCGAGGATCCCCGTACGCCGCGGATCTGGCGCTTCCGTATCGACGACCTCAAGCGCGTGCTGGACCGGCTCGACATCCTGGAAGCCTCCGTGCCGGGTCTCGCCGGGCGGCTCGACCGCGACCGCATAGCCGTGGCGGGCCACTCCTGGGGAGCCCAGACGGCGAGCACGCTGCTGGGCGCGCGCGTCCTGGACTCCGACGCCGTACCCGGCGAGGACATGTCCGACCCCCGCGTCAAGGCGGGTGTGCTGCTCGCCGCGGCCGGCCTGGGCGACGACCTGACCCCGTTCGCCGCCGAGCACCTCCCCTTCATGAAGCCGTCCTTCGACACCATGACCACACCGGCCCTCGTCGTCGCCGGGGACAGCGACCGGTCCCACCTGTCCACGCGCGGACCGGACTGGTTCACCGACCCCTACACCTACAGCCCGGGAAGCAAGAGCCTGCTCACACTGTTCGGAGCGGAGCACTCGCTCGGCGGCATCCCCGGATACGAGGTAGCCGAGACGACGGATGAGAGCCCCGCCCGGGTCGCCCTGGTCCAGCGGCTCACCACGGCCTTCCTGCGCAGCGCCCTCTACCCCGAGGACACCGGCTGGAAGGCGGCGACCACCGCGCTGGAGGAAGACCCCGACCCGCTCGGGACACTGCAGAGCACGTAGGCGCCCCTCACCCGGCCCCGTCGCGTGTGGTCGAAGCCACCGACGTCACCGACACTCTCTCTGCTTCAGGCGCGGTGCCGGCTTCCGCTGCGGATCATCGACATCAGCAGTCGGTGGGTTTCGCCGTCGGCGGCCACGACGAGTCCGCGGCCAGCCTCTCCGATCGGGGAGCCGTCGATCCCGGTGACCACGCAGCCGGCGGCCCGGCACACAGCGATGCCGGCGGCGAAATGGACGCTCCCGGACAGGTCGCCGCCGTCGGTGACGTACGCGGCGCGCTTGCCGGCGGCGACCCAGGCCAACGCCAGCGTCGTGGATACGACTCGGGGCCGGAAACGTTCCACGAACCCGGGATGGGCCAGCAGTTCCACAGCCCGGAAGCCGGGCGCGCTGGGGAACGGCGGGTCCAGATTGACATCCACGAGTTGGGTGGCGGGCGTGGGCGTCAGTCGCGCATCGGAATCGTCGTGCCGCACCCAGGCGGTCTCCCCGTCGGTGAAGAAGACCTCGCCGCTGAACGGGTCGGCCACCGCTGCCGCACCGTTGCGCAGCGCCACGTTGACGGCCACCAGCATGTTGCCGACGGCGTAGTTCAGCGTGCCGCACAAGGGATCGACCAACCACTGGCGCTCGGCCCGAGCGGCACCCTGGTGTCCGCCCTCTTCGCCGAGCAGAGCGTCATCGGGCCGGGCGGCCCGGATGACACGGAGAATCGCCTTCTCGGCCTCCACATCGGCGGTGGTGGCGAAATCCCCGGCCCCCTTGTCGATGCGGGTGAGCCGCCGGCCGTACATGCTCCGCACGACGTCCGCGCCGGCACGTACCGCGGCTGTCGCAACCCCGGCATCGTCAAGGCTCGCGCTCGCATATGAGTTGACCATGCCACGCAGGATATCGGCGGCAGTTCGGGTCTTCGCCTGCCCGGCCGGTCCTGTCCATGTTGCTCACGGGTTGAAGGCCGCGGAGACGAGCCGGTTGACGAGCGCCAGGTCGTTGCCGCCACCGGTGGTGGGATTGAAGGAGTAGACGAGGCGGCGGCGCAGGTCACGGGTGGTGAACATGCCGTCGGTGTAGCCGAAGGTACTGCCGGTCTTGCCCCAGACGGTCGCTCCGTCGGGAAGGGTTACGCGCATCAGTCCCGCGCCGTAGTAGGCCCGGCCCTGGCCCGGATCCTGGGAAGTGCCGCCGAGGTATGGGACGTCGGGGACGGTGAACAGTTCGGCCATCCGGGCGGGCGGCAGGAGGCGTCCTCGGAACAGGGCGGTCAGGAAGCGGTCCAGGTCGCCCGTCGTGGAGATCATGCCACCGGCGCCCGAGTTCTGCTCGGTGATGTCGACCAGCTGGGTTCCGCCGCCCGCCCGGGGCACGGCGATATAACCGTGGGAGTGGGGGCCGGGAATCGTGGTGTCGGTCTCCGGGGCGGTGGTGTGCCGCAGATGCAGCGGGCGCAGGATCCGGTTGGTGATCTCCTGCTGGTAGCTGTGGCCGGTGAGCTTCTCGATCAGCATCCCGGCGACGTAGTAACCGGTGGCCCCGTAGACCTGTTTTTCACCGGGGTCCCTGAAGGGCCGGTCGTGCCGGACCGCCTTCGCGACCAGTTCGGCCAACGGGTGATCGTCGAATCGGTGCTCGACGATCCCCTCCGGGGTGGTCGGCAGATCGTCCGCCGTCAACTCAGGCAGGCTGCTGGTGAAGTTGAGCAGCGAGCGTACGGGGATCGGTGGGTAGCCATCGGGCAGCACGCCCGGAACGTACCGCTGGACGGGCTCGTCGAGGTCGACCCGCCCCTCGGCGGCCAGCTGCAGCACCACCGTGGCGATGAAAGTCTTGGTGACGCTGCCGAGTCGGAACCGGCCGTCGGCCGGAACCGGCTCTCCCGTCACCGTGTCGGCGACCCCGTATGTTCCGCTCCACCGCCCGGCCGGCCCGCTGACCTGTGCCAGTACCGCCGTCACCCTGTCCGGCGCGCTGGACACCGCACGCTGAAGAACATCGGGGTCGAGCCCGGGAAGCGGGCTGCCGGCACGCTCGGCGGAGACGGCGGCGGGCGCAGCGGGAGCGGCCGCAGCCGACCCGGCCGTGCCGGTGACAGCAGTGGCCAAAGCCGCGCAGGACAGAGCCACGCAGGACAGTGTCACCAGCGGCATCCGCCTGCGACGCGGCCGTGCGGCAGTCGAAGTGCGGTCGGAGGAAACGACCTTGGACTTGGAAGTCATGTGCTGAAGCCTGTCGCGCTACGGCTCTCCGTACATCGGGGCACTCCCCCACTCGGCCCCTGCCTGCCCCCTAATCGCCGTCAGGGTCCTCGCGGTCCAGCGGTCCACCGGGCGAGGCCGCTTGGCGGAACTCGTTCCCGGCGGGCACACTGCCACGGTGCTGCCACGGTGCCGGCGGCCGCAAGCACTGCCCGAACATGGAGAACCCGGCCCCCGCTTCAGCGCCGGTCCGACGTCGTTTCTGGAGACCGTATGAGCAGCGCACTTCTCGTGATGGACGTCCAGCGAGCCATCGTGGACATCGCCGACGACGGCTCCGGATACCTTCCGCGCCTGCGCAGGGCGATCGATGGTGCCCGGGCCGCAGACATCCCTGTCATCTACGTGGTCATCGCGCTACGCCAGGACTTTCCGGAAGTCAGCCCGCGCAACAGGGCTCTCACCGCCGTCGCGCGGGCCGGACTCCATGTCGAGGGCGACCCCGGCACCGAAATCCACCCCGATGTCGCGCCCCGGCCGGGCGAGGTGGTGGTCACCAAGAGACGGGCGAGCGCGTTCTCGGGCAGCGACCTCGACGTGGTGCTCAGGGCGTACGGCATCGACAGCCTCGTCCTCACCGGCATCGCCACCAGCGCCGTGGTGCTGCATACCCTGTGCCAGGCCAACGACCTGGACTTCGGCCTCACCGTTCTCGCCGACGCCTGCCTGGACACCGACGCCGAGGTCCACCGGTTCCTCACCGAGAAGCTGTTCCCGCAGTGGGCGGACGTCACCACCGTCGACGACTGGCTCGACGCCACCACACCCCGGTAGCGACGGACCGGGGGAGGCGGGGACTACCCGGCGAAGATGCGCTCGGGCCAGCCTGCGGCGAGCCGTCCGTACGCCAGGATGTCAGCGCTGTCAGGGGTCTCCTGGTTCTTGTCCATGTAGAGGTAGGCGTCGCCGGTGGGGAGCGTCCCGATCCACGCGGAGTTCGGGCCCATCGTTCCGTTCTTCGCGCACGATCCGACGGTGATCGCCGTGAGGCTGCCCCAGCTGGTGGGGCGCACGTCCTTGCGCGTCCACTTCGTCGGCGTCTTGTGGGGAATTGTGTACTCGACCAGCTGTCCGGTCGTGAGGGTGGCGAGAAGTACGTCGGCGCTCTGCCCGTCCGGAAGCGTCTTGAGGCCGTACCACGTCAGGGTCTTGACGCCCTGCCAGCCGGACGCGCCGACCAGCGTCGTGCTGTGCATGCTCTCCGCCTTGGTGGCGGTGTTGTACCGGAAGATCCTGCCGTCGTCGGTGAGGGAGTACACGTAGCTGCCCGGCCTGCCGGCGAGGGCGGGCACCGCCGTCATGAGACGGACGGAGCTCCAGGTCGTGCCCACCTTCTTCTTGGTCAGGGTGCCGTCGAGGTTGAGACCGAGCACGTACAGGCTCCCGTCGGCCGCGGTCGCGTAGTAGTCACGTCCCGTGCTTCCCAGCGCGTCCGGCGACTCCGCGCCGGCCGACTCCTTCTTGACGAGCGCCCGCGGCACGAATCCGAGCCGGCTCTGCTCCCAGACCGAGGTGTACAGGTTTCCCTGGCCGTTCTCGCTGGTGTAGGTCCGGTCGACGATCCGCTGAGCGGAGTCGACCCCCAGGACGTTCACGGAACAGGACAGGCCCGGGTCAGGGATCCCCGGCACGCTTGCGCTCGCCGTCATGGGACGCACCGCCGGTGCCGGAGCCTGAGCCGGTGCGGCCTGAGCGATCGCGGGAGCGGCAAGGGACGTGAGCGTGAGCGCGGCAACGACCGCGACGGAACCGCTCACTCGACATCGGAACATAGACACCCGTTCATCCTCATCTCGTACTGTTCGCTGGTTTCTCCGCATGCGTGAGGCGCATCCGGAGCCCTGCCGGCAGGGCCGAGGGTCTTCTCCGAGAACTCGAAGAGGACACCCTTGTCCAGGCAGGGACGACGGAGGCAGAACACTGGTTCCGCAAATCGAGAATTGCTTGCTTCTGCTAAGAAGAACTAACGCATACGTCCGGTATTGCCTGGAAAATAAGAAGTCATGCACGCGAACCAAAGCATTGCCATGGCGAACGCTTCGCGGTCTTGGGTGGAGTGCACCGCTTCGATCGCGAGCCGGCCGGAGTCGAGTCCGCGGGTGCGCGCGATGAGGATTCCGGCCCGTCACATCCGTGAGCGGCCTCGTGCGTTCACTGCAGGTTGTTCGTGTCCCTGGGGATGCTGCCTGCGGCGGGGAGCGGCTGGTGGCCTTCGTCCCAGTGGTTGGACCAGCTGCACAGTCCGCACGCGTACCGGCCATTGAGGCCGTGCACCTCGGCGCCGCAGCCTCGACAGCGTGTGGTGGTGATCTCCGGGGTCATGGCGGGTCCGGGAGAGTTGGACGACCAGCCGCACTGGTTGTTGCAGGTCCAGGACCCGTCGGGGCCCTGGGTGGCTGCCGCGCCACAGTTTCCGCATGTCATCGGAGACCTCCCCGGGGTGGTCCGGCCGGCGGGGGTGCGGCGGGGCCGGGTTCAGGATGGCAGGAAAAGGCGGGGTTCCGAGAGCCCTCTCGCTCTTTCGGGTTACCCGGGATGCTCGGGCGGAAGGGCGGGGAGGGGCGGGTACCCGGGTTCCCGCCCCTTCCGTGCCCGGGACGGTCGCATCACCCGCCGTGATCCGCGACCCGAGTTCGCTTTGGGGCCTGCCCCTGGGACTTGGCGTGGGTCAGTTCGCACCTCCCGTCCACGCAGGACCGACGCAGCCGCCCGGCCGAGACGGTCTCCACGAGGCCGATCGCCCAGCACATCGGGCAGCCGCGCAGTGCGACCAGGCCGACCGGCGCGAGCAGAAGACTCGCCGGGCCGACGACCGGCAACAGGGCCAGGGACCCTACGAGCGCACCGAACCCGACGGCGCCGCGGGCCAGATGGCGCGGAACGCTGTCGCTGGCGAAACCGCCGCGCACCCGCGCGTCGCGTACACCGACGGCGCCGACGGCGCCGACGACGACTGTGGAACCGGGCTTGGAACCGGGCGTAGAACTGGAGTAGTCGGATGGGGAGCCGGTCGTGGCGGTGCGTGGCACCGTGGTCGAGTCAGATGTCATCGTTGCCGGTTCCCCTCATCACGGCAGGTTCCTCGCTCAGTACCTCGCGTACTGCCGAACGGGCCCGGTGCAGGCGGGACTTCATCGCGGCGGTGCTCAGTCCGAGCCGGTCGGCGACGGTGCGGCCGGGCAGGCCCTGGATGTCCCGCATGACCAGCACCTGCCGCTGGTCCATGGGCAGGGCCGCGACGGCGGCCGCGACGCGTTCGGCCTCCAGACGCAGCAGGACGTCCTCCTCGGCGGACCGCGATGTGCCCCCGAACGCGTCGAACCGGTCCGACGTGCCGAGCCGGCCGTGTTCGTCGGCCGGAACGCGGTGGAGCAGGGCGCGGGTGCGGCGCAGGCACTCGTTGCGGACGATCCGGAACATCCACGAGGCCAGCGCCCCGGAGGCGCGCAGCATGCCGATCTTGCGGTAGAGGATGATCAGCGCTTCCTGGGCGGCATCCTCGGCGTCCTGGGGCGTGGCGCACAGCGTGTGCGCGAACCGGTGTACGTGCGGGTAGGAGCCGTACACCAACGAAGTGAGCGCCTCGACGTCGCCGCGTTGCGCCGCGGCGACCAGAGTCGCGCCGGGCCAGGTGCGGTCAGCCACGCTGACGCCTCCGTCGGCGCAGCGTGACGGTGCACGCGCACAGCAGCAGCGCGCCGGCCGCGGCGGCGATGATGACGGTGGTCATGTGGTCCTCCTGGTGAGTGCGGGGCGGACGCGGTCGTCCGCACGCCTATGAGAGGCGCGGCGGGCACAGAAGGATTCACCCCTGGCCATGGATACGGCCTCAGGTGGTCGCCCCGGAGGGCCCGGTGATGCGCGTGACGGCGTCGAGGGTGAGCGCGCGGTCGTGGGGTTCCGTGGCCAGGGCCCGATGGAGGGTCAGCCCCTCGATGAGGGCGTCGAGTTGGCGGGACGTGTCCGGGTCGAAGTGTTTCTCCAGGTGGCCGCGGCTGCGGGCCATCCATTCGTGGGTGAGTTCCCGGTAGGAGGGCTGTCGGGCGGCGAGGGTGTAGAGCTCCTGGGTGAGGACGAGATCGCGTCGGCTTCCGTCGGACAGGGCGTGGATGAGATCGACCACCGCTTCCCTTGCCTGGTCGCGGTCGGCCGGAGCGGCGAGGTGCGTGTCGAACAGCGCGACCACATGCTCGGTGAAGTGGCGGAACGCCTCCCGAAGCACCTCGTCGATCCCGCTGAAGTGGTAGGTCATCGAGCCCAGGGGAACGTCTGCGCGCGCAGCGATCTTCCGGTGGGAGACACCGGCGGTGCCTTCCTCGGCGATGAGGTCGAGCGTGGCGGTGAGGATGCGTTCGCGACGCTGTGGATCGGTGTGTCCGGTGGCCATGGTCGTCGCGGGCCTCAGAGGGTGCGGACGGGGCGGGCGGGGTTGCCGACGGCGACGACACCCGCGGGGATGTCCTTGGTGACGACGGCGCCGGCGCCGATGACGGAGTTGTCCCCGATGGTCACGCCGGGGAGGACGATCGCGCCTCCGCCGATCCATACGTTGTCGCCGATGGTGATCGGCTCGGCGGCTTCCAGCTTGTCGCGGCGGGGTAGCGGCTCCAGGGGGTGCGTCGGGGTGAGCAGCTGGACGTTGGGGCCGATCTGGCAGTCCTCGCCGATGGTGATGGCCGCGACGTCCAGGGCGGTCAAGTTGTAGTTGACGAAGGTACGCGCTCCGATCGTGATGTTGCTCCCGTAGTCCACGTACAGCGGCGGCCTCACGTGGACCTCGTCCCCTACCGATCCGAGGAGTTCGGCAAGGACGGGCTGGGCCGCGCCCGCGTCTTCGGTGTAGGCGGCCTGGTAGCGGGCGGCCAGGCGTACAGCTTGCTGCTGGCGGTCGGCGATCTCGGGGTCGTCGGCGATGTAGAGGTCGCCCGCCAGCATGCGTTCGAGGTTGGTGCGGGGGTCCTGTGCGAAGTAGTCCGTCTGCATGGGGCTGATCGTAGCCGGGGAGCGTACGATCGTACACTCCACGAATTGGCTGCCGACGGCCTCGCGGGACCGTGGCACCATGTCCGGCATGACGACGTACCGAAGGGGCCATGCCGCGTAGACGGCCAGGACGCGTACGGGGCGGTGTCCCCCGCCACCTGACACCGGACGCAAGGCCGGTGATCGGCGCCATCGACGGCCTGTCCTCGCACGCACTCGCCGATATCGCCCGCCTGGAGCGGACCCGCAACTATCTGCGGCCGGGGGACGTCACTGCGGCCGTGCGCCTGTGGAAGGACTACGTCCACCGTCCCGAGCGCGTGCTGCGGCAGGACTACGAGTGGGGCAACGTGCACTGGTACTGCTGCGGAAATCCGCTCGAAGCCCGTGCTCTCCTGGACACCGTGATGCAGGCCCTTCCTCCCCGGAGCGCCCGCGAACTCCGGCGGATCATCAGCCGGTCGGACGCGGTGTGGAACCAGCCTTCGTCGCCGTACGAAACCTGAGAAGCTCCGTCGCGGCGCTGCTCGTCCCGCTGATGAGCCGCAGGCTCACCCGTCGCGCAGCCGGAGAAGGTACGTCGCAGTCAGCGCGACGGCAGGGTCCTCGTCGTGCGACAGCTCCGCGAGGGCCCGTGAGGCCGTCGTCCCCGGGATGCCCGCCAGTGCCTGGGTCAGCCGTCCGCGTGCGGGCGCTTCAGTCGTTGCCCGGGCGAGTCGGTCGACGAGCCCGGTCGCGATCCGGTCCGCCGCCGCGGTGTCGTCCGCCAGCACGCTCAGGGCGTCGGCCGCATCGGTGTCGTTCCTGCCCTCCACGATCATGTCGATGAGCGTCGGTACCGCATCGGCCGCTCCACGTGTCCCGAGCGCCAGAGCCGCGTACCCGCGGACCACGGCGTCGGGGTTCGCGAGGGCGTCCCGCAGGTGCGCGGCAGCCTCACCCCCGGGCATCTCGGCGAGGGACTGAACGGCGCGTGCCCGCACCGCCGCCACCGGCGATTCGAGGCCCTGCGCCAGCAGTGCCGAACCGCCGTCGCCCGATCGTGCCAGCGCCCATCGAATGGCTCCGGCGACGTTCGGCTCCGTCTCGCTCAGTGCCGCATCGACCAGGGCCTCCACCGGCACCGGAACCTCGTCGACGGAGGAGAGGGCCGCGCGCTGGCGCGCGTCGGCGCTCTTCGACCCCAGCGCCTGGAGGAGCGAGACAACCTGGAGGACGTGCTCCCAGTCGGCGGGGTCCGCGGCATCGATCCGGCGAAGACGCGTGAGCAACTCCGTCTCGGCCGCGATGCGTTCGCGCGTCTGGCGGATGAGGTCGCCGACGAGCTCCGAGGGCGTGAAGCCGGGATCGTCGAGTGCTCGCCCGATCTCACGCAGGGACAGCCCCAGTGACCGCAGGCTCTCGATGTGGAAGATCCGCCGGATGTCCTCCCCGGAGTACTCCCGGTACCCGGAACCCGTACGGCCCGAAGGCCGCACCAGCCCGAGCGACTCGTAATGCCGGAGCATGCGGGCACTGACCCCGGACCGTCGCGCCACCTCACCGATCAACACGCCCTATCGTCCCTCCTGGCCGGACCCGCCGAGGGCCACGACGCGCTTCGCCTCCTCGATCGCGAACTCGAACCCGGCGTCCGGGTCGCGCAGCAGCCGTTCCGTGGCAAGTGCGTGTGCGTGCACGTGTGCCTGCGGGCGTGCGTGTGCGTGTGGCTGCGAGTGTGCGTGTGCCTGTGCCTGCGGGTCAGGGGCCGTTGTCGCGGCGTGCAGAGCCGGCAGAACCACTTCGCCCAGCGCGACCATCGCCCGGCTGAGACTCAGCTGCGTCTCCCGCCCACCGCGCCCGAGCTGCGTCGCCAGCGCCACGGCCAGGGCGGGCTCTTCGCCTTCCGGTACGAGTACGACCGCGGCCCGCCAAGCGCTCCGCGCGACCTCGTCGTCGGGGTCGGACAGGAGCGTCCGGGTGATCGCCGGCCACGCCTGCCGGTCCCCGATCTTGGACAGTGTGTGCAGCGCCTGGCTCCGTGCCTGCGCACGCTCCGAGCGGAGCTCGCGGACCAGCCCCGGGAGTGTCATGGACACCGGGTGGCGGATGAGTGCCCAGGTCAGCATGTCGCGGACGAAGAACTCGGGCTCGATCGCGCATCGCTCGATGAGCGTTTCGACGTAGCGCGGGTCGGGCGCCGTACCGACCGCCAGAGCGGCCCGCAGCCGCACGGACGAACTGCCGTCCTCCAGCCCCTGGAGCACTCGTGTCCCATCCGTGTCCTGTCCCGTGACCGTCATCGAGACCACCTCCTCGGCAAGCAGTGAAGACCCTGCCACCGTGTCAAGGTCAAACAGGACCCACCGCGCAAGCACCTGTCACCTGCTGCTTCCCGGTGCCGGTCATGTGGTCGACCGGGCAGACCCTGCCTCCGGTTTGCGGGCGAGCAGGTGGATCTCCTTGAACTGCCGCCGGTCGGTGGGCTGAGGCTCGCGAACCATCCGGGCCACCTCGGCCAGACCGGCCGTGCGCAGCATCGCGGAGAGGTGATCCGGTGACCATCGATAGGCAGGAGCGACTGCGTGGTCGAAGACCTGCGTCGGGTGGGACGGGTCGTCGCTGGCCGAGAAGCCGACCAGAATGTGGCCGCCAGGTGCCAGCACACGGTGGAACTCCCGCAAGATGGCGGGGAGTTCACGCGGCGGAGTGTGAATGATGGACCAACGTGAAAGTGCGCCTCCCAACACGCCGTCAGCGATGTCCAACGCGGCCATCGAGCCCACGTCGAACCGCAGGCCCGGGTAGGTCTGCCGAGCTGTCTCGATCATCGCGGGAGAGGCATCGACGCCGAACACCGCCAGCCCCAGTTCATCCAGGTGAGCGGCGATATGACCAGGTCCACACCCCAGATCTGCGACCTGACCGCCCCCGCCCGCACTCACGGCCTCGGCGAACGCACCCAGAAACGCGCGGTCCAAGGGCCTGTCACGCAGCTCGTCGCGGAACAGTTGCATGTACAGGGGGGCGGCGGCGTCGTAGGCCTCGCTGGTGGCACTGAGGGCATCGTGTTCGATCACGCCCACGACCGTAGTGCCTGGCACCGGGACAAGCCGGGGAATCGCGATCCGGACCGGGGTCCGGGCTGGTGGAGGACGGGTTCTTGCGGCACGGGTGGGACAGCCGGTGCCGGCGTATGGCTCGAAGCCCCCAGCTCCTGCATCAGTTCGGAGAGCATACGGCTGACGGTGCGCAGCGAGACGCCGAGGTTGCGGGCGATCTGCTCGTCCTTCATCCCGGTGGCGAGCATCCGCAGGATGGCGCGCTGCTGGTCGGTGAGGCTGGCGGCGTCCTGCTGGTCACCGCGCCGCTGCTCGAAGGGGACCGCGCTGCGCCAGCACTGTTCGAACCAGGCGCGGCACGAGCGTACGAGGGACGGGCCGCGGGCCAGGATCGCGCCCGCGTCGTGATGGTCGGGGTCCATCGGTACCAGGGCGAACCGCCCGTCAGCGATGATCATGTTCATCGGGAGGTCCGCGGCCACCCGTACCTCGGCTCCCGCGGCCACTTTCTCCGTGAGGTGCTCCATGCCCTGCGGGGTGCCGGAGCTCGTGCTGGAGACGATGTAGCGCACCCGCGTCCCCCGGGCTATCTGGCGGCGATCGCGGGACAGTGTCCGCTCGGGGATCTCGCGGCTGTGGCTGATCTGGGTCTGCAGCGCGCAGAGGTCGTGTTCCACGGTCTCGGTGATGTCTTCCAGGACCTGCTGGATGCGCCGGTAGTCGGTGATGACTTCGACCTCGACCTCGGCGGACGGCGCGAGGACCTCGGCGCGCAGGAAACGGGTGGCCAGCGACTCCAGCCGGCCGTTGACCTCCTCGGCGTGGCGCAGGTCCTCGGCGAGGCGGCCTCGTTCGCTCTCCAGGAGCTTGATCAGCCCATTTCGGGGCTGACCACGGCCACGGTGTCGGACTCCGCTTCGGGTGCGCTGCCGGAGGCGAGCGCGAGCCCGTTGTCGTGCTCGGTGCCCGTGGGCACGATCAGGCCCAGGTTCAGCAGATCGCGACGGCAACGTTCACGCTCGCTCGGGCCGAGGTCCAGTTCGGCGACGGCCTCGTCGAAGCCGGCCGCGCCACGGAGCCGCAGTTCCTGGTAGAGCGCGAGTGCCGGGTCGTCGGGGCGTGTCCCCGACGTGCTCGCTCTGGCAGCGGTCACCGCGTAGCCCCCTCGGATGAACATCTCCCACGCGAAGCCCACTTCGCGTGGGATGTCATCCGAATTCTGTGGGTGGGCCTATTTCAAGATCACACCGCTCGACGCCGGCCCCCGAGGCCCGGCCCTCGGCCCGGGGCGCGTGCGCCGACCCGATCAGGCATGGACGACAGGTTCGCCGCTCAGCGCGACACCGGCCCGGCGTAGCTCGTCGAGTGCGGTGCGCGTGGTGTCGGGGGCGACACCTGCGGTGTAGTCGAGCAGGACTCGCACCGTGAAGCCCGCTCGTGCTCCGTCCAGCGCGGTGGCCTTCACGCAGTGATCGGTCGCGATCCCCACGATGTCGAGATCGGTGACATCGCGGGCTCTCAGCCAGTCGGACAACGTCGTACCGTCCTGGGTGAAGCCCTCGAAACCGCTCTTCGATGCGGAGTGCGCGCCCTTGAAGACAACCTCGTCGACGTGCCCGGATTCCACGGCGGGCGCGAAGTCCGGGTGGAACTCGCCTCCTTCACTGCCGACGACGCAATGCACGGGAAAGGATTCCTGGAAGTCGGGGTTCTCGGAGAAGTGGGTGCCGGGGTCGATGTGGTGGTCACGGGTGGCGACGACGTAGGCGTACTGCCCGTCCGAGTGCCCGAGCAGCTCGGCGATGGCGGCGGCCCGGTCCGCACCGCCCTTCACCGGAACGCTGCCACCCTCGCAGAAGTCCTTCTGCACATCGACGACGATCAGTGCACGACGCATGGGAAGAGCCCTTTCCCTTCGGATACAGCGATTCAGCGGATACAGCGATTCACTCGATGGTCGCCCTGCCGCCGTCGGACGGGGCGCACCACTCGCCGGTCATTCACCCGACCAGCGCGGCACGCACCGCAACGCGGCTGGTGGAGCCCGGGGCGTCAGGCCTTGGCGGCGGACGTCTCGGTCGCCCGCATGGCCAGGTGGGCACCCCGCCAGCGTCGGCGCAGCCGGCGATCGTGGCTGACGACGACGAGGGCGCCGTCGTAGTCGGCCAGGGCGGTCTCCAGCTCCTCGACGAGAGCGGGCGACAGGTGGTTGGTGGGTTCGTCGAGCAGCAGGACCTCGGACGGCTCGCTGAGCAGTCGCGCCAGGGCCAGACGCTGCGCCTGCCCGGTGGACAGCCGGCCGACCGGCACCGTGAGCTGGTCGCGGTCGAACAGGCCCAGGGACAGCAGCTGTTCGGCGTGCCCGGCAGGGTCGCCGGCCCGGCCGCGGGCGAAGGCGGCCAGCACCGTCTCGTCCGGTTCCCCGGGCTGCGGCTCCTGGGGGAGGTAGCCGATCCTGCCGCGCCGGGTGACGCTCCCGCTGTGGGGAGCGATGTCCCCGGCCAGGACGCGGAGCAGAGTGCTCTTGCCCGCTCCGTTCGGCCCCGTGATCAGCAGGCGTTCACCCGCCGCGACGGTGAGGCTCGTACGGTCGAGCCGGTCCGTGACGCCGATGCCGGCGGCGTCGAGGACGGTACCCGCCAGGCGGCGGGTCCGCAGTACCGGGGTGAAGTGCAGCGGCTCCGGCGGAGGCGGGACCGGGTCGGCGAGCAGGCGGCGCAGCCGTTCCTCGGCGTTGCGCACCCGACTGGCCAGGGACTGCTGTACCCGGCCGCCCGCCCGGTCGTAGGCCATCTTGTTGCCGTCCTTCATCGGACGGCCCGGAGCCACCTGGCGGGCGGTGGTCGCGGCGGCCTCGCGGAACCGGTCGGTGTCGGCCCGCCACTGGTCGTGCGCCTGGGCCCAGCGCTGCCGGGCGGCGGCCTTCTCGGCGAGGTAGCCGGAGTAGCCGTTGCCGTACCGGACGACGCGGCGCCGGTCGGCGTCCACCTCCAGCAGGCTGGTCGCGACACGTTCGAGGAAGACCCGGTCGTGGGAGACCGCCACCGTGGTGCCCCGGCGGGTGCGGAGGTGTTCCTCCAGCCAGGTCAGGGCGCCGTCGTCGAGGTGGTTGGTCGGCTCGTCCAGCAGCAGCACCTCCGGCGCGGCGGCCAGCAGGGCCGCCAGCCGCAGTCTGACCCGCTCGCCGCCGGACAGGCTGCCCACGATGCGGTCACGGCCCACCAGTCCCAGGCCGAGGCCGTGCAGGGCACGTTCCACCCGGGCGTCGGCGTCGTAGCCGCCGCGCAGTTCGAAGACCGTCATCAGTTCGCCGTACTCGGCCAGGCCCGATGCGTCGCCGTCGGCCATCGCGGCCTCAAGACGCCGCATGCGCCGCTCGACGGCGCGCAGGTCGCTCAGGGCGCGGTCGATGATCTGCTGGACGGTTGCCCGCGGGTCCGTCCGCTCGTCCTGGGCGAGATAGCCGACGCCGCCGGTGGCCTGGACCACGACCTCGCCCTCATCGGGCTGTTCGTGCCCGGCGAGCAGGCGCAGCAGGGTGGTCTTGCCGGATCCGTTCTCCCCGATGATCCCGGTGCGCTCGCCGGCGGCGAGCGAGCAGGTCACCGCATCAAGGACGGGCCTGCCGTCGAAGGACTTGCTGACGGCGAGCGCGGTGATCTGTGTGGGCATACGAGGTCTCCAGAGCATTCGGGAATGAGGCGGCCGCGAGGGGCCGCGTGGCCGGGCGAATGCTTTGGAAGAACATCGATCACTCCACTAGTGCGACAACTGATGCTTTAAGATGCTGCCATACCTTCGCCCCCCCCGAGCAATCGGATTTACCCATGACGCCTCCCGCAGCCCCGGAGCCGGAACCGGAGCCAAAATCGGAGCCGGAAACAGAACCGAACGACACCCGGCCACCGCCGGCGCCCCGACGCCGGCCCGGGGGCCGCACCGCCCGTATCCGCGCGCAGGTGCTCGACGCAGCCCTCGCGGAGCTGGCCGAACACGGCTACGACGGGCTCACCACGGACGCCGTCGCCGCCCGCGCCGGCGTGCACCGCACCACTGTCTACCGGCGCTGGGGGGACGTCGGCGGACTGCTCGCCGACGTGCTCGACGCGGCGGGTGACGACGACTGGCAGCCGCCGGACACCGGCTCATTGGAAGGCGACCTGACAGCGCTGAACGAGGAGATCCAGACGGGCATGAGCGCACAGCCACCGGTCATGGCGGCCCTGATCGCCGCCTCGTTCCGCTCCGAGAAGGCCGCCGAGGCCCAACAGCGGCTGTGGGAGGACCGGTACGCCCGCTGCGAGATCGTCGTCGGCCGGGCCGTCCGGCGCGGCGAACTCCCGCCGCGCACCGACGCCCGGCGACTGCTCATCGCCGCCACCGCGCCGCTCTACCACCAGCTGGTGCTTCTCCGCACGCCGAACGACCCGCAACTGCCGGGCCACGCGGCCAGAACCGCCGCCCTCGCCGCAGCCGCCGGCGCCTTCGCCGAGCCCCCGCCGGAGGTTCACATCTGAGCCCCCGTCCGGGCGCGGCTGCCGCGCGCGGCGGGCTCGCGCAGGTGGGCGGCGGCCGTGCGCCACGCGGTGGTCACCGCGGTCCGGGCCCGTGCCGTCCGGGCGGCGCGGTCGCCGGTCAACTCCAGGGGCGCGCCCACGTGCACGTGAAGGTCCGGTCGGCGCAGCGGGGCGGTGCCCAGGCCGGCGAGCTGCTTGGCGGTGCTGCCCGAAGTGATCCGGCGGGCTCCGGCCTGGCCCACGGGTATGACGGGGGCGCCGGTGCGTTCGGCGAGCCGGGCCAGGCCGCTGCGGAAGGTGCCGGGTGCCGCTTCCGCGGCGTCCCTGCGGCGGGGCAGGCCGCCTTCGGCGTAGATGAGGACCAGCCGCCCCTGCTCCAGGGCTTTTGCCGCGGCGTCCAGCGCGGCCGCGGCGCGCCGGTCTCCGCGGATCACCGGGATGTGCCCTTCGCGGGCGAGCGCACGGCCGAGCAGCGGGATGCGCCACAGCCCCGCGGCCGCCATGACGACCGGCTCGGCGCCGAGGCGGTGCAGGGCGGCGGTCACGATCGCGGGGTCCGCCAAGGACGTGTGGTTCGCGGCGATGATGCTGCCGGGCGCGAGTTCGGTGCCGGGGTCGGTGGTCACCGTCAGGCGGCCGAACGCGGGCACCAGGACGTCGGCGATGCGGCTGAGCATGAAGGGTCTCCCGGTCTCGGCGGTGTTGGTCCTCATCGTCGGGACCGGGTACGGCCGGGTCCTGAGTCGTCGTACTCATATTCGGGCCCTGTCGCTTCAGGCGGTGCACCGGTCCCGCCTCTCCACCGGTCGGGCGACACCGTTCCTGGTGCATGCCCAGAGGACGAGGGCGAGGCCGCTGAATCCGGCGCCGAGTACGCACACCGCGCTCCAGCCCGCCGCGGCGTACAGCGTCGTCGCGGCGAGGGCTCCGACGGCGCTTCCGATCGAGTAGAAGACCATGTATCCGCCGATGAGCCGGCTGCCCGCGTCGGGGTGCAGCGCGTGGATCAAGCTCTGGTTGGTGACGTGTACGGCCTGTACGGCGAGGTCGAGAAGGATCACTCCGGCCGCGAGGGCCCACAGCGACTGCCGGGTGAGAGCGAGGGGCAGCCACGAGAGCGTCAGCAGGGCCAGGCCGAAGCCGGTGGTCCGGTTCGCGTGGCCGCGGTCGTTGAGGCGGCCCGCGACGTTGGCGGCGAGGGCTCCGGCGGCGCCGAGCAGCCCGAACGCGCCGATCGCGGTCGACGGCAGGGACATGGGGGGATCGCTGAGGACCAGGGTGACGCTGCTCCAGAGGGTGCTGAAGGCGGCGAAGACGAGGAGCGCGAACAGTGCGCGCAGGCGCGGCAGGCGTTCGCGCGTGAACAGACGGACGGTGGAGGTGAGCAGGCGCCCGTATCCCAGTGCGGGCGCCGGTGTGCCGCGCGGCGGAATGACACGGTGGAGCGCGAGGGCTGAAGCACAGGTCAGCGCTGCGGAGGTGAGGTAGACCGAGCGCCAGCCCGCGAGGTCGCCGAGCAGTCCGGAGACGGTACGGGCGAGCAGGATGCCGGTGACGACGCCACTGGTGACGACGCCGACGACACGGCCGCGGCGGGCGGGCTCGGTGAAGGAGGCGGCGCAGGCGACGAGGGACTGTGTGACGACGGCGAGCAGCCCCAGGGCGGCCATCCCGACGAGGAGCGTCGTGGCGGTGGTCGTGGTTGCGACGAAGAGGAGCGCGGCGGCCAGGAGGAGCAGTTGCGTCGTGATCAGCCGTCGGGGGGCGAGCAGGTCGCCGAGCGGAACGATGAGGAAGAGGCCCAGGCCGTAGCCGATCTGAGTGAGGGTGACGATGGTGCCGAGTGCTGCCGGGGAGATCGCGAACTCGTTGCCGAGGGCCACCAGGAGCGGCTGGGCGAAGTAGACGTTGGCGACCGCGGTTCCGCAGGCGACCGCGAACAGTGCGGTGGCGCCGCGGGGCAGTACGGCGGCGGGTGTCCCCTGGTTCATGGTGACCCTTCCAGCAGCTTGGTTGCATGTTGCCACCCGTGACCGTAGACGTAACTGGTAGCATGTTGCAACCGTCGTGGACGGCCCGTCGGCGGCGAAGGAGGACAACATGGTGAAACGGACCCGGTTCGACGACAGCGACTGCCCGGTCGCGCGGTCGGTCGACGCGATCGGCGACTGGTGGTCGCTGCTGATCGTGCGCGACGCCTTCGACGGGAGCCGGCGCTTCGGCGAGTTCCAGCGGAGCCTCGGGGTGGCCAAGAACATCCTGAGCGCCCGGCTGCGCACCCTGGTCGCGGGCGGGATCCTGGACTCGGTACCGGCGCCCGACGGCGGCGCCCACCACGAGTACGAGCTGACGGAGAAGGGCCGGGAACTCTTCCCCGTCATCGTCGCGCTGCGTCAGTGGGGCGAGGCGCGGTTCTTCGAACCCGGGGAGCTCCACTCGGAACTGACCGATCGCCGCCAGGGCCTCCCCCTGCTCCCGCTGGAGGTCCGCGCGCAGGACGGACGGCTCCTCACCCCGGACGAGACGGTCGTCACCAAACTCGACGGCACCACGACGCCCCACCGCCCGCCGGGCCGGTGAGCGGTCTTCGCGCGCGCCGCGTCGTTCAAGCCACGAGAGCCACGAGAGCTACGAAGGCTGTTCCGGCGCTGCCGAACCGGTGACGGAGCCGTCCGCGCGGCGCTCGTCGCGCGCCGCCACCAGCATCTCCAGCCCGTCCAGGATGCGCTGGAGGCCGAACTCGAAGTGGTCGAAGCCCGTGCCGAAGGACTCCTCGGACAAGGAGGCCATGACGGGATAGCGCCCACTGGCCATGGCCTTCTCCAGTACGGGCTGCTGGGCCTCCCAGAATTTCGCGTCCGTCAGACCGGACGTGCGCTCGGCCTCCTCCTGGTACACCTGCGTGCGGGCGGCCCCCACCACGTACCCGTCGATCAGGATGATCACCGAGACCAGTTCGGGGTCCGGCAGCCCCTCGACCTGATCCGGCCGAGCACCTTCTCCATGCCGTCGAGCGCGTTCGGGCCGAGGACGGGGCGGGACTGGTTGACCTCCAGCAGCCAGGGGTGGCGGCGGTAGAGGGCGAGAGTGGCGTGGCCCAGGACCTGGAGGGTCGAGCGCCAGCCGCCGTCGCCGAAGTCGGCCGGGTCCTCGGACACGCGCTGGACGCGGTCCAGCATCAGGTCGAGCAGCTCCCCCTTGCCGGGGACGTAGCGGTACAGCGACATCGCACCGGTGCCCAGCTCCGCGGCGATCCTGCGCATCGAGACCGCGCCGAGCCCCTCCCGGTCGGCGACGTCGACGGCCGCCGCCACGATCCGGTCCAGGGTCAGGCCCGGTTTGGGGCCCCGGCTGGGCCGTCGGCCGGTGTCCCACAGCAGTTCGAGGGTCCGGTTGATGTCGCCGCTGCCACTGGTCTGCGTACTGCTCGTCATGACGGCAGTTTAGTTCCGCGCGAAAACACCGAGTACGGCGTACGCATAATCGGGCACGGTGTACCCAGTTGACGAGTGGGAGGGGGCACCCATGAGTGACGGAAGCGGCGGTTACGCGGTACGGGCGGAGGGTCTCGAGAAGCGGTACGGCGCGGTGGCCATGGGCTGGCGGCCGGACGGGGGCTGGGGCTTCCTCGCCGCCTTCGGACTGCTGCTGTGGCTCAGGTTCGCGCTGATCTGGACCGGGGTGTGGCTCGGGCTGCTCGTGCCCAACCCCGAGGCCGCGGGCGGGCTGTTCGCGGTGGCGTACCCGGTGACGATGGTCTCCAGCATCTTCGTCGCCCCGCAGCTCATGCCCGGCTGGCTGGGCCCGGTCGCGGCCTGGAACCCCGTCTCCTCCACGTCCGCGGCCACCCGGGAACTGTTCGGCACACCGGTCGGCGGCGGCAACTCCTGGATCGAGCAGCACGCGATGCTGATGGCGGTGGTGTGGCCGGTGCTGCTGACGGCGGTCTTCCTGCCCCTGGCGATACGGCGGTTCCGGCGGCTCGACCGATAATCGGTGGTGGAGGTGGGCCTTGTTCGACAGCGTACGTACCGTGATGACCTTCGCCCTGGACCCCGAGGCGTCGGCCCGCTGGTGGGGTGAGCTGCTGGACGTCCCCATGAGGATGGACGTCAGCGACGCCGGGGACGTCTACGCCTGGGTGGAGATCGGCGGGGTCGAGGTCGGTTTCCACCCCGCCGACGACGAGCGCAACCCCCGGGGCGGCAGCCCGGTCGTGTACTGGGGAGTGGACGACCTCGACCGGGTGCGCGAGCGGCTGCTGGCGGCCGGCTGCGAGCACCACCGGGGCCCGCTGGTCATCGAACCGGGGCGGCGGATCGCCCAGTTGCGCGACCCGTTCGGGACCGTCGTCGGCATCGAGGGCCCTTGAGCCCCCCTGGGCCGTGTCCGTTCCGTGAAGTCCCGCCCGGCTCGCTGCGCCCGGCGCCTGTCACTCCGGATCGTTCCGGATGCCTCGTTCGGTACTCCCGCCACTAGCTTTTCGACGGTGCCCGCCAGAACGACCAGTCCGGAGCCCGGGGAGCAGCGATGCCGACGACCGTCACGACCCGCCGCCGGCCGACCGCCGCACTGCTCGGGCGTCAGGAGCGAAGAGTGCTCCACGCGGTCGGCTGCGGGCTGCGGGACGACGAGATCGCTGCCGCTCTCGCCGTCTCCGAGGACGCCGTGGCCGGGCATCTGGCGCGGATCCTCATGAAGCTCGGGCTGCGCGACCGGGCCGCCGCCATCGTCCACGCCTTCGACTGCGGCCTGGTCGTGCCCGGTTGCGGTCCCCGTCCGCAGGCAGTGGTGCCGGTGGCGCGGACGGTGGGCGGGCCGAAGGTGGAGATCTCCGTGCTCGGGCCGCTGGAGGTGCGGCGGGGCGGGCGGATCCTGGATCCGGGGCATCTGCGCCAGCAGGCCGTACTGGCGGCACTGGCGCTGTGCACGGGGCGGACGGTCAGCCAGCAGGAGCTGCTCGACGGGGTGTGGGGGATGGAGCCACCGGTCACGAATGTGGTGCCGGTGTACATCTACCGGTTGCGCAAGAAGCTGCGCCTCGGGGACGGCGGCCCCGACCCGTTGATCGAGCACGGCCGGTGCGGCTACCGGCTGGCCGCCGGTGGGGTCGAGGTGGACGTGGCGCGGATGGAGGCGCTGGTCACCGAGGCCGGGGCGGCCGACCGGGCGGGCGAGACGGCCGAGGCGGTCCGGCTGTGTTCCCGGGCGCTGGAGCTGTTCCGCGGGGAACCGCTGGCCGGTCTGCCCGGACCGTTCGCCGAACTGGAGCGGCTGCGGCTCAGCGAGCGCAGGATCGCCGTCGTGCAGCGGAAGTCCCAGTGGCAGCTGCGGCTGGGCCGGCACTCCGAGGCGGTCGCCGAGCTGTCCGCCTTCGCCGCGGAACATCCCCTGAACGAGTCGGTGGCGGCGATGCTGATGCGTGCGCTCTACCGCGACGGGCGACAGGCCGACGCGGTGGCCGTGTTCGCTCGCACCCGTCGGCGGCTCGCCGATGCCCTGGGGGTTCGTCCCGGCCGACTGCTGCGGCTGACGTACCGGATGATTCTGTGCGGGGACGAGGCCGGGCTCAGAGGTATCACGCCGTGATAGGGCCCGGGGCGTCGGCGGTGGATCACCGTCTGCCGGCGGCCGGTTGTCCCGGCCGCCGACAGTCGGTGAAGGGCGTCCGTGGTTACGCGGGGTACCAAGCGCCGTTGTACCACTGCTCGTTGGCGCTGTCGTTGTGGTGGTCCATGTTGAAGTCTTCGGGGTAGTTGTTGACGTGGTTGGCCGGGTACGTCCAGATGCCGGCGGACTCGTCGCAGACGTAGTCCCAGTGGCAGATGGTCTTGACCGGAATGTTGCCGAAGAACTTGTCGGCACCGGCGAGCGGTGCGCCGACGATTCCGCCGAAGGGCACGGATCCGCCGTTGGCACCGGGGTTGCCCTGGCGCTTGGGGTCAGCGATGAGGATGGCGTTGACGTTGTCGAACGTCTGCCAGTTCTCGGTGACCCAGATGTGCACCACCGCGGCGCCCAGGGAGTACCCGGCCATCTTGACGTGCTGGCCGGGGCACGCCGCGCGCTGGTCGCGGACCAGCCGGTTCAGCTCGTTGACGCCCGCGCGGGCGCTCGCGCCGTTGGGGATCGTGGTGGGGTACCCGACGTGCTGCTGGATGTTGCCGGTGAAGCCGTCGTTGTTCCAGGAGCTGCCCGTGCCCCCGACCACGATCGTGTAGGTGCCGTCGCACGGAGCCGCCGCCTGTGCCGTGGTCCCCTGTGCCACCGAGAGCCCGGCTGTCATCAGCAGACCGGCTGCCGCGGCCGCGATCCTTCTTGTTCGCATTCCGTCCTCCGCATGTGGTTGGCCGACGCGGCCGCATTCCGGTGCGGTACGCGGCCGGCCCGGGTCGAGGAACACAGTGGCAGCGGTCGATGACATCGCGATGAAACCCGGCTCCGGCGGGCGGTATCGGTGTCCGGCCGACGGCGATAACCCATGGATAAGGGTGCCGCCTACCTTCGGGTTCCATGCAGGAGGCTCAGACCTGAAAGGGGTTTGCCGCATGGACTTCCGGATTCTCGGGCCGGTGGAGGCCCGGCGTGACGGGGACTGGATCGCGTTGTCCGGTTCCAAGGTGCACACGGTCCTTGCCGCGATGCTGCTCGCACACGGGCGGGTCGTCTCGGACTCCAGACTCGGCGCGCTGCTGTGGGGGTGGGACCCACCCGTCACCGCGAGCGCGCAGATCTATACGTACATGTCGCGGCTGCGCAAGCTGCTCGGTGACGAGGTCGAGATCGTGCGGCGGCAGCCCGGGTACGTGCTGCGGGCGCCCGGGGCCCGGATCGATGTCGTCGAGTTCGAGCGGCTCGACCGGCTCGGCCGCGAGGCGCTGCGGGAGCGGCGTCACGCCGATGCCCAGGCGCTGCTGACCGAGGCGCTCGGGTGGTGGCGTGGTCCGGCCCTGTCGAACGTGACCGAGTTCCTTCTGGAGGCGGAGCTGCCGCAGCTGGAGGAGGCTCGGATGCTGGCGCTGGAGAACCGCATCGAGGCGGATCTCGCGCTGGGCATGCACGAGCAGGTGACGGCCGAGCTGACGGGCCTGGTCGCCGAACATCCCGTACGGGAGCGGCTGCGCGCCCAGCTGATGACCGCGCTGTACCGGTGCGGGCGGCAGGCCGATGCCCTCCAGACGTACTACGAGGGGCGCAAGGTGCTCGTCGATCAGCTGGGGGTGGACCCGGGCGAGGTGCTCGGGGCGACGTACCAGGCGGTGCTGGGCGGGGAGTTGGGGTTGCGAGGTGCAGGGGCAGCGCGGGGGCGGTCCGATGTGCCCACCATGCTTCCGGCCGCCGATTGCGGCTTCGTCGGCCGGTCCGCGGAACTGTCCCTGCTGACCTCGCGGTTGGCGGCCGGGACGAACCGGCCCCGGCGCCTGCTGGTGACCGGGATGGCCGGGGTGGGCAAGACGGCGCTCGCCGTACGGGCCGCCGAGGAGAGCACCGGTCATTTCCCCGACGGTCAGCTCTTCGCCGAGCTGTGCGATCAGGACGGCACGCCCAAGGACGCCGGCGAGGTGCTGGTGCGGTTGCTGCGGGCACTGGGCGAGCCCGGTCTCGACGGGAACTCGCGCGCCTTCGACCGCGACGAGCTGGTCCGGCTCTACCGTGCCCGGACCTCCGGCAAGCGGCTCCTCGTCGTCCTCGACGACGCGGTCGGCGACCTCCAGGTGGCGCCGCTGCTGCCAGCGAGCCCGCAGGCGGCCGTACTGATAACGAGCCGGGCCCGGCTGGCCCGGGTGGCCGGGGCGGACACCGTGGCGCTCGCGCCGCTGGACGACGACGAGTCCCTGGCGATGCTGGCGGCGGCGGCCGGTGAGGAGCGGCTGAGGGACGACCCGGACTCGGCCGACGACCTGGTCGCGTACTGCGGAGGGCTGCCGTTGGCGCTGGCCGTGGTGGGAGCCCGGCTCGCGGCGCGGCCGTCGTGGCCGGCCCGCCGGTTCGCGGACCGGCTCGCCGATCCGGCGGAGCGGCTCGCCGAGCTGTCCTTCGGTGATCTGGATGTGCGGGCGGCGCTGCTGCCGTCGGTGCGGCGCATGGCCGCCGGGGCCCCGCAGGCGCTCAGGGCGCTGTCCGGTGCCGGTACGGAACCGTTCTCGGCCCGGGACGCCTCGGTGCGGCTCGCGGTGTCGGAGGACGAGGCCGAGCGGGTGCTGGAGTCGCTGGTGGACACCGCACTGCTCGACCTCTCGGGGCTCGATCCGCAGGGGCTCCCGCTGTACCGGTGCCATGAGCTGGTCCTCCTGTACGCGGCGTCGCTGGACCCGGCGGACCCGGCGGCCTTCGGCCCGGTCTCCCCCGCCCGGCGTTCGCCCGCCGCGCACGACAGCGCCACCGCGGTCGGGTGACCGCGGTGGCCGGGAAGTCGCCGTCGTCCGTGGTGTCACCACGTCCCGCGGGTCCAGGAGTACGTCGGGATCTCGGGGACGAGCGCGGGGGCGATGGTCTCGCGGACCACGGTCCACGCGTCGGCGACGACGCGTTCGCGGGGCGGCCGGGGGGCGGTGCCGAAGGCGGTCGCGGTGACCGCCCACATCGCGGCGACGGCGGCGACGGCCCGGACCTCGGCGGAGGGCTTGGCCGGTACGGCGCGGCCCCGGCCGACATCGATGCGGAAGCCGAGCTCGGCGGCCTGGGCGGCCCGTACCTCGTGGGCGACCGGGCCGCCGGGGCAGCCGAACACGGCGGCGGACAGGGGGTGTTCGTAGGCGGTGCGCACCCAGACGGAGACCCGGACGCGTTCGCGCTCCTCCCAGCCGCCGCGTGCGGCGGGCCCGGGATCCGCCTGCTCGACGGCGGCGGCGAGCTCGGCGAAGTATCCGCTCAGTTCGGCGTCGTCGAGCGCCCCGAGGCCGGCGTCGAGCTGCCCGACGTTGCCGTCGAGCTCCCCGATGTCGGCGGTGAGCGGGCTGCGGTCGGCGAGTTCATCGGCGTAGGCGGCCCGGGGGGCCGGAGCGGCCGGGGCCATCGGGGCGGTCTCCAGGGGCTGCGTCGTCATGACGGTCGGCTTCCTTCGGTGTCGGGCGCATCGGTTTCCCCGGGCGGGCCGAGTACGGAGTGGATGTGAACGGGACCGGGCGGAGCACCACCGGGCGGGCGGGCGATGGCGGCGGCCACCCGGTCGTCGAGCCGCAGGTCCTGGACCGACCAGACGGTGGTCCGGCCGGAGTGCGTGTGCAGTACGCGGACCGGTCCGTGACGGGCCGGCCAGGTCTCCAGCTCATTCAGCGCGGTGCCCACCAGTCCCAGCCCGGCCGCCTTCACGACGGCCTCCTTGCGCGTCCAGACGCGGTGGAACACCGCGTCGCGTGCCGGTCCGGGCGGCAGCGTCAGCAGGTGTGCGCGTTCGTTGTCGGTCAGTACCGAGTCGTACAACGAGGGCTGACGCATGGGCCGTACGGCCTCGACGTCGACTCCGATGGCATGGCCCTCACCGAGCGCGAAGACACCGCACCCCGCGGTACGGGACATGCTGATCGCCCACGGCACCTCGGGGTGTTCGATCACCGGCGGGCCGTGCCCGAGGTCCCCGCAGCCGGGGCACTGGCGCCGGCCCAGCTCGATGGACTGCGGTGCCACGAGCAGTAGTTCGGACAGGGCGCGGCGCGCCCCGGCCCTGGTGTGCACGAAGGCGGCCACGTCCCGCTCGGCCAGCAGGGTGAGCGCGCGGTGGAATTCGTCGGTGCCGAGCAGCGCCAGATCGTCGGGGACGACCCGCTGCGGCGGTTGCCACCACCAGACGTGGGCCGCACCGGCGAGATCCGGTGTCCCGGGCGCTGCCCGGGAAGGCTGCTGGGTCCCCGTGCTCTTCGGTGTTCCGGGTACGAACGCCATGGACTGCCCCCATTCCTTATTCCTTCACGGTCCTTGTCGACCTCTCGCGTCTTCCCGTGGCCTCCGATTCCTCCGCCCGGCCGACCGTGCGGACAGAAATGCCACGGTGCGATCGTCCGCCCGGCGGCTACGGGCCGTCTATATGTGTCCGGGCAGATACCTGGGCCCGAATTCCCCGTAGGGTCGCGATAGCACTTCCTCGGAGACTGGGACGGTAATTTCCGACCGACCCGAGGATGTCCACATGTCCGAGACCCATACGCTTTCCCTGCCGCTTTCGGCAGCGGCGGCAGGCACCGTCGTGGAGCTGACGGAGGCCGAGCAGAACGCACTCGTCGCCGTCGCCGAGCAGCTGACCCCGAAGGGGTCCGCGGACGGCAGGATCGACGACCTCCGCTGGCTGGACGCCGCGCGTGAGGCCTCCGTACAGCTTCCTCGCAGGCTGCTCTCGGCGCTGCGCGCGTTCCGTCACGACGCGGGCCCCGACGGGGTCCTGCTGCTGCGCAACCTGCCGGTGGTGGCGGACGACCCGCTGCGTCCGACGCCGGCCGTGAAGGGGTCGGTGGAGCGTCTTCCCACGGTCGCCGCATCCGTCATCACCACTGCGATGCTGCATCTCGGAGAGGTCATAGCATTCCGTAACGAAAAGACCGGCGCGCTCGTGCAGAATGTCGTTCCCGTTCCGGGGAGCGAGTCCTCGCAGAGCAATGCGGGTTCCGTTCTCCTCGAACTCCACATCGAGAACGCATTCCATGACAACCGCCCGGATTTCGTGGGCCTGCTGTGTGTGCGGGAGGACCCGACGGGCGATGCGAAGCTGTGCACGTCCTCCATCCGCCGCGCGCTTCCGCTGCTCTCCGAGAAGGCGCGGGCAGTGCTCAGCGAGCCGCGGTTCCTGACCGAGCCGCCGCCGTCCTTCGGCGCCCTGGACAGCGTGACGCCCGCCCACGCGGTGCTGAACGGCGACCCGGAGGACCCCAATGTGCTGGTGGACTTCTCCGCCACGCATCCGCTGGACGACGAGGCCCGGCACGCCATGGCCGAGCTGCGGGACGCGTTCATGGAGACGATGTCGGCGCTGTCGCTGCGCGTCGGCGACCTGGCCGTCGTCGACAACCGCCTCGCGGTGCACGGCCGCACGTCGTTCACTCCGGCCTACGACGGTGCGGACCGCTGGCTGCACCGGGTGTACGCGCACCTGGACCACCGGCGCAGCCGGGTGGACCGGGCGGGCAACGGTGCGGTCCTCGGCTGAGCGGGGCCACGCACGCGACGTCCGTATCCGCCAGGCAGGCCGAGGGGCCGGCCCCCGCACCGGGGGCCGGCCCCTCGGCTGTGTCCGTGACGTCCCGCCCGGCTCGCAATCAGGGGTGTACGGGAGCTGAACTCCCGTACACCCCTGTGGTGTTGGCGTGACGCTTCGGCCTACTGGCGGGCGCTGATGACGTCCGCCGGGCGGCCGCCGAGCGCGAAGCGGCCGGGGACCAGCGTCGCCAGCGCGGTGAGCACCGCGGCGAAGCCGAGGACCCCGAGGAACATCGGCAGGTCGATGGACGGCTGGGCGGCGCCCGTCATCCCGACGCTGAAGGCGGTGAGCACCGCGAGCGAGATGGCCGTGCCGAGCACCGCGGCGACCAGGACGATCAGCGCGGACTCGATCCTGAGCATCGACATCACCTGGCGGCGGGTCGTGCCGACGAGCCGCAGCAGGGCGAACTCGCGGGTGCGGTCCGAGACCGACATGGCCAGGGTGTTGACCACGGCGATCGCGGTGAACGCGATGATCAGGCCCATCGCGAGGTAGTTGACCTCGGCGTTGGACTGCTGGACGTCGGCCTGGACGTCGTCGACCTGGGTGCGGTCGAGGACTCCGATGCCCGGGAAGCGCTTGAGGGCGCCGGTCAGGTGCTCACGGCCCGCCTTGCCGTCGCCGGCCGTCTTGACGAGGACGGAGGAGGCGAGCGGGTTGTCGACGTGCTGGGCGACCAGGTCGTGCGACATGGTCAGGTCGCCGAAGCCGAGGCCCCGTTCGTAGACGGCGGCGACCTTCAGCTGTACCACGGTGGAGTCGCCGAGCGTCACCTTGAGCGTGTCGCCGGGCTTCTTGCCGAGGTGGTCGGCGGAGACGTCGCTCATCGCGACGCTCTTGTCCCCGAAGCCCTTGAGGCTGCCCTGCGAGACGTCGGGGTCCCAGTTCGTGGTGAGGCCCTGCGCGGAGATGCCCTGCGCCGGGTACTTGTCGAGGCCTATGCGGACCTGGGTCCGGACGATCTCGGTGACCTGGGTGACGCCCGGTACGGCGCGCAGCGCGTCCGTCGCCTCGGCGGGGACGCCGGGGCCGTTCGAGGCGACCACCCAGTCGGCCTTGTTGCCCGCCTTGGCCTGGGCCGAGGCGGCGTCGCCCATGGTGGTCTGCACGAACAGGACGGTGCAGGCCATGCCGATGAGCAGGACCAGCGGGGTGACGGCCGCGGCCATCCGCTTGGCGTTGGCGCGGGCGTTGGCGGTCGCGAGGTGGCCGCCGACGCGCGAGAACTTCAGCGGGATCCCGAGGATCGCAACGGCGATGCGGGCGATGACCGGGCCGAGCAGCGAGACCGCGACGGCGAGGACCACGACGGACAGGAACGTGACGGGCTGCGAGGCCGGCTCGGTGCGCAGGAAGCCCAGCAGGACGACCACACCGATGCCGAGGGCCAGGACGAGCATCCCCACGCCGAGCCGCCCCCATGCGAAGTGGCGCTGTTCCATGGACGCCTCGGACAGGGCCTCGGCCGGGCGGATGCGGGCGGTGCGGCGGGCGGAGATGCGGGCCGCGACCCACGCCCCGAGCAGTGCGGCGCCGACGGCGGCGGTGAACGGCACGAAGCTGAAGGTGAGTTCGAGGGTGTCGGGGATGGCCTTGAAGTCGATGAACTTGCTGTGCAGCCAGTACGCGATGGGCAGGCCCACGACCGAGCCGAGGCCGCCCGCGAGGCCGCCGATGATCAGGGCCTCGCGGCCGATCAGCTGACGGACCTGCTTGGGGGTCGCGGCGATGGCGCGCAGCAGGGCGAGTTCGCGGTAGCGCTGCTGGATGGAGAGCGCGAAGGTGCCGACGACGACGAGGATCGCGACGAGCAGCGACGTACCGCCCATGGCGCCGCCCATGGAGACGAGCTTGACCCGGGCCTTGCCCGCGTCGAGGAACTCGATGGGGCCGCGCTCGCCACCGGTGGCGATGGCGTACTTGCGGCCGTCGCCGTCGAGGGCCTTCTCGGCCTGGTCGGCGAGTTCGCTCGTGGAGACGCCGGGCTTGGGCAGCAGGCCGATGGTCGCGACCTGGCCGGCCCGTCCGGAGAGCTCGCGGGCGGTCTCGTCGGAGAAGAACAGCGAGGTCTGCTGGTGCAGGTCACCGCCCTGGGCCGCGGCGATGCCGCTGACCTTGTACGTCGTCGGGGCGCCGGTCGACTGGACGACGACGCTGCTGCCGGTCTTGAGGCCGGTACGGGCCGCGAGTTCCCGGTCGAGGACGACCTCGTCGGCGCCCGCGGGTGCCTTGCCGTCGGTCAGCTCGAACGGGGTCAGCGCGGCGGAGGTCCAGGCGTGGCCGTAGGACGGCTTGCCGTCGATGCCCGGCACGATCTGGCCCTGGGGGCCGACCGCGTACGCCGGGAAGTTCGTCTCGGGGACCGCCTTGCGGACACCGGGTAAGGCGGCGAGTTTCGTGGTGGTGCCCTCGGGCAGCCAGACCCGCTCGGCCAGCGGCTTCGCCTTGTGCTTCTCCTTGACCTTGCCCTTCTTCTTCTTGATGGTGGTCTGGTGGACGTTCTGGTCGGCGCCGACGACGACCGGGGCGGCGGCGTAGCGCTCGGTGGCGATGGTGCCGCGCAGCCCGGTCTCCAGGAGGATGCCGCAGGCCGTGACCAGGGCGGCGGCGCAGAACAGGGCGAGGAAGGCGCCGATGAAGCCGCCCTTCCTGGCCTTGAGCGTCTGCAGTGCGTAGCGCAGCATCAGGCCCACGCTCCCAGGTGTGTCATGCGCTCGGCGACGCGGTCGGCGGTCGGGGAGTCCATCTTTCCGGCGATCTTGCCGTCGGCCAGGAAGAGGACGGTGTCGGCGTACGAGGCGGCGACCGGGTCGTGGGTGACCATGACGACGGTCTGGCCGGTCTCGTTCACGCAGTCGCGCAGCAGGGAGAGGATCTCCTTGGCGGTCACGGTGTCGAGGGCGCCGGTCGGCTCGTCGCCGAAGATGACGTCGGGCCGGGTGATGAGGGCTCGGGCGATGGCGACGCGCTGCTGCTGGCCGCCGGAGAGCTCGGCGGGCCGGTGGGCGGCCCGGCCGCCCAGGCCGACGCGGCCGAGGATCTCGTCGAGCCAGTTGTTGTCGAGGCTCTCGCCCGCGAGGCGCAGGGGCAGCTCGACGTTCTGGCGGACCGACAGGGACGGGATGAGGTTGAACGCCTGGAAGACGAAGCCGATGCGCTGGCGGCGCAGCTTCGTCAGCTGGGTCTCGTTCATGTCGTTGAGCTGGGTGTCACCGATGTAGGACTGGCCGGTGGTCGGCTTGTCGAGGCCGGCCGCGCAGTGCAGGAACGTCGACTTGCCGGAACCCGACGGGCCCATCACAGCGGTGAAGGAGCCGCGCTCGATCCCCACGGAGACCCCGTCCAGGGCACGCACGCCGCGGCCGTTCTTGCCGTACACCTTGGTCACGTCGGCCAGACGAAGGGCGTGCCCCCGGTTGACCGTGTTGTAGCCGTTGTCGAGGGAAGGGCGGCTCGTCTCGGTCACCATGTTGCGACCTGTCCTCTCCGTAGTGCGGTTCCGGGTCTCAAGGGGATGATTTTCGAGCGTATATGGCATCGGGTCGAGCGTGGCCCGTAGTTCTATATTCGATCTACTTAGTGTCTTTTTCGGCCAGTTGACCAGGCAATCGTCGCCGGGCCGGGGCCGCCGCGCCGGCCCGCGACGCCGGTGCGAGTGTGTTGTGTCCGGTGCGGGCCACCGGGACTCCGGGGGCGGGGAGGGCGCGGCGGGGTCCGGGCATGGCTTCGCGCCGCAAGAAGGGGATCTTGCGGCGCGAAGCCCGTCGTCACGCCGGGGCGTGGGTGTGGACCGGGCCCGGGGGGCTGGTCTCCGGGCGGGCCACGGAGGCCGCCCAGCGGTCGCCGATGTCGACGTCCGTCACCTGCCACCGCGTTTCCTCACCGCGGTAGCGGTGCACCACCCGCACGGGGCCGTCCTGCGCCGGAGCGACGTCCAGCGTGTTGAGCGGCATGCCCAGCAGGCCGAGGCCGACGGCCTTGACCACCGCCTCCTTGCGGGTCCAGGCCCGGTGGAAGGCGGCGTCCCTGGCCGGGCCCGGGGGCAGGCCGAGGACGTACGCGCTCTCCGGGTCGGTGAGGACCACCTCGGCCAGGCCGGCCGGTTCGACCGGCCGCAGGGCCTCCACGTCGACGCCCACCCAGTTGCCCGCCCGTACCGCGAGGGCTCCGGCCCCCGCCGTGCGGGACAGGCTGACCGCGAGCGGGACCGGCGGGTCGGTGACGGCCGGCGGGCCGTGCTCCCGGTCGCCGCAGCCGGGGCAGATCCGCCGGCCGAAGCCGACCTCTCCCGGTTCGACGCCGAGCAGCCCGGCCACGGCCCGCCGGGCACCGGCCCGGGTGGCGGTGAACGCGGCGGCGTCCGCCTCGGCGTGGAAGCGCTGGGCCCGGCCCCGCTCCACCTCGTCGAGAACGGCGTAGTCCGCCGGGTCGGTCCGTGCGCCGAGCGGCCACCACCACACGTGGATCTCGCCCGACTCCTGCATCCGGCGAACCGCTTCGAGCGCCGGTCGGGGTATGCGCACCTCGCTGATCGCGGTACTCCGCCGAGGTGTCATCTGGCCTCCTCTCGATCCTTTCGATACGGCCGGTCTCAGGCCAGTCCGTTGAGGCGCAGGAGCAAGTCCTTCACCTCGGTGGCGTGGTAGCGGTCCCGTTCCTGCCCCGGGTCGGAGCACAGCAGCAGCGGCCCGTCCCGGTGGTCCTGGGGCAGCCGTCCGTGGCTGCCTCTGACATGGGCCGGGTCGAGCGGCACCACGGTGAGCGGTGCGCGCATCCCGGCCTTCTTGCGCAACAGGGTGAGTGCTGCCTTCGCCTTC
Source organism: Streptomyces sp. NBC_00376 (assembly GCF_036077095.1). Taxonomy (NCBI): domain Bacteria; kingdom Bacillati; phylum Actinomycetota; class Actinomycetes; order Kitasatosporales; family Streptomycetaceae; genus Streptomyces; species Streptomyces sp. NBC_00376. The sequence continues at coordinate 340,811 of NZ_CP107961.1, read as the reverse complement.
ACCGCCTTGTCGGCGGGGTCGAAGAAGAGTTCGGCCGGGTCGTAGCCCGGTTTGCGGTGGATCTCGACGCCGCGGGCGAAGTCGGGGGCGCGGGTGTCGTCGAGCCAGTAGTAGTACGTGAACCAGGCGTCCGGTTCGGCGACGGCGACCAGCTCGCCCGCGTTGGGGTGGTCGATGCCGTACGTGGCCTGCTCGGTGCGGTCCCAGATCTCGTCGACGCCCTCGGTGCGCTTCAGCACGTCGCGGACGCGCGGTATGTCGGCGGGGTCGGCGACGTACACATGGGCGGCCTGGTGGTCGGCCACGGCGAACGCGCGGGAGGTGCAGGGGTCCAGGTACTCCATGCCGCGCTGGCTGTAGACGGAGAGGAGCCCCTCGCGGCGCAGGGCGCGGTTGATGTCGACGGGCCTGGAGACGGGGCTGATGCCGTACTCGCTGAGGGCGACGACGGTGGTCCCCCGGTCGCGCAGGTCGCCGAGGAGCGGGGCGAGCGCGGCGTCGGCCTCGCGGGCGGCGCGCACCGCCTGGGGGCTGTCGGGGCCGTAGCGCTGGAGGTCGTAGTCGAGGTGGGGCACGTAGATGAACGACAGGTCGGGGCGGCGGGTGTCGACGACATGGCGGGCGGCGCCGGCGATCCACCGGGTGGAGGCGATGGAGGCGGTCGGCCCCCAGTAGTTGAAGAGGGGGAACTCGCCCTGGCGGGCGGTGAGTTCATCGCGCAGCCCGGCGGGTTTGGTGTAGCAGTCGGGGGACTTGCGGCCGTCGTAGTGGTAGACGGGTCGCGGCGTCAGCACGGTGTCGACGTCCGCGCCCATGGCCCACCACCAGCACAGGTAGGCGGTGCTGTGTCCGGGGTCCTGCTTCCGGGCGGCCTGCCACACCTTCTCGCCCTGGACCAGGGCGTTGTGCTGGCGCCACATCATGACCTCGCCGTGGTCGCGGTGGTACCAGCCGTTGGCGACGGCCCCGTGGTCGCGGGGTAGCAGGCCGGTGGTGAGGGTGGCCTGGACGGTGGCGGTGACCGCGGGGAAGACGGTGTCGAGCCGGGCGGTGAAGCCCTCCTGGCCGATGGCCGCGACGTGCGGCATCTCGCCGATGAGGCGGGGGGTGAGGCCGACGGTGCACAGGACCGCGACCTGGCGGTCGGTCATGGGGTGCCTCCCCCGTGCTCGGTGAGGCCGAGCCGGATCAACTCGCCGTGTGTCCATTCGAGTTCGGTGGCGATCCCGGCGGCTATGCCGGCCGCCCCGGTGGGCCGGAGCCCGGCGGGCAGGACGTCCCAGGTGTATGTCTCGACCTCGACGTGGTCGGTGAGGGGGTGTTCCCCGCCGAACGTCGCCCGCAGGGTCTCCTGGAGGGAGTCGCTGGTGTTGCGCAGCGGCGGCTCGGGCTGGTCGTGCAGGGGTACGTGGTAGTGGATGCGCCAGGGCGCGTCGCCGGGCAGGGCGCCCGCGAGGGCGGGGGCGAGGTCGTCGGAGCCGTGCAGGGTGCCGTCGGGGCGCTGTTCGCGGACCTGGTGCAGGAAGCGGGGTTCGGCGAAGGGGCGCAGCGCCTCGCGGGACTCGGCGTCGGCGGGTGTGTCGGCGACGAGGGCGGAGGACGCCTGGAGCTTGACGATGGGCACGCCTTCGGCGACGAGGGCGGCGACGGCGCTCGACGGGTCCTCGTGCTGGACGGCGAGGTGGCAGGCGTCCAGGCACAGGCCGATCCAGTCGTGGTCGGCGCCGGCGATGGCCCGGGATGCCTGGGCGGTGGTCTCGGCGACGCAGCCGGGTTCGGGTTCCAGGCCGACGCGGATGGTGCGGCCGGTCTCGGCCTCGATCTGCTTGAGTCCGGCGGCGAGGTCGTCGAGGTGCCGGGCGGCGGTGGAGCGCTGCACGCCGGTCCAGGGGGTGCGCCAGGCCAGCGGCAGGGTGGATATGGAGCCGCGGGCGGCGTCGTCGGGGAGCAGTCCGGCGAGCACCTTGGCGAGGTTGAGGGTGTAGGTCAGGCGGGACGGCTCGGACCAGTCGGGGAAGTACACGCCGCGTTTGACGACGGGGGTGTGGAAGCCTCGGTAGGGGAAGCCGTTGAGGGTGACGGTCTCCAGGCCCCGGGTGGTCAGGGCCCGGCGCAGCGCGGCGGTGTCGGCGGGGTGGTCGGCGAGGTGGTGGGCCACGTCGGCGGGGAGCCAGAGGCCGAGGCCCACGAGGTCGGTGCCGAGGTGCTGGCGCACCTGTTCCGCGTGGTCGGTGAGCTGGGCCGTGATTCCGTCGAGGGTCTCCGCCGGATGCACGTTGGTGCAGTAGGCGAGGTGGATGGTGGTGGAGTCCGAGTGGTGCAGACGCATGATGTATCGACCTCAACTGCCGCCGCGGGCGATCGAATTTCCGGCGTACAGCCCCGCGGCCTGCACATCGTTGTAACCGTCCAGGTCAAGCCTGCCCGACTGCCCGTAGAACGTGACCGGGTTGCGCCACATGACACGGTCGACATCATCCTCGTCGAAACCGGCTTCGAGCATGGCTTCCGCGGTGATCCTCGTGAGCAGGGGATCGCTGTGTCCCCAGTCCGCCGCCGAGTTCACCAGCATGTGCTCCGTTCCGTACTTTTTGAGGATGTCGACCATCCGCTGCGGGGTCATCTTGGTGTCCGGATATATGGAGAACCCCATCCAGCAGCCGGTTCCGACGACCTCGGTGACGGTGACCTCGTTGAGGTGGTCGAGGACGACGTGGCCGGGTTCGATCCCGGACTCCTCGATGACGGCCAGGGAGCGGGCGGTGCCGCCGGCCTTGTCGCGGTGCGGGGTGTGGACGAGTGCGGGCAGCCCGAACTCGACGGCGAGGTCGAGCTGCGCGGCGAACGCGTGCTCCTCCGCGTCGGTCATGGTGTCGTAGCCGATCTCCCCGACCGCTACGACGGAGTCCTTGGCGAGGTAGCGCGGCAGCAGGTCGAGCACGGGGGTGCAGCGCGGGTCGTTGGCCTCCTTCGGGTTGAGTCCGATGGTGCAGTGGTGCCGGATGCCGAACTGGGCGGCGCGGTAGGGCTCCCAGCCGAGCAGGGCGTCGAAGTAGTCGGCGAAGCTGGCCGGGTGGGTACGTGGCTGGCCGAGCCAGAAGGCCGGTTCCACCAGGGCGCGTACACCTGCGTCGTACATGGCCCGGTAGTCGTCGGTGGTCCGGGACGTCATGTGGATGTGCGGGTCGAATATACGCATGGCCAATCTCCGTCGGGGTGTGTGGCCCGGCTCCGTCGCGGGCCGGGGGCGGTGCTCAGCTGTCGTGGGTGGCGACCAGCCACAGGTCGGCGGGTACGGTGCGGCCGGCCGCGCGGCGCTCGGTCGCGAAGCCGACGGCCATCCGGGCCAGTTCGGCGTCCCGGCGTTCGTGCAGTCCGGCCACCTTGGCCAGCGGGATTCCGGTGAAGAGGCACTTGAGGACGGCCTGGCGCCAGCGGTACTGGTCGAGGTGGACCCGTGCGTAGGGGCCGAGTGCGGCGGCGATGAGCCGGTTGTCGTTGGTGCGCAGGGCGTCGTCGGTGAGGTGGACGGCGTGCGGTCCCAGCGGCAGGAAGGGCAGGGCGCACAGGACGCCGCGCCGCTCCGCCGCG